>CAZOQH010000042.1:0-14727 GCA_964581855.1 uncultured Flavobacterium sp.
ACGACGAAGAAGACCAAAATAATAACATACAAAGAAGAGAATTTAAAGCGCATTTTTCGCTTAAACGATAAAATTAAAAACTCCGAACATTGTTCGGAGTTTTTGTATTACTTATTATGACCTTGTATTATGTGATATATCTGTAAGGCATTTCCATCAGTGAGAAGTGAGACGAAATGACAAATATGCAATAATCTCTCATAAACAGATTTTGTGTTTTCTACTTTATATTTTTCTGGAAGAAGTCGCAAAACGAGCTTGTCGTAATTAGATGTTTTTCCTTCATATTTGTTGTTATAAGCTCTTGTAAAGGTATCAAGAAGGACTGAAATAACTTTGTATCCTGTGATTTCCTTTTGAGTAACCTCATTGCTTTGATAAATTTTTTTCACACAAATATTAATAATATCGTCCAGCTGTGCCTTAAAACGACTTTTGTCTGTAAGAGCATACGGGAAATCTCCGGCTAAAATCTTCTCCTCATTTTCTTTAAACACTTCAATAACTTCGTTAATCATTCTTCCGATAGCTACTGCTCGAAGGTAGCTTACTCGGTCTTCTCGTGTTTTAAGTTGGTTGTATTTAGAACTATTAATATTATCTTTAACCAATTTAATAAGGTATTCTAATGCATATTCTTCGTCAATCCAACCTAAATTTATACCATCTTCAAAATCAATTATAGTGTAACAAATATCATCGGCTGCTTCGACTAAATAGGTTAACGGATGACGTTCGTATCCGATATCATCTCCGGTTTTGTTAGGAATAAGTCCGAGTTCATCAGCAACTTCTTTTATAAATTCTTTATCTGCTTGAAAGAATCCGTATTTTTTGTCTGCAATTCGATTGGTAGGCTTTATGGGTAGGGATTCTTTTGGATATTTCATAAAAGCTCCCAAAGTGGCATAGGAAATACGCAGTCCTCCTTCATTTCCGAACATTGATGATGACAAAACCATAAGTCCGTTAGCATTTCCTTCAAAAGAAACCAAGTCTTGATATTCTTTATCGGATAATTGTTCTTTATATTTTTTCCCATTTCCGTTCAGGAAATATTCTCCGATGGCTTTTTCTCCGGAATGACCAAAAGGAGGATTTCCAATGTCATGAGAGAGAGCGGCAGCCGCTACAATTGCTCCAAAATCGTTTACTTCATAGCCCAATTCTTTTAGGTAAGGATATTTTTCTAAAATAAAACTTCCTGCGCTTCTACCAAGCGAACGTCCTACTACTGAGACCTCAAGGCTATGTGTAAGTCGGGTATGGACAAAATCCGTTTTTGAAAGCGGAATAACTTGTGTTTTGTCTTGTAAGGTTCTGAAAGCAGGAGAAAAGATTATTCTGTCATAATCCACTTCAAATCCCAGTCGGGTTGGGTCTTGTTCTTTTCGAATTCTGGGTTGTGTGTCGCCTTGTTTTTTAAGCGAAAGTAAGCGTTCCCATTTCATCATAACGATTGATAATTTTAATAAAGCTCAAAAATACTTCTTTTTAAGCACAATAAAGAGTGATGGGTTAACTTCGGATTAGATTTTCATTCATTATCTTTCTTTTTAAAGATAGAACCGATTTCTTTCCCTATTTTCTGAACGGTTTCTATTCCTTTGTTCAATGGTTCTGACGAAATATCGAGGTCGGGATATCGGTCATCACTAAAATTCTCGAATTGTTGCGGATAAATTACGAAACGACTGTTTAAAGGGAAATATTTTTCGATTTTTGAAGGTAAATTTTCGAGAGCTCCAATATAGGAAGCAGCTCTTCTTCGTGCGGAAATAAGCACGATTAAATCGTCTTGATGAATATCTTTAGAGAGAATTAAAAAATCTTCCCAATCGCTAAATGTATGCATTGTTATAGAAGCTGCCAATTTACTCTTTTTAAGGAATCTTTCAATAGAGCTTTGAGTAGCCTCATTAGCGTATAACTGAATTGAAATACTTAATTCTTGAGCTAGGGTTATTAGCTTGGATGTCCACAAACTAAAACCGTTTTCGTGTTCAGCCAAAGGAGGAACTGCAACCACAATTCGCTTATGGAGAACAAGTGGTTTTTCTAGATGACAAACAAAAATAGTTTTGTCTGTATTGTTGAGTATATTGTCTAATTTCTCACCTATCAGTTTGTCAAAAAAACCTGTGCGTTGTGGCCATCCTAGGATTATAATATCAGTCATCAACTCTCTTGATATTCTAATTATTCCGCTGGCTGCATTGTGGTCAATGGTTGTTACGACATTTACCATAGTTTCTGAAGCAGAAGCTTCTTTTACGAAATCTTCTAATTTATTTCTAGCTTTGAGAATATTGATTTCGGCTTCATTATTATTAGAGACAACGGTCAAGATAGACACAGGATTGGCCGACTTTTTATCTTTGACGAAAATGGCGAGTTCTAGAAGTTTTTGAATGTTTGATACATCGGCAATAGGTAACAGGATATGCTCGCTTGAGGCAGTTCCGTTTGTTTTTATAATTTCGTCAGTATTTTCTGATTCAACGATAATTTTTTTACCTGCTTGTTCGGTTGCGAATGAAGCGACAATACAAGTTACGAGTATAAGGATAATGGTTCCGTTTAGAATATTTTCGTCTAAAATTTCAGCTCTATAACCTACTAAAATTACAGCTAATGTTGCCGCTGCGTGAGCTCCACTAAGTCCGAAGATAAGTTGGCGTTGTGCTCCTGTATATTTAAAGATAAGTTGCGTAAACCAAGCAGCAATCCATTTTCCGAATAAAGCTACAGCCGTAAGTGTTCCTGCTACGATAAGTGCTGTAGGCCCGCTCATAATAACACTTACATCAACCAGCATACCTACACTTATCAAAAAAAACGGGATGAATAAAGAGTTTCCAATAAATTCAATTCTGTTCATCAAAGCAGAAGAATGAGGGATGAGCTTGTTTAAGGCCAATCCTGCAACAAAAGCTCCGATAATTGCTTCTACTCCTGCAACTTCTGCCAAGAAAGCTGCAAAGAATACTACAGATAGGACAAAAATATAATGCGAATGTTTTTCACTTTCTAATTTCCTAAAAAACCATTTGGCTATCTTCGGAACGATAAAAAACATAATAAATGAAAATATAGCAAGTGAGATAACTAATCGAATCCAGAATTCTTGACTCAGACTACCTTGACTATTACCTATAATAACGGCCAAAATAAGAAGTACGGCCGTGTCGGTCAATATAGTTCCTCCAACGGTTACAGCTACTGCTTGATTTTTCGAAATACCGAGTTTACTAACGATAGGATAGGCTACAAGCGTATGGGTGGCAAACATACTTGCGGTAAGAAGGCTAGCATTAAAATCATATCCCAAAAGGTAATGACATACCGGAAACCCTATTATTATAGGAATAATAAAAGTAAAAAAACCAAACAACAAACTCTTGTTCCGATTCGATTTAAATTCATTTAAATCTAACTCTAAACCTGCTATAAACATGATGTAAAGAAGGCCTATGGTTGAAAAAAGATCAATAGCAGAGCTCTTTTCGAGGATGCCAAATCCGTGCGGGCCAATAACTACTCCGGCTATAATTAAACCGATAATTCCTGGGATATTTAACTTTCTTAACAAGATAGGAGAAAGTAAAATAATAAACAGAATTAACGAAAATATCAGAATGAGATTTTCTAACGGAAGTTGAAATTCATGTACTAAGTGTTTAAAGAAATCTGTCATCGGATTTTTTTTATCTTCAAAAAAGCTAATTTCAATTATTTTAGTTTTTTTTAAGAATTCCGATAAAATTAAAAAAAATAATTTTAAGTCTGAGCTACGTAATAAATTTATTTTTTATGTTGAACCAAACTATCTTTTTGGTGGGAAGAAAAAAGCAGAAGGTCTTTCTCTAAAAAATCTCCAGATAGATAGTGCTACTAATCGAAGTTCTAATAAAGGTATGCTTCTAGATCGAAAAGCTAACGATAATGAAAGTGTAAAACTTACCAAAAAATTAATGAGTCCGATAATTCCAATTCCAAATATTCCCCATATAATCATAGAAATGGGAATGTCAAAATCTCCTCCGTAAAGTCCGAGAGCCAAGTTTCCTCCGGCAAAAGTAATATGTCGTATGTCAAGATTTAGTCCTATAAATAGCCCGATAGAAGCAGTGGTTCCCATAAAAACTCCAAACCAAAGATTAGAGATAATTCCAGCCCATTTTTTTTCATAAATTTTGGCTATTTTACTGGTTCTTTCTTTTCCAAGCGTCTTTTTTAGAACAGGATGTTCCTGAATTCTATAATATACGGAGTTGTGTTTATCTCTATTGGCAATACTTCCTGCTATAACACCCGAAATAAATAAGAAAAAACCAGCAATTGCTGAATGGAAGATTGCCGGTGAATGAACCGGACTTAAATCAGTTAATAATACTTGCCATTTTTCATGAGCAATGTTGTAATTAAACAGTAGGTCTATGAGCCAAATTAGTAGTAAGGCTACCGGGAAAACCATAACGACATTTCCTAGAAAAGCAATAAATTGAGACCTAAATACTCTTGCAAAGAACACCGCAAAACTTTTGTACTTACTGCTTATACTTTCAGTTTTGGTTTTGGCTCCTTGTTCTAACGCACTGATAAGAGCAGAAGCCGTCATTGCAGGTTGTTTAGTGGCTAAGGTAAAACCTAGTAAATAAATTGCTATAAAACCTAAGGCATAATTCATGCTGTACAAAAATGCGTAACCTAGGTCGCTAGCTTCAACTTTAGACAATAAAACTTTAAAAACGCATAAAAATGCTACTATTAAACCACCTCCACAAGCAGTTCGGAACATCCTAAAATATTCTTTACGACTATTTGTAATATAATGTTCTCCGGTTCGAGCTGTATGTTGAGTAACCTCATAAGACAAAAGTTGAGTGCTTTCGTTTACGAGCTGGCGAATATTGTTTTTATTACAATTGTACTTTATCAGTGTTAAAGAAAGATCTCTCGTTTTTTGAAGTTTGTCTTCGTTGGAGTTTACAACCAAATAAGGCAAGAGCTCTTTTACTCTGTCTAATTGTTGTCTGATTCTGAGTAACGATTGATTTACCTTGAGTGATATTCCGTATTTATGCGAATTGGTAAAAGCCGTATTTATATAATTTTGACATTGTTTATGTAAAATTAGTACCTGTTTGTACGACAAATCGTCTGAAGTTATGAATTTTTTGTTAGAACGTATAAGCTTGTCATTGAGTTCGGCAAACTCACGTTGTATAGCAATAAACGGGCTGTCAAAATTTTGAAATTCCGGAACCATTTTATTGACATCGCTTTCCATTGCTCTACCTGAAATTCTTTGGATAAGAACCTCAATTCCGTATAAAAGCTCTAAAAGTTCGAAGTTTTTAGACTCTTCGGTATATATTGATTTTAATTCTAATTTTTGGATTAAAATATCGATTTGTTCTTCCGGAATTCTCTCAATCCATTGAGGATCCGTATTTCGATAAAAAACCTGATTAAGAATAAACTGTAAACTATCTTTAGAAGGCTGAAAAGGAAGAATTTTTTCGCTTAAACGCTTTCTGATTTCATATAAAAAATCAGTGTCTTTAATAATTCCTGCATCAGATATTATTTGATCAAAGTCTTTTTCTTTAAGTAATTCGTTTAAATAACCAGAAAAAAACTTTTTATAATCGTTGTTTTCTTCTAATAGATTTAACAGTGGTGTTAAGTCTATAGTATAGACAACATTGATGTCATGAGGACGGAATAAATTCACGATTTTCACTAAAAATTCTACATCAACTTCTTGGGTCTCTGAATAATTTTTTAAGTGCTTTTCAAAAATGAATTCTAAATATTCTTTTTTATTATAGAGCGAAAATTTACTTTTCATAATTTAGTTTAAAATCAGTCGAAAAGTAATAAAATATACTCATACTACCAATTACTATTGATATTAAAATGGCTTTTATTGTAATTGTTTAGGAATTAAAACCTTCCAAACAAAACAACTTTAATTACTTATCTCGATATAAAGCGCAACTAAAAAATCTCTAAATAACTTTTGGAGACATAAATAAAATAATCAGTCTATAGGTTTTTTTTAGTTTTTTTTAAGATATTTGTTCTTATAAACAACTACAGTTATGGACACAAGCAAACCAACCACCGTACAAAAAGAAGAAATCAGTAATTTGGTTTTTCCTAACGAAAGTATTGAGCGTACCGAAGAACAAACCAAAGATCTGAACAATAAACTTCAACATGCAATGTCTTTAGGAAATCTTCATCACACTAAGATTAAAATTATTTTTAAAGATTCAGAAGGACTGAAAGAAGTAGAAACTACTGTATGGGTAGCATCAGACCATTTTATTACTCTTAAAGCAGGAGTTTCTATACCTGTTAGAAGAATCGTAGAGGTTAAGTTTTAATTGTTATACTGAATGCCAAAAACATCAGATTATTTCAAATGATCTGATGTTTTTTACTTTTATGCTCCTTTGATTTCTTTTTCTAACACTTGCATTACGCCATTTAACACTTTGACACATTCTTCAATGTGTTTCTCTACTTTGTTTAACGGAATTTCTTTACTTTCTAATTTCTCTAAAAGCACGACCGCTTGATTGCTTTCGATTTGTCGAAGCATCGGAATCATTTTGTGAGCGATTTGAGAAAGTTTTTCCAAATCCATGGAGTTGTTTTTTAATTCTTTTAGATTTGTTTTTGTGCTTTCTAAAAAAATAGAAATAATGTTTTTCAAGGCTTCAGAATCATCTGATATAAATTGTTTGAGCGGATTTAAATCATAAAGTTTATCAGAAGATACTTGTTCTTTTTTAAAGTTTGATTGAGGCAGAATCTCTATCTTAGTTTTTTCGAAAACGGCCTTCATTACCTGAAGAGCTTCATCCATTTTTAAAGGTTTTCCTAAAAAATAAGTAAACCCTTTTTCAGTAAAATCCTCTTCAGATAAATCTCTTTTTCCGGAAAGAGCAATAACAGGCAATGTGTTAATAGCTGCTGATTTGTGATTTCGTATTCTTTGTATAAGCACAAAACCACTTTTTTTAGGCATTTGAATGTCGGTTAATATTAAATCAAATTTATTACTCTCAATAAGCCGAACCACTTTAGTAGCATCATTTTCGGTAATGAGCTCTATAGGATAATTTGAAAAAAGAGCTTCCATCAACGAAAGTTGCATTTTGTCGTCATCCACAATTAGAATTTTCTTTCCTTTCAAAAACTCAGTGTTGATTTCGATATTTCCCTCTTTTTTGTTTTCATTTCCGTCTTTTATAAAAGGAATCGAAAAGGTAAAGGTTGAACCTTGTCCGGGTTGGCTTTTCACTTCTATTTGTCCTTCCAAAAGCGTAGCTAATCTCTTTGAAATGGTAAGTCCTAATCCGGTTCCTCCGAATTGTTGTTCGATATCAGGATGAGCCTGAGTAAACTCTTCGAAAATTAACTTTTGTTGTTCTTCGGTAATTCCTATTCCGGTATCTTCTACAACAAAAATTACATTTCCATTTGTTATCTTTCCGCTTATCTTAACATGACCTTTTTGGGTAAATTTGATAGCATTTGTTACCAGATTTGTTAGAATTTGCTTCACTCTGTATGGGTCAGATATAATATCGGTGTCAAGAGAATCTTCTACCTGATATAATAAAGCAATGTCTTTATCGGTTGCATTTCGTTTGAGTGTGCTAAACGTACTTTCGATAAGCTCTTTAGGATTAAATGCAATCTTTTTGATTTTGATTTTATTGTTTTCTAACTTCGAAAAATCTACTAAGTCATTTACAAGGTTTAATATGTAGTCGCTCGAGCTAGAAATGTTATTTACGTATTGAGTTTGCGTTGGGTCGAGTGAAGTTTTCTTGAGCAAGTCCGAAAATCCTAATATAGAGCTTAAAGGAGTCTGTAAATCATGTGTAACTGTGGCAATAAGCATAGTTTTACTTCTTAATAGAAGGGTGTTTTCTCGATTTAGTTCCTCAAGTTTATCTCTATATTTTTGTTGTCGGGTTAAATCTCTTAGAATAATCCACCCAAAGAATAGCAACAATATTGTAGCTACAACTCCTGCCCAAGACAAAAACAGAGTAGTTCGTTCGATGTCTTTTTGATTTTTAAGTATGTCGTTGTACGAATTATCTAAAATTTCTTTTTCGATGGATGAGAGTAAGATTTGAATTTTTCCGGAAAGCTCGCGGTTTTTTACTCGTAAAATATTTTCCCGCTCTCGAAGTTCGTTCTTTAATTTATCTTCTCGGGCAATGAGTTCGGTTATTACCTTATCCGAATGTGCTAATAATTCACCTTCAGAAACAGGAGCTCTGCTTATAGAATCTACCAACTTTTCGTTTTCAACCACAAACGAAAAATAATCACCTAATTCGCGTACGATACCTCGTCTGCTTTTTGATAAATCGACTTTGTGTGTAGAGTTGCGTAATGAATCTCGAATTTCTTGTAGCTTTATGCGTAATGTTTTAAAGCTAGATTCGTTGGTATATTGTTGGTTTAGTTTTTGAATTTGTGCGATATGATTCTTTTTTTGGGTCAACAAAAGAACAATAGAATCTAATCGAGTATTTTGAATACGACTTTCATCCCTTTTAAGGTTTTGCATCTTATGAATGACGCTGTCAATGAGTTTGTTGTAATTCGAAAAGTTGGTTTTTGATGATAAAAAGGAAGTGGTTCCTTCGGTAGTTTCGGCTGTATAAAGTTTGGTTAATGCATCGCTTAAATCAATAAGCTGTTTATTTCTGAAGGATATTTCGCTTTGAGGCCTTCCTGATTTTAAAATTTCGTTGTACAAAAATGCAATAGATATTACACCTACTCCAAATAGCAGAACGTAACCTATGATGACCTTGGTTTTAATGGATTTCGACTTTTTGCTCATCTTCTGAATAAGAAATTAGCGTAAAAGTAGCAAATTTTATTTTTAAGCGAATTGATTAAAACACTAAATTTGTAAAGTAACTCGTAAACAAAACAAGAAGATGGAATTTATTGTCAACTACGAAAAAAAGCGATTTGAGCTGCATACAGAAGGTCATATTGCCTTTATAGATTATATTCTGAACAGCGAAAACATAATGTTTTTAACTCATACAGAAGTTCCGAAAGAACTAGGAGGCAGAGGAATCGGAAAGATTATCGTTAAGCATGCGCTGGAGTTTATCCAACAAAATAATTATACATTAGCTCCATTATGTCCTTTTGTAGCTGCTTATGTTAAAAAAAATCCGGAGTGGAGCAGCATCTTAGCCAAAGGTTATTCTGTAAAATAAAAACTGCCTGAACTTTAACGAACAGGCAGTTTAATAGTTATTTTGTGATTTTTTAAATCTTACAGACCAATTTCGGTAAACAACTCAATTAGCTTTGGGTCAGATGGTCGTGGAGCATCAGCACTTATAATGTTTCCTTCGGTATCAACTAAGATAAATCTCGGAATACCTTCAATAGCATAATCCGATACAAATTGTGATTGCCAAGCATTGTCTGCATAAAGTTGTATTCCGCCTAATTCTTCTGTTTTGACAAATTCTCTCCATTTTTCGTAATCTTTTTTCTCATCAATAGAGATACTTACGATTGCGATGTTTTTGTCGTGGTATTGTTTTTCGATTTCTTTTAAATGAGGAATTTCTCTTTTACACGGACCACACCAAGTTGCCCAAACATCTATATAAACAAACTTTCCTTTTAAATCATCAAGTGAAGTAGTACCTCCATTATGATTTTCGTAGTTAAACTTAGGAGATGGATTACCTTTTACCAAAGTCTTGATTTTGTTGAATTTTTCGGTAAGTTCAGTTTTAAAAATCTCGTCAGTAGTATTGTTTATTAAATAATTATAAATTTCTTCAGAATTATCGTTCGAAGCAGAGACAGCTTGTGCTACTACTCGGCTCAAACTATTTTTAATGTTTTGAGCCTTAACCGTTTTAAAAGTAGTGAATAATGCTTCAAAATATTTTTCAGGAGTTTCTTCGTCTCCCATTGCTTCTTCAACTTTTTTATAAAAGTTATCATTTACTAAACTTCGGTAAGAAGTAGAGAAATTAAATTCTTCAGAATCTTCAAAATCTGTTATTGTATTTGTATCGGGGAAGTTTTCTGATACAGTAAAATCTTTGTTTTCTCCAAAACGTTTTTGATATTCAATGTATATGTTGAGCAAATAGTTAGTGTGATAGTCGATACTTCTCAACTCTTTTTCTTTGAAATTTTCAACAGTAAAAGTGCTTTGCTCTAACAGTTCTTTGCGCTTTTGGTTAAAGCTGTTTAATTTAGAAAGAAATTCGGCTTCACCAACTAAATAGAACGCTTTAGGGTCGTTACTAATCGTCTCTTTCTCAAGGCTTGTTTTTTTAGAAATATAATTGTTTTCGGCAGCCAAATCACCTGTAAAAACAATGCTTGACCAATTTTGAGCATCTACTTCAAAGTTTAAGTTTTTTCCGGAATGAAGATAAAGCTCGTTCCTTCCGATTCGATAAGCACCGTTATAATCTATATGTAAAGTATCTGTAAAATTACCATTCTGATCGAGAGTAATTTCTTTTTCGAAGGCAATTCCTCTAATGGTGAATTTGTTCTCTTCGTTGTGAGTCATTTTCCCAGAAATGATAGTATATTCTGGCTTTTCTTCTTTAGCACATGAAAATAAAGTCAATGCTATAACAAAAGTAATTAGTTTTTTCATAGTTGAATATAAATTAAAAATCAAAGTTAATAATTAAAGTAAAACACAATGAGTAAATTTGCTTAAAATAACTAAAAATGAAAACCATATTAATTACAGGAGCAACCTCAGGGATTGGAAAAGCTACAGCTATAGCTTTGTCTGAAAAAAAGTATAAGCTGATTTTGTGTGGACGAAATCGCTCGGTTTTAGAACAATTAAAACAAAACCTTGGTACCAAGGTCCATGTATGTTGTTTTGATGTGCGAGATAAAAATGAGGTCTTTAATCAAATTCAGAACCTTCCCGACGAATTTCAACACATTGATATTCTTGTTAATAACGCAGGTAATGCCCACGGATTAGCAACTTTTGACCAAGCAGATTTAGAAGATTTAGAAGCGATGATTGACATCAATATCAAAGGATTAATATATGTAACTAAAGCTGTATTGCCATTAATGCCAATAAACTCAGAAAGTCATATTATCAATATTTCGTCAGTTGCCGGGAAAGAAGTTTATCTAAACGGAACCACCTATTGCGCTTCAAAATTTGCTGTTGAAGCTTTGACAAAAGGAATGCGAATTGACTTACAACCCTTAGGTATAAAAGTTACAGGAATTGCTCCCGGAGCAGTCGAAACAAACTTTTCGCTTACCCGTTTTAAAGGAAATCTCGAAAGAGCAGAAAAGGTGTATGAAGGTTATCAACCACTGACAGCAGAAGATGTTTCTAACGCAATTGTTTTTGCTATAGAACAACCTCATCACGTTCAAATTGCAGACATCACTATTTTTCCGAAAGCACAAGCAAGTGCCACAAATATTTTAAGAAACTAAATTTAGTTCAGAACCTTTTACAATTGCAGAAAGCTCAAAACAACTCAGCTCATGAAAAAAATGTTTATTGTTACGCTACTGTTTTCTTTGCTTCTGACATCGTGTCAAAACCAAATCGAAAAAGCAGAATGGTTAATAGGAAATTGGGAACATACTTCGTCAGAAGGTAAGTTTATTGAAAAGTGGAAGAAAAAAAGCAGCAAAAATTTTATAGGAAACTCATACTTTGTTATCGGAAAGGACACTGTTTTTTCTGAAAAAGTGAACTTGATTCAGAAAGGCAAAAAATTGCTCTATGTTGTTGAAATTACAACAGACCCAACTATAGAAACAACGGTGTTTGAGTTAACTTCTAGCACACCCAATCAGCTGGTTTTTGAAAATCCAGAGAATGATTTTCCGAAGAAAATTACATACAATCGAATTCATAACGACTCCATCTTTGCAGAAATTTCAGGAGGAGGAAATCCGCAAGGCTTTCCGATGAAAAGAAGTAGATGATTACTTTTCTTTGAATAAAAAAGACAGTAAAACATACGACAGAATAATCAACGGAACTCCTAGAAACTTAAACCCTATAAGTAAGGCAAGAGATAATACCAAAAAGAAAATCTGTAACTTATATTTCGCAAAGCTAAAATTCTTGATTTTTAATGAAAAAAGCGGAAGTTCTGCATTAAGCATAAATGTGCTTAAGATCGAAATACCGAATAAAACCCATACATCAGTAAGCAAATCTATTACCCAGCTAAACTCTGTGTGTAAGATAACAAGCGGTAGACTCAGAATAAATAAAGCATTGGCAGGAGTAGGTAATCCTATAAACGAATCAGTTTGTCTGGTGTCGATATTGAATTTTGCCAAACGCATACACGACCCAAGAGTAATGATAAAACCAAAATAAGGAAGAAATTCATTTACTGAATATTCTGATAACATTTTAAACATTACAAAGCCCGGAACCACTCCACTAGTTACCATGTCAGCCAACGAATCGAGCTGAACGCCTAAAGGTGATTGAACTTTTAGAATTCGGGCAAAAAATCCGTCAAAGAAATCAAAGAAAATTCCTAAACTGACAAAGATAAAAGCATTAAGAAAATCACCTTGCATGGCAAAAACAAGTGCGATACAACCCGAAAAAAGATTGAGTAACGTAATAAAATTCGGAATATGTTTTTTCATTTACGGACAATTAAGAAATGCGAATGTACAAAAAACGATTAAACCATTATATAAATCAACTGCTAAAACAAAAAAACAACATTCTATACAATAAGTTACTATAAAATGTAGTTTTAGTGTCTCAAAATTTTATCTGATATTTGCTTAAAATAGATTACTTTGAAAAAATACCTTCTTTATATCTTTATTTTCTGTTTTTCAGTTGGTTATAGTCAGGCTGTCCGAAAATATTCTAATGAATTTATGAATATCGGAGTGGATGCTGCCTCGCTCGGAATGTCAGGAGCGGTAACAGCAAGTGTTTCTGATGTTACTTCAGGGTATTGGAATCCGGCCGGACTTATAGGGGTTGAGGATTCGCAGATTGCTTTAATGCATGCCAGTTATTTTGCCAATATTGCTCAATACGATTATATCGGATATGCCAAAAACATTGACAGAAACAGCGCTTTTGGGATTACGGCAATCCGCTTTGGAGTTGATGATATTATGAATACAACCCAACTTATTGACAGCGAGGGAAATATTGATTACAACCGAATCAGTTTGTTTTCGGCTGCAGATTACGGAGTTGTTTTTTCGTATGCTCGAAGACTTCCACTTGACGGATTTACCTACGGAGTAAACGCTAAAGTTATTCGTAGAGTTATCGGAGATTTTGCCGATTCGTGGGGATTTGGCTTTGATTTGGGTATTCAGTTTGAAAAAAATGACTGGAAATATGGTTTGATGCTTCGAGATATAACCACCACGTATAATATTTGGAACATCAACGAAGAGGAATACGAAACCATCAAAGATGCAGTGTCAGGACAAAATCAAGAGCTTCCGGAAACTACAGAAATAACTATGCCTAAAGCACAACTTGGAATTGCCCGAAAATTTATTATCCGCTACGATTACAGCCTTCAGGCAGGATTGAATCTGAATATGCGCTTTACAGAAACAAACGATTTGATTTCTACTAGTTTTGTAAGTATTGATCCGGCAATCGGGTTTGAAGCAGGTTATATTGATATGGTTTTTGTAAGAGCAGGATTAGGAAATTTTCAAAACGTAATGCAAATAGACGGTTCAGAAAACGTGAATTTTCAACCCAATATCGGTTTAGGGTTTAGGTATAAAGGCATCCAAATCGACTATGCTCTTACTGATATAGGAGACCAAAGTGCAGCCTTATATTCCAATATTTTTTCTTTGAAAATGGATTTGGATATTTTTAGGAGATAAGCTTTTGCAATACTTTGTTTATTGTATTGTAAGGTTCAATAAATAATGCTTTTAAGCTACTTAAGCTTTTTAAAAACAATTTTTACTCTGAATAAAAAAACCTACTTTTGCACAACTAACTATTTAAAACTACAATGAGTTTAACAATTTCACAACTACAAGATTTAACCGTTCAGGTTAGAAGAGACATTTTGCGAATGGTTCATGCAGTAAATTCAGGGCATCCGGGAGGATCTTTGGGCTGTGCTGAATTTTTTGTGGCACTGTATCAAAACCTAATGAAACGCAACGAAGACTTTGATATGGACGGAAAAGAAGAAGATTTGTTTTTCCTTTCTAACGGACATATTTCTCCTGTTTTTTATTCCGTTTTGGCAAGAAGCGGATATTTTCCTGTATCAGAACTAAAGACCTTTAGACTTATCAATTCAAGATTGCAAGGGCATCCAACTACACACGATAACCTGCCGGGAGTTCGCATCGCATCGGGTTCTTTAGGTCAAGGAATGTCGGTAGCCATCGGAGCAGCCCTTACCAAAAAACTAAACAACGACAATCATTTGGTGTATAGCCTTCATGGAGACGGAGAATTACAGGAAGGACAAATTTGGGAAGCTGCAATGTATGCCTCTGCCAAGAAAGTCGATAACCTGATTTCGACCATTGACCTTAACGGAAAACAAATTGACGGACCTACAGATGAAGTGCTTCCGATGGGAAGTCTTAAAGCTAAATTTGAAGCTTTTGGTTGGGATGTTTTAGAGATTAAAGAGGGAAACAATATCGAAGCTA
>CAZOQH010000043.1:0-14696 GCA_964581855.1 uncultured Flavobacterium sp.
GGAATTGCAAAACGAATTGCAAAAGAGCTTAAAGACGGATATTTTGTAAACCTCGGAATAGGTATTCCAACCTTAGTTGCTAATTATATTCCGGAAGGTATTAATGTCGAATTCCAAAGCGAAAATGGTGTCTTAGGTATGGGGCCTTTTCCGTATGAAGGCGAAGAAGATGCAGATCTTATTAATGCAGGTAAACAAACCATCACTACCTTAAAAGGGGCAAGTTTTTTTGATTCGGCTATGAGTTTCGGAATGATTCGTGGTAAACATGTAGATTTAACAATACTGGGAGCTATGGAAGTAGCCGAAAACGGAGATATTGCCAATTGGAAAATTCCAGGAAAAATGGTTAAAGGTATGGGAGGAGCTATGGACTTGGTTGCCTCAGCCGAAAACATTATTGTAGCTATGATGCATGTAAATAAAGCTGGAGAATCAAAAATTCTAAAAAAATGTACACTGCCGCTAACCGGAGTGAAGTGTGTGAAAAAGGTCGTAACCGAATTAGCTGTTTTAGAGGTAACTGACCAAGGATTTAAATTGCTAGAAAGAGCACCAGGAGTGTCCGTAGAAGATATTGTTAAGGCGACTGAGGCAGAATTAATCATAGAAGGAGATATTCCTGAAATGCAATTTTAATCCGTTGAAAATCGACAAAAGCAAACAGACTTTTATTAAAAAGATAAATGTTTGGAAGAATATAAAATAAAAGTTTACGTATAAATAAGATTAAAAACTAAAAAAAACAATTTTTTGTAAGAATATATTAAATAAATGGATATTTTTGCAGTAATTTAAAAATGGGAAACATGAAAAAAGTCTTTTTACTGTTTGGAGTGTCGATTTCTTTTTTTGCTGTTCATGCTCAGGAAGATGAAGAAACTAAAACAAGAAATTTGGACTATAACAGATGGTCTATTGAGTTGAATGCAGGATTTACTAAGCCTACTGAGCCTTTTACAGTCGGAACATATACGGAACGAATTGCCCCTTTGCACGTAGACTTAGGTGCTAGATATATGTTAAGTCCTCAATTCGGACTTAAACTAGATGCAGGTTACGATAATTTTGAGCACGCTGAAGAAAGCCAATTGGAGTTCGAAAGCAAATTTTATCGTTTTAGCCTACAAGGAGTGGCAAATCTTAGAAATATTTTTGGTTTTGACCAATGGACAAACACAGTTGGTTTGTTAGCTCACGCAGGTTTGGGTTATGCCATGCTTGATAATGACAATATGGCAAGTAGCGATCAAATGTTGAACCTTATGCTTGGACTCACAGGGCAATTAAAACTTTCGGATAAAGTGGTTCTGACCGGAGATTTTACAGCAATCAATACTTTGAAGCAAAATAATACTTGGGATGGATATTCGTCTATTTCTGGAAGAAGAGGTCTAGAAGATAATTATATTTACAACGCTTCTATCGGAGTCACAGTTTATTTAGGGTCGCACAAAGAACATGCTGATTGGTATGTAGGTCCTAATTTAATGGAAGAACTATATGAACTAGAAGCAAAAGTGTTGGAGATGGAAAACATGATGCAAGATACAGACAGAGATGGTGTGCCAGATTATCTGGATGTAGAACCAAATTCAATGCCTGGTGTATCGGTAGACACTAAAGGAAGAACAGTGGATAGAAATGACAATGGTATTCCGGATGAGTTAGAAGAATACTTCGAAAGAAAATATGGCGCTGAAGCCCTTAGTGGTAGAGAGAAAGAGGAAAGTGAAAGAGTAGCTAAAGGATTTATTAATCAAGGTTATGTAAATGCTTATTTTGATTTTGACAAAGATCAGCCTACAAGTATTTCTGCACAAGGAATAGACCTTGTACGTTCTTACTTACTAAACAATCCTTCTGCTACAGTTGATGTTTTTGGCTATGCTGATGAGATTGGAAACACAGAATACAATAACAATTTAGCTAAGAGAAGAGCCGAAAATGTTAAAGATATTTTAGTTAAAGCAGGAATTAGTGCAGACAGAATCAATGTGGTTTCTAAAGGTGAAGATACTTCTGTAGATTCTTCATCTTCAGGTGCTCGTAGATTAGTTCGAAAAGTAACTTTCTATGTGAAATAATTGATTAAAAATCTTATAAAAAAAAACTGTCCAAGTCAGGACAGTTTTTTTTATGGCTATAAATGCCTAATTTTATACTTTAAAAAATAAAAGATGAAATTTACTCAAGAAGAATTTTTAGAATTCGGAAAAAAAATATGTCAAAATACCCTGATGGAAACCTTAGAAATAGAGTTTACAGAAATGGGTGAAGGTTATTTAAAAGCCAAAATGCCCGTAAACCCTAGAGTTCATCAACCTATGGGGTTACTGCACGGAGGCGCCTCAGTAGCATTGGCTGAAAGTGTAGGAAGTGCAGCGTCATTAATGTTTATTGATGTTTCCAAATACGAAGTAAGAGGAATCGAAATATCGGCAAACCACCTCAAAAGTAAAAAGGAAGGAACGGTTTATGCTACAGCCAAAATTATTCATAAAGGAAGAACAATTCATTTGTGGGAAATCAGAATTACCGATGAAGAAGATAACTTGATATCACTTTGTAAATTAACCAATATCGTCTTACCCAAAAATGCTTAGCAAAATACAGAATAGCTTCTCAAAAAACACACCTTTTGTAGTCTATATAAAACCTAATTCAACCAAAGTAAACGGAATTTTTCAGCATGATAATACCTTAAATTATTTAGAAAATTATACTGAAAAAGGATTTGTTTTTGCGCCTTTTGATAGTGCTCAAAAATCAATACTAATTCCTTTAAAAAAATCAGATTTTAAACAAGAAATTTGGGAAGAAGAATTTGTTATTGATAGTAAATCGTTTCAAACTTCATATAGTGATTCCGAAAAAAATGATTTCGAAGAATTAGTAAAAAAGATGATCTCAGAGATTGAGAAAGGAGAAATAAGCAAAATTGTAGCTTCGCGAAAAGAAGATTTTTTTCCGAAAAAGTTAGAACTTACAAATCTTTTGAAAAAAATGTTCTCAAAGTATCCTAACACTTTTAGGTATTGCTTTTTTCACCCGAAAGTAGGACTTTGGCTAGGAGCTACTCCCGAAAAATTACTGTCCGTTGAAAATGATATTTTGTTGACTATGGGGTATGCAGGAACCCAAAAATTTGAAGGTAAAATCGATGTGAATTGGGGAGAAAAAGAAATAGAAGAACAAAAATTTGTAACTGATTTTATCGTACACAACTTACAACCTGAAGCACTAGAGATAGATGTGTCTGAGCCATTCACTTCTCAGGCAGGAACTCTGCTGCATATTCGAACCGATATTAAAGCAAAACTAAAAGTTGACTTTTCGCTCGGAAAAATTATACAAAAATTACATCCCACTCCAGCTGTTTGCGGCTTTCCGAAAAGCTTGGCCCAACGGTTTATTTTAGATAACGAGCCATATAACAGGAGTTTTTATTCCGGATTTTTAGGAGAATTAAATTTCGAACAAAATAAAACCTCCGAATTGTACGTAAACTTACGTTGTATGGAGGTGGTGGATAAGAAAGTGAGCTTCTATATTGGTTGCGGAATTACAAAAGATAGTCATCCTGAAAAAGAGTTTTTCGAAACCGTAAATAAATCAGTAACAATGAAAAGTTTGTTTGACTTTTGAGTTTGACTTTGGATGCTTACGGTAATCTCTATAGTTTTCACTAACTTTATGGTCTTGTAAAATCTTATCACAAAAAATGAAATTAGATATATTAGCTTTCGGAGCACATCCTGATGATGTCGAATTGGGTTGTGCAGGAACATTGGCAAAAGAAATTTATTTAGGCAAAAAAGTCGGAATTATTGATTTGACCCAAGGAGAATTAGGAACACGTGGCTCGGTCGAAAAACGATATCAAGAAGCAGCAAAAGCTTCTGAAATTTTGGGAGTCTCTGTTCGTGAAAATCTGAAATTTAGAGATGGATTTTTCATAAATGACGAAAAACATCAACTCGAAGTCATTAAGATGATTCGCAAATATCAACCTGAAATTGTACTGTGCAATGCGATAGATGACAGACATATTGACCATCCTAAAGGGAGTAAACTTGTTTCGGATGCTTGTTTCTTGTCTGGGTTACGTATGATAGAAACCGAATTAGACGGACAAAGACAAGAAGCCTATCGACCTAAAGTGGTTTATCATTATATGCAGTGGAAAAATATTGAACCTGATTTTGTGGTAGATATTTCAGAGTTTATGGATAAAAAACTAGAAGCTGTTTTTGCTTATGACTCCCAGTTTTTTAAACCCAGTTCTAACGAACCTCTTACTCCGATTGCTACAAAAAACTTTCAGGAAAGTATTGAATATAGAGCGAAAGATTTAGGACGATTAATAGGTGTGGATTATGCAGAAGGTTTTACGGTTGAACGCTATGTAGCGGTCAAAAGTATATCGGATTTGATATGATTTTACATAAAAGTTTTGCAAGTGAAAACTTTTGTTTATATTTGCACTCTCAAACGAGGAAATGGTGGTTGTAGCTCAGTTGGTTAGAGCGTCGGATTGTGGTTCCGAAGGTCGTGGGTTCGAGACCCATCATCCACCCAAAAAAAAGCGACTTATAATTAAGTCGCTTTTTTTATTTCAGTACTTTGGTTGTGAGTTTTATCAAGAGACTGCTTTAAGTCCGACAATCGAAGCAATTAGAGTTGAGATAAAAAATACCCTCCAGAATGTAGCAGGTTCTTTAAATACGAATATTCCTATCAGAACTGTTCCTATTGCTCCAATCCCAGTCCAAACGGCATAAGCTGTTCCGATCGGGAGAGATTGAGTCGCTTTGTATAAAAGTGTCATGCTGATAGTCAAGCATACTAAAAATCCGATGAACCAATAAGTGGATGCTGTACCTGAGGTTTCTTTAACCTTTCCTAAACAAGAGGCAAAAGCTACTTCAAATAACCCTGCTATAACAAGTAAAATCCAAGCCATTTTGTGCTATTTTTTAGAAGTGTATATTAATTTCTTGGTAAAAAAACCTCTGCCATCATACATCTAGCGCTTCCGCCTCCGCAAGCTTCAATAACATCTAATGACGAGTATAAAATTTCAGAATATTTTTCCATTTTTGAAATCTGTTCTGGAGTTAAACTCTGATAGGCCGAAGTACTCATAACCAAATAACTCTTATTATTTGCTCCTTTAACCTCGAGCATATTGCCTGCAAAGTTATTCACTTGGTCTTCCGTAATCAGAATAATTTCTTTTCCATCCGATTTTAAAGAGTCTAAAACCAATTTTTTCTCTTTTTTGTCATCAATGCTATCCGCACAAATTACAGCATAATGCTCCCCAATACACATCATTACGTTGGTGTGATAAATGAGTTTTCGCTCTCCATTTACGGTTTGATAAGCGTGAAATATAATAGGAGCTAAATCTTGATCTTCACAAAACTCTATAAACAATTCTTCGTCAGCCCTTGGTGATAAAGCACAATAAGCTTTTCCGTTTTGTCGGTCTAGGATGATGTTTCCGGTTCCTTCTAAAAACATATTGGCTTCTTCGGCTAAAGTATAATCTACTACATTTTCAATTAAGAATCCGTTTTCTTCTACAATATCTAAAATGTCTTCTCTACGTTCTTGTCTTCTGTTTTCGGCAAACATCGGATAGAGAATTACATCTCCGTTTTGGTGAAACGAAATCCAGTTGTTCGGGAAAATACTATCCGGAGTGTCAGGAATGTGTGTGTCGTCCACAACAATTACGTTTACTCCAACCGAGCGAAGCTTTTCTACAAAAGCATCAAATTCTTCTTGGGCTTTACGGTTAGCATCCTTCGGAGAAAGATTGTCTAATACTTTTTGGTAATAATTGTTTACGGCTGTTTGTTCGTTCATTCGGAATGCTACCGGACGAATCATCAATATGGTATTTGTAGTTTGGTTCATTTTCTATTTTTTGTTTAAAATTTCAAGTTGTTTTAGATTTCAGATAACTTGGAACCTGAAGCTTGAAACTAATTGTTTAATCTCTAATCAACGGAAGTGTTGAACATCTCAATAGCCCTTCTTGTTTGGCAATTTCGGCATACGGAATTTCTTCAACCGTAAATCCGTTTTCGCGAAGCCACGTATTGAGTCGGGTAAAATTCTTCTCCGAAACCACTACATCCGGAGCAATCGAAAAGATATTAGAGTTCATGTTATACATCTCGTCTCGAGTGATGTGAAACAGGTTTTCTTTTCCGAAAAGCTCAACCAAATACATATAATCGGCTTCTTCTCTGAATCCGGATTTATAAATAATTCCTTTATTATGCCCCACAGGCTGAAAGCAACAATCTAAATGCAGAGCATTATCACGAGGCTCGATTTTTGATTTTACCAAATCGAATTCCTTCACGATTTTATTCGGGAAAAGATCTTTGATATACTGCACGCCTTGCATATTGGTTCGGGCCGTGATATAATTTTTATAGTCACTTCCTTTATAGGTTCCGATAAAAATATGGTCGTTATAAAGCATTACATCACCTCCTTCAATATGAACTTCTTCTGGAGGACGAACAACTTTTGCCGGATCCATCTGCTCAATTATATAACGAATAGCATCTAATTCTCTTTCTCTATCCGGTAAAATATTAGCTTTGATAAACACATCATCAATTACAAAACCAATATCTCTAGAGAAAATCTGATTGTAATCTTCGATAATTTCCGGACGATAAACCTTTACGTCATACTTTTTGAACACTTCGTTGAAGGCTTCCATTTCTCTAACCATATCTTCTTCGAGCGGATAAGTTCCTGCTAAGATATGTTCTAAAGATTTCGGGTCATAAGCCTCGTCTGCTGTAGGTGTTGGTCCGTTGCTTTGGGCTGTTCCGAGAACCACAGCACGAAGTCTTGAAGTTTCGTTTTTTACGTTTAATTGAAGCATAAAATTTTGTCTTTTGCACAAAAATAGTGAATAGTTTTTCCACTAACAACTTTTATGTGTGTTGTAAATATTCCTTAACTTTATAGAGTAGAATCAGTTGCAGAATCATAACCGGTACGATTAAAAAAACGGACATAAATATCAAAACTACCGTTAGCATAGTTGCATAGAGAATTATCGTGAAAATCCCACTAGTAGCATAAGAGCTTAGATAAGTGTTGAGTTTTAAGATTCCAATGCCAAACGGAATCCCGACTGCTCCATACCCCAACAAAGTTACTACCCCAAAAGTAGTTTTTATAAATTCGTTGGAGTCGAACAAAAAACCAGAAAAAAAATAATTTAATCCAGAAACCACTATCATTAAAATCGAGGTCGCTTTAAGCAAACTGCTCTTGAAGATTTTACCCGAAATATAAAACCCTAAATAAAAAGTAAATGCCAAAATAAACGAAACGAATTGGGTTGTAATATAAAGCTGTTTGATGCTAGTTATACTCTCTAAAACATCGAGATCAAAGTCTAAGGTGATATTCAAAAAAATATTAAATGAATCAATAATTATAAATACGATGCCTAACCAAGCGCAAATATTAATTGTTTTGAGGTCTGCTCTAGAGAAATTGAGTTTGTTTTTTTCTTCTAAATGTATTTCTTCTAAATCGCAATCTAGCGCTTTTAGAATGGTTTTAAGTGTATAACTTCTGGGGGTTACCTCTCCAGCTTCGATGCGTTGAATAGTTCTGACATTGATGTTGCACAAATCAACGAGTTCCTCTTGAGTTAGTCCTTTTTCTTTACGTAGTTCGGAAATTTTTTTCCTAATTCGGGTTGTTTCATAATGGTAAATTTAAAATTTTTTGACAATACTACAACGCTCCCTTCATCGCTACAATTATTTAAATGTAATTATGCCCGACATTCACCCGACATTGTTCTGCAACCTGTGTCATCAAAGAGATTTGTTAAGTGTTTTTCTGTTTCGACAAAAAACAGTAACATTAAAATATTGGGATTTACTTAAGTGTATAAATCCTTATCTTTGTAGCTTTGATTGTATAAAATTGAGATACTTTATTCATTTTTCGTATTTTGGGAAAAATTATCACGGATGGCAAGTTCAACCCGATGCAATTACGGTGCAGGAAGAACTTACCAAGGCGTTATCTCTTTTGTTAAAAAATCAAATCGAAGTTGTAGGAGCAGGACGCACAGATAGTGGAGTGCATGCCAAAGAAATGTATGCTCATTTTGATTTTCCGGAAGCAATCAACTCGAAAGATTTAGTAAAAAAATTAAATTCCTTTTTACCCAAAGACATAGCTGTTTTTAATGTTTTTAGGGTTGGAGACGATGTTCATGCTCGTTTTGATGCAACACAGCGCACGTATGAGTACCACATTCATCTACAAAAAGATCCGTTTAAGGAAGACTTTAGCTGGTATTCTTATAAAAATCTAGATGTGGAACAAATGAATCGTGCATGTGAGGTTTTGTTTAAGTACAATGATTTTCAATGCTTTTCAAAATCAAACACAGACGTTTTTACGTATAATTGTAATATATATCAGGCTTTTTGGAAGCAGGAAGCAAATCAATTGGTTTTTACTATTTCGGCAGATCGCTTTTTAAGAAATATGGTTAGAGCCATAGTCGGAACACTTATTGGAGTGGGATTACACAAAATTTCAATAGAAGAATTCGAAGAAATCATTAAAAGTAAAAACAGAAGTAAGGCAGGTTTTTCAGTTCCTGCACATGGGTTGTATTTGGTTAAAGTAGAATACCCTTTTTTAGATAAGAAATAAAAACAGACAGAAGAGTAAGCAATAAAGAATGAAACAAAGGAATAATAAAGAAGTTTTTAGCCAAATAATGGTGTTTACCAAACCTTATAAATGGAGGTTTAATGCCATTATTATATGGTCTATTTTGCTTTCTGTTTTTGCTGCACTTCGTCCGTACTTGCTCAAACAAACTGTTGACGAATACGTAGAGCCTAAAGATCAATACGGATTATTGATTTATATCGCACTCATGTTTTTTGTCTTATTAATGGAGGTGCTCTCTCAATTTTATTTTGTGTATTGGGCCAATTGGCTCGGACAGGATATTGTTAAAGATTTACGCGATAAACTCTTTAGCCATATTATTCGTTTTAGGATGAAGTACTTTGACAATACAGCTGTCGGACAATTAGTAACTCGTTCGGTTTTTGACATCGAATCTATTGCCCGAATTTTTAGCCAAGGATTGTTTATGATTATAAGCGATTTAATGAAAATGGCTGTGGCTATCATCTTTATGATATATATGAACTGGAGGCTGACAATGATTGTCTTGGTAGCAATGCCTATTTTGCTGATAGCAACCCGAATTTTTCAGAAGAAAATGAAAGGAGCTTTTGAAGAAGTTCGTACCCAAGTGGCTAATCTAAACACTTTTATTCAAGAACGATTAACCGGAATGAAAATCGTTCAACTTTTTTCGAGAGAGCGAATAGAATACGAAAAGTTTAAAGAAATCAACAATAAACATCGAAAAGCATGGCTTAAAAACGTGCTGTATAACTCCGTGTTTTTTCCGGTTGCGGATATTGTTTCGAGTATAACGCTCGGACTGGTGATTTGGTATGGAGCCAATGATATTGTTCAGAACGGGAATACTACAATGGGAGATTTGGTAACTTATACTATGCTGGTCGGAATGCTGTTTAACCCACTTCGTCAAATTGCAGATAAGTTTAACGAAATGCAAATGGGGATGATTGCTGCTAATCGTGTTTTTGATATTTTAGAAACCGATTTGTCTCAGACCAACGGAACCATTCAGGTACAATCATTCGAAGGTACTATCGAATTTAAAAATGTACGGTTTGGTTATAAAGAAAATGAAGAAGTTTTAAAAGGAATCGATTTAAGTATTCAAAAAGGAGAAACTTTGGCAATAGTTGGAAGTACCGGTGCAGGAAAAACTACGATTATTAATCTTTTGAATCGTTTTTACGAAATCAAAAGCGGAGAAATTCTTATAGACGGAATCAACATCAATCAGTATGATATTGGGAGTTTAAGAAAACAAATTTCTATTGTGCTGCAAGATGTATTTTTGTTTGCGGATACTATTTATAATAATATTACGCTTTATAATTCTGATATTTCGAGAGAAGAGGTAATCAGAGCTTCAAAACAAATAGGTCTTCACGAATTTATTATGGGTCTTCCCGGAGGTTATGATTACAACGTAAAAGAAAGAGGCGTGATGCTTTCTTCCGGACAACGTCAATTGATAGCTTTTTTACGTGCGTATGTAAGCAACCCAAGCATATTAATTCTTGACGAAGCTACTTCTTCTATAGATAGTTATTCAGAAGAATTAATCCAGAAAGCAACTGATACACTTACTCAAAATCGAACTTCTATTGTCATAGCTCATAGGCTTACTACCATTATGAATGCTGATCAGATAATTGTAATGGATAAAGGACAAATTGTAGAGAAAGGAAACCACAAACAACTGCTTAAAAAAGAAAACGGATTCTATAAAAACTTGTACGAATCACAGTTTTCTGCAAAAGAAATCGAAGGATAAAATAGTGTCAGAAATAAAAAACGACTCCAATTTGGAGTCGTTTTTGTTTTGAGGCATCTAGCGGATTCGAACCGCTGTATACGGTTTTGCAGACCGGTGCCTAGCCACTCGGCCAAGATGCCAAACTTATCGGATGGCAAATATAGTATTTTTAGCAATCAAACAAAAGTTATTTTCGCTTTTGTTTGATTACAACACTAACTGCCTCTACATCACCTCCGATAGGAGGATTGAGCTTAGAAACTTTTACTTGTATTTTTGTCACAGAAGGACTTTCTGTAAAAACCCTGTCTATAATACGTTGTGTAACGTGTTCTAAAAGTTCCGAACGAATAGCCATTTCGTCCTTTACGATTTGATTCAATAAAACATAGTCAACAGTATCAATTAGCTTGTCTGATTGAGCGGACTTGGTCAAATCGGTATGGATAGTCAGGTCAACTCGGTAATCTGAACCAATTTTACTTTCTTCGACCAAACAACCATGGTACGAAAAAGTACGAATATTTTTTAGATGAATTTTACCCAAAATATTTTATTTGTTATTCTACGATTTTATATAATTTATCTGAAAGCCTAGTTCTAAAAGGGAGTTTTATCGTTATTTTATCACCACTTTGTGCTGTTTCAGCAAAGTCGTAATTCACCACCATTTTATAATTTTCTATTTTTTGCTCTCCGGTAGTAGGACCAATAATCATTAAAACATCTCCTTTATCAATGGTAGCGTCTAAAGTAAACTCTGAAATTCCAGAACCCGTATAATAATGAGTGGCTTTTCCGATAAGCTGCTTTTTGAACGATTGTTTTTTTTCTTCTTGTTTTTTCTTCTGTACTTTAGCAATTACTTGGTCTGTCGGAAGAGTTTTAAACTTTAAAGCAGGAGATTTTCCTTTCTTAAAAATTTTATTTCCGTTCATTTTCCCTTTTCGAAGAGCTATTTGCTCGGCAAGCGGCAAGTGAATGACTTCCACGCATTCGTTAGAACAACAACCTTCCATAGCAGTTGCACACTTTTCGCATTGAATAAAAAGCAAATGACATCCATCATTAGCACAATTTGTGTGTGTATCACAAGGTTCTCCGCACTGGTGGCATCTCGCGATAATATCATCGGTAATGCGTTCTCCTAAGCGATGGTCAAATACAAAGTTGGTTCCTAAAAATTTACTTTCTAATCCTTCTGATTTTACTTGTCTTGCGTATTCAATAATCCCACCTTCGAGCTGATAGACATTTTTAAACCCTTTGTGTTTAAAATAAGCACTCGCTTTTTCACAACGGATTCCTCCTGTGCAATACATCAGTAGATTTTTATCTTCTTTGTGAGGTGCTAATTGCTCTTCAATTATAGGTAATGATTCTCTAAAGGTATCTACATCGGGAGTAATTGCACCTTTAAAATGTCCGACTTCACTTTCGTAATGATTTCTAAAATCTACCACAATCGTGTTGGGATCTTCTAGGAGCTTGTTGAATTCTGCTGCTTTGAGATGAACTCCTTTGTTCGTTACATCAAAAGAATCGTCATCCAGCCCGTCTGCTACAATTTTGTTGCGAACTTTTATGGTTAATTTTAAAAACGAAAAATCATCTTGCTCTACCGCAATATTCAGACGCATCCCGTTCATAAAATCATAGGTGTCTAAATAAGCTTTGAATTCGTCAAAACGGTCTGCCGGAACCGAAAGTTGAGCATTAATTCCTTCGTGAGCTACATAAATACGGCCTAAAACTTCTTGAGTATTCCAAACTCGAAATAAATCATCTCTGAATTGGTGGGGATTTTCGATATGAGCATATGCGTAGAAAGAAAGCGTCAGGCGTTGTTTGCCCGACTCCTCAATAAGTTGTTTTCTTTCTTCCGCACTCAAAGTGTTGTACAGTTGCATGCTATAAACATTTAAGATTAGAAAAATGGAGTGCAAAGATAGAAATTATATATCACTTCTGAAAATGAGTCTGTTAAATCTACCATAGAATATTGTTTGTAAAAAACAAGAAATCTTTTCGTATTTTTACAGAGTTTATATCTAAACCAATGCAAAACTTCACTAATAATCCTATTAATTTAGATGAGCTTCCTCAATACGAAGCAGTTTCTTTTTTGCCCATCCATAAACAATATTGGAACGTTATAGTGATCAATTTGTTGATCTTTGCGGTAATTCTTTTTATAGCTACTGCCATTACTTTTGTTTCGGTTTATCAAAGTGGAGAAGTAGGAGTAGGTTTTTATGTTTTTATTCTTGTTTTTGTGTTCGGTTTTATCGGTTTTTTATTTTGGATTAACCGAATCGCATTTAAGAAAAAGGGATATGCTTTGCGTGAAAAAGATTTGCTATATCGAAGCGGAATTCTAGCAACAACCACTACAATTATTCCGTTTAACAGAATCCAACATATTGCAGTTCATGAAGGAATGCTCTCTAGAATGTATGGTTTAGCGTCTCTCGAAATTTATACAGCAGGAGGAAATAGCAGTGATTTGAGTATTTCGGGATTGGATAAAGAAAAAGCATATGCGATAAAAGAACTATTGATGAAGAGTCTCAACTATGCTAATCAAATCCATAACAGTTCTGTGGTTGAGAGTCAAGAAAATGATATAACTGAGTCAACAAAACCTGATTTAGAGTCGTAAGTCACTACTGTACAACCAAAAAAAAATAAATTGATACCTGAAACAAAATTCGATAAACCTCAAAGACAATCTGCAGTTGGAATTGTGATAATGTTTGCAGATACTTTGCAGAAGTTCCTTCGTGCTTCATGGGCTCCTTTGGCAATTATGATTTATAGAATGCCTGCAGAAGCTCTGTGGTATATGATAATAGGAATGCTCGTGGTTTTCTTGATTATCGGAGTAGTAGCTTACCTTCGCTATCGAAATTTTACTTTTTTTCTGGACGAATCCAAACAGGAGTTTATTGTTCAAAGCGGGATTTTAAGTAAAAAACGCCTTTCGATCGGATTAGATAAAATTCAGCAGGTAAATATCAATCAGAATGTTATACAAAAGCTTATCGGAGTGTATAGCTTGGATGTAGATACAGCAGGAAGCGGAACAAAAGAAGTCAGTATTCGGGCTATAACTCATGATTCGGCTCAAATACTCAAAGCCAAATTATTAGAAAGAGAAATCGTAAAATCCGAACCCAATTCAGTGGGTCAGGAGATAGAAGAAAAACAAAAACCCATTATCAAAATTAGCCTTTCTTCGTTGCTAAAAGTTGGAGTTACTTCTAATTATGGTCGAAGTTTAGCCATTCTTTTGGCTTTTTTCTTTACCATATATGATAATATCATGGATTTTGTAGAAAACGAAATGTTGTCTGAGGAGCAAATAGAACAATACATAGTCAAAGGAACAATGCTCGGATTTATGACCATCTTTGTGGTTTTATTCGCTTTGACTTTTTTGATTAATTTAGTTCGAACCATAATCCGCTACTTTGATTTAGAAATCGTAAAACAGCGAAATTCACTCTTGATTTCCTACGGACTTTTTGCTAAAAAAAACACTCTTTTAAATCCCAAAAAAGCACAAATTGTTTGGTATAGTCAAAACTTTTTTCAGCAAAAAATGAATGTGCTGAAAATGAAAATCAAACAAGCATCTTCGCAACAAGTAAAGCAGGACGGAAAGAAAAATGAGAGTTCGGTTATCGAAATCCCTGGAGCTAACATCTCTGAAAAAGAAGCTATTTTACAAGTGATTTATGATAAAACCGTAGAAAAAGGAAAAGTATTTAATCCGAACTACCGATATGTTTTCAGAGGGATTTATTTTGGACTGTTATTTCCGATTGCAATCGTTTTGCTGATAGGCTTTTTTATCAATGAAGAAGTCAAAAGTTATTTTCCGCTTATCGGATTGTATGTGATGATTGTCGGATTACTTATTTATTTTGGATTCCGAAATTACAGGCTTTTTGTCAATTCCGACTTTATTATCAAAAAAAGAGGCGCTTGGGATGTAGAACACCAAATCATTGAACCTCATAAAATTCAGGCTATTACCACCAAACAGTTTTTTTGGCATAAACGTTCTGATGTAGGACATATCATTTTGCATACAGCAGGAGGTGACCTTAGCTTTAGGTTTGCGAATTTTTCCGAAATCAATAAACAAATTAATTATTGGCTTTATCAAGTAGAAAGTTCAAATAAACATTGGATGTAG
>CAZOQH010000044.1:0-14650 GCA_964581855.1 uncultured Flavobacterium sp.
CGTCTTTCGTCTCCATATTTATCTCTAATCTCAATAAGTTCTTCTTTGATAAGATTCATTCTCAAATCTTTATTTGCCAATAAATCTTTTAAATGAGCAATGAGTTTCATGATTTCCTCATATTCTGCTCTTAATTTATCTTGCTCTAAGCCTGTTAATTGACGTAGACGCATTTCTACAATAGCACGGGCCTGAATTTCAGACAAATTAAATCTTTCAATCAATTTGGTTCGAGCTTCATCTCCGTCTTTTG
This sequence comes from uncultured Flavobacterium sp., assembly GCA_964581855.1. Lineage (GTDB taxonomy): Bacteria > Bacteroidota > Bacteroidia > Flavobacteriales > Flavobacteriaceae > Flavobacterium. Next base: position 254 of record CAZOQH010000044.1, read on the forward strand.
AAGCTCTGATAAGAGCAATTACTTCGTCAATATTATCTGAAGCAATAATCAGTCCTTCTAATATATGTGCTCTTTCTTCTGCTTTACGCAATTCGAATTGTGTTCTGCGAACCACCACATCGTGTCTGTGTTCTACGAAATGATAAATCATATCTTTCAGATTCAACAATTCAGGTCTACCATTAACAAGAGCAATGTTATTTACACTAAAAGAAGACTGTAATTGTGTAAATTTGTAAAGCGTATTTAACACTACATTCGGAACGGCATCTCGTTTAAGTTCATAAACGATACGCATTCCGTTTCTATCTGATTCGTCACGAATATTAGAAATTCCTTCGATTTTCTTCTCGTTTACCAAATCAGCCGTACGTTTGATCATTTCGGCTTTATTTACTTGGTATGGGATTTCTGTTACAATAATACATTCTCTTCCGTTTACTTCTTCAAAATTAGCTTTGGCACGAATTACAATTCTTCCTCTACCAGTTTTAAAAGCCTCACGAACTCCTTCGTATCCGTAAATTACTCCTCCTGTCGGGAAATCAGGTGCTTTAATATGGTTAATTAATTCATCAACTTCAATATCGTGATTGTCGATATAGGCTAAAGTTCCGTTAATGACCTCGGTTAGGTTATGAGGAGCCATATTTGTGGCCATTCCCACTGCAATTCCCGAAGCTCCATTTACTAAAAGAGTTGGAACTCTAGTAGGCATTACTTTTGGTTCTTCGAGCGAGTCGTCAAAATTCAACTGAAAATCAACAGTTTCTTTGTCAATATCTGCTAGAATTTCTTCTGCAATTTTTTTCATACGAGCTTCGGTATAACGCATTGCCGCTGGGCTATCTCCATCTACCGATCCAAAGTTACCCTGCCCGTCTACTAACAAGTATCGCAAAGACCATTCTTGAGCCATACGTACCATTGCATCATACACAGAAGTATCTCCGTGAGGGTGATACTTACCTAATACTTCACCTACAATTCTGGCTGATTTTTTATGAGCTCTATTTGACAAAACTCCTAGCTCATACATTCCGAATAAAACTCTTCTGTGAACTGGCTTCAGACCATCTCGTACATCTGGCAAAGCACGTGATACAATTACCGACATCGAATAATCGATGTAGGATGATTTCATTTCTTCTTCGATATTGATAGGTATTAACCTCTCTCCTCCTTCTGACATATAAAATAACTCTTTTTAAATGGTTAAAAATCTAGTATAATAAAACGTGCTAATTTACGTGTTTTTTAGAAAATAACCAAAAAACAAGCCCTACAATTTACGCTGTTTTTTTTGCGACAGGGTGTCGAGGAAAAATTAAAACCCTTTAAAAGAACTAAAAAGCAGCTAATAAGACAAGGCGACAAAAAAGATATTTCACACAGCTCTATTTAATTTTCGAAAAAAATCACTAAATTCGTTACTGAATTACTTTATACTGCTACTCTTTTGAAAAAACATTCTTTTGAAATATATAACGCCTCTGCTGGTTCAGGAAAAACCTATACATTAGTTAAAGAATACCTCAAAATCCTTTTGAAATCTAAACAGGATGATGCCTATAAAAACATTTTAGCCATCACCTTTACTAACAAGGCCGTTGAAGAGATGAAATCTAGGGTTATTTCGACCTTAGAAGAGTTTTCTAAAGATGCTCCAGACGCAAAAGCCAATACGATGCTCTTGGATATTTCGAGTCAAACCGGAATGAATCCTAAAGAAATTCAGGAAAAGTCGAAAAAAATAATCAAAAAAATCATTCATAACTATGCTTCGTTTGACATCTCAACAATCGACAAGTTTACCCACAGAGTGATTCGGTCTTTTGCCTTAGACTTAGGGCTGCCTCTATCTTTTGAGGTTTCACTCGATACAGAAAACTTACTTGCAGAGGCTGTAGATAGTGTAATTGCTCAAGCAGGAGAAGACGAAAACCTAACCAAATTACTCGTAGATTTTGCTACCGAAAAAGCAGACGATGATAAATCATGGGATGTGACTCGAGAATTTTTAGAAATCAGCAAATTGTTGACCAACGAAAATAACAAAACCGAGATATCATCGCTTCAGGACAAAACTATTACACAGTTTTTAGAAATAAAAAAGAACATTCTAAAAATATGTAAGGATTTGGAGAACGAAATTATTCTGATTGCTCAAAACGCACTGCAAAAAATTGATGACAAAGGCATAGAACACAATTCATTTTTCAGAAGTTACGTTCCGAATCATCTTAAAAAAATAGGTCAAAAAAAAGAAATAGTATTTAACGACACACATTACAAGCGACTCGAAGAAGGCGGAGAACGTTATGCGAAATCCGTTTCTCAAAGTCAAAAAAATCTGGTTGATGAAATTGCCTTAGATATTTTAGAGCATTTAAAAAATATTAATCAAAAAGCAGGAACATTGTTTTTTTACAAAGCATTTTTAAAAAACCTAACTCCATTATCAGTTCTAAACACGGTTAATCAAGAGCTTATAAACATTCAGCAAGAACAAAATATACTTTCGATCTCCGAATTCAACAATATTATTCATAAAGAAATCAGAGAGCAACCTGCTCCTTTTATTTACGAAAAATTAGGCGATAGATACAACCATTTTTTTATCGATGAATTCCAAGACACCTCAGAATTACAATGGAAAAACCTGATTCCGCTTATTGACAATGCTCTTTCAGGACAAAACGATTATGGAGAAAAAGGCTCCTTGATGATTGTAGGCGATCCAAAACAGTCTATTTATAGATGGAGAGGCGGAAAAGCAGAACAGCTTATTGAACTTTCGGGTTCAGAAAACCCGTTTTCGAATCCTGATAAAAATGTAGAAAACCTAACAACTAACTACAGGAGCTTTTCTGAAGTGATTGAATTTAACAATGAGTTTTTTGGTTTTCTGTCGGATGAATTTTCAGACGAAGACTACCGGAAAATATATGCTGAAAGTCAACAAAAAATCAATTCTAAGATAGGAGGTTATGTCAATATTTCGTTTATCAACGAAGAGGATTTAGTTGAAAATGACGAAGAAGTTTCGGAGAAAAACGATTTGTACCTGAAATCGGTTATTGACACCATACATCAGGCTCGAAATCAAGGATTTGAATATAGCGAAATGGTAATTCTGGTTCGTAGAAATACAGAAGGAGTACTAATTGCTAACCATCTTACAGAAAATAACATTCCGATTATTTCGTCTGAAACCCTTTTGATTTCAAATGCTTCAGAGGTAATTTTTCTGATTAATTTATTAGAGTTTATCAGAAATAAAAACAACACACAAGCCAAAGCTAATTTTCTTTATTATCTCGGGCGAAGCTTAACAGAAAACCCTATTCATGATTTTTTGAAAAAAGGAATCGAATTATATCACGAAAAAGAGTTTGAAAATTGGCTGTTGGGTTATGGAATCAGCTTTTCATTCGAAGAAATTCGAAGAAAACCACTTTATGAAGCCACAGAAATTCTGGTTGAAGTTTTCCTCCAAAATTCCAACAATATATATGTTCAAAGCTTTTTGGATTTAGTTTTAGAGCAGAATATTAGAAGCCAATCCAATATTGATGATTTTTTAGACTTCTGGAAAAAAGACGGGCATAAAAAAAGTATTCCTTCTCCAAAGGGAAATGCAGTTCAGATTATGACCATCCACAAATCAAAAGGATTAGAATTTCCGGTGGTAATTTTTCCGTTTGCCGATCAGGATTATTCTCGAAAAAAAGGAAATTTATGGGTCGAAAACGAACTCGAATCCATCGACCTCCCAAAAGTATTAGTAAACAATAGCTCATCTGTCGAAAATTATTCTGAAAAGGCGAAAGAAACTTATTATACCAAAAATCAAGAAGAACTTTTAGACAACATCAATGTAATTTATGTTGCTCTTACAAGGGCTGCCGAGCAATTATTTATTATTTCAAAAATAAATTTTGATGCAAACGGTGAGGTTCAATTGCGTAACTCTATGTCCTCTTTCTTTATTCGGTTTTTGAAACATAAGAAGGTTTTTGAAAACACAAAGTTCAATTACTCTTTTGGAGAACCCGTTCGAAAATCCGAAAAGAAAAAAGGAGAAGATGTACAAAAAATCATCGAGCCCGTAAGTGAGAACTTTGATGCAAGAAACATCAAGATTGCCACTCTCGAAGCTCTAATGTGGGACACCAAACAACAAGAATCTATCGAAAAAGGAAACCTTTTGCATGAAATCTTATCAATGATACATTCTGACAAAGACATTGATAAAACAATTGACTTTTCAATCGAAAAAGGACTTATCACCCTAGATAAAAAAGGAGAAATAAAACAAACTATCGAAAGTATAATAAGACATCCACAACTAAAGGATTTTTATAACCCAGAATATAAAACACTGAACGAAAGAACTATAATTCGAAAAGGAAAACCATTAGTGAAGCCTGATAAGGTAGTTATAAAACCTACTAATGAAGCTATGATTTTGGATTATAAAACGGGTTCAAGAGCAAACCACCACAAAGAGCAAATCGAAAGTTATGCAGAATCTCTAGAAGAGATGAATTTAAAAGTAACCCATAAAACTCTGGTGTATATCTCAGAAAACATAGAAATTGTAAACTTATAATTTTAAAAAAAATGGACGAAAATAAAAATATTCAAAAAAAACAACCTCAAAAAGCCAGTTGGTTTGTATTGCTTGTCGGATTTTTCTTAATCATACGAGGAGGGATGCGATTGGCAGAAGGTGAAATCGCACTAATGGGAATTCTTATGCTGGTTGTTGGAATTGCAGGAGTGGTGTATTATTTTATGAAGAAATAATTCTGTAATTTTGCTTTTTGTCCAGACAAAAAAACAATTCCTTTTTGTCTTATAATACAAACAAACTTATAAAATCCAATAGAATCTTCATGGAGATTCAAAAGCAAAAAAATCATGAAATACCACAGAATAGACAAAAATCTTTTCATCAAAAACAGAGCGAAATTTATAGCTCAGATGAAACCAAACAGCATTGCTGTTTTTAACTCCAACGACATCTATCCGGTTAGTGCAGATAGCACCCTGCCTTTTGCGCAACATCGCGATATTTTTTATTTGAGCGGTGTAGACCAAGAAGAAAGTATCTTGGTGCTTTGCCCGGATGCTCCTTTTGAGAAGTATAAAGAAATCCTTTTTTTAAGAGAAACAAACGAGCATATTGCCATTTGGGAAGGCGAAAAACTCACCAAAGAAGCTGCGTTTGAAGTATCCGGAATCAAGTCAGTGTATTGGCTTTCTGATTTTCAAAAAGTACTAAGAGAGTTGATGACCTATGCAGACACGATGTATATCAACACTAACGAACATTATCGTGCAGCAGTAGAAACTGAAACTCGTGAGGATCGCTTTATAAAATGGTGGAAAGAAACGTATCCTGCTCATAAAGTAGAACGCTCAAACCCTATTTTACAAAAATTACGTTCGGTTAAAGAGCCCGAAGAAATTGCTCTTATTCAACAAGCTTGTGACATTACGGAAAAAGGGTTTCGCAGAATCTTGTCCTTCGTAAAACCAGGAGTTTGGGAATACGAAATCGAAGCCGAACTCATTCACGAATTCATCAGAAATCGTTCTAAAGGATTTGCTTATACTCCGATTATTGCAACCGGAAACAACGCAAATGTATTGCATTATATTGAAAACAATACTCAATGTAAAGACGGAGAACTGATTTTGTTTGATACGGCAGCAGAATATGCCAACTATTCTTCTGATTTATCCAGAACTATTCCGGTAAACGGAACGTACACAAAAAGACAACGAGAAGTATATGATGCCGTATTGCGATGTAAAAAAGAAGCCGAAAAACTGTTAGTTGCCGGAAATGACTGGTATGCATACCACAAGGAGTTAGGCGAGATTTACACCTCAGAGCTACTTGGATTAGGACTTTTGGACAAAGCTGATGTACAAAATCAAAATCCGGACTGGCCTGCTTATAAAAAATATATGATGCATGGCACATCGCACCACTTAGGTTTAGACACTCACGATTACGGATTGTTAACCGATAAGTTTACCGAAGGAATGGTCTTTACGATCGAACCCGGATTTTATATTCCGGAAGAAGGTTTCGGTATTCGAATAGAAGACAACTATGTGGTCCAAGCCCATGGAGCACCACTAAACCTAATGAAAAACATTCCGGTAGAAGCTGAAGAGATTGAAGAACTAATGAACAAATAACACAAATAAGGGCGGACGACAATCCGCCTTTGTTTTTATTTATAAATCTCAAAAGAAATATCCCAACGACAAAGTGATTCGTGGCCTTTCGGACGAAGTAAAATACGAAATATTCGTATTGAATTTATTAATGACCTTAAATGACAATCCACCTCCGAAAGATGTATGCCATTTCTGTGAATTTTCGTGAGCATACCAAACACGTCCGTAATCGATTCCAACAAAAGTCTCTAAATTTAAAGGCATTACTTTATTAGAAAGTCTTCCGATATCAATCCGAAAATCGTTACTATGTACAAAATATTGCTGTCCTGAAAAACGCTCATTTCTAAAACCTCTTAAACCGGTTTCTCCTCCCATAACAGCCGCTTGATAAAACTCATAAGTTTCGTTAAAAAGCGCCTTTGCCCTAACCACCGAAACTATGGTGTATTTTCTGTTGTAATCTGGATGATAATATAACGAAAGTACTCCCGACAAATAAGGCACATTTCTATTCATATCCCTGAAATTCAACATCAATCCTACTTCGGGCTCAAAAAGATAGTTAAACTTGCTTGCGGTGTTGTGCTTAGATAAAATTCTGTAATTTCCTTTGATATTCATAAAAACATTATTCTTGTTTTGCAATTCTCCTTGCTGAAAAATATCTTGTCGATCAAATTTTTGCTGGTCAGTAATATTGTATCTTTCAACTCCTGCTTTGATTATTGCCCTTTTATTTTCTGAAAAATGAAAGAGAATCCCTACATCGAATCCCGTTTTTTGTAACAATACGCGGTTATAATCTCTCCCGAAAGAACTTTCATAGTTTTGACTTTCGTTTCCAAAACCAAAAAAGTTTTGAAAATGATTAGAAGATGTCATCCAAACATCGGCTGTATAAGCAGTTTTAGAGCTTAATGTTGGAAAAGTTCCCGAATACAGTAAAGAATAATAATGATTCCAACTCAATTCATGTCTTGCACTAAACGGCACATTTTTAAAAGCATATCGTGTATAGGTAAGCTTTCCTCCAAAACGAACCGATAAATCGGTATCAAATAAAAGTCCGGGTTGAAAATCAAGAGTGTGCTTTTTAGGACGATTTTGACTATATTCTAAAATATCAGGATTATCAGTTTTATACAAGACTGCTTGCCCAACCTCATCTTTGGTCACTAATGCTGATTCGGGTGTATAAATCTTGACGTTGTCCATAGCTTGTTCTAAATCGTAGTCATTAAAGTTATCGTTGTTGATAATTCGTACGACAATATTGTTTTTTGCGCTTGCCGAAACCGAGAAAGTATCGATTCCTCCTAAACCATACAGCCATATTTCTTTGGTTTTTTCTGAAGAATAATGATTTTCTAACACAATCTCTTGCGAGTGCGAGTTTATAAGTGTGATGGAAACCTTATTTTGGTCTTGTTTAATCTTAAACACATCGTCTTGTGCTGTTCCGCTTATGACAACTATTTTTTGTAGAATACCATAATAATCTTTGACCAAAACATCAATATTACTTATTCGATAAAGAAGCATTTGCCTTAATTCTGTGTGTTCGACAGCCGTATGATATTCGGAAGGAAGTTGACTAAAAACCTCGTCAATTGCATTCTTAGTAAGCTGTGTTTTAATAAAATCTGCTTGTTCTAACCAAACAGATTCTGTTATTTCTCTTGCCAGAATCAAATCATAAACCAAGTTATGTGCATTGATTTTTTCGGATTTAATTCTTTTGCTATAGTAGTTATTAAGCTCCTTAATTCCTAAAGATTTGAGCAAAAATCCAAAAAGCAAACCATCTTTTTTAATAAAAGAAAAACCTCTATCAACCGTATAAGGAACATACTCGTTTTTGTCTTTTTCTGACAAAATCCATGAATAGGATTGATTTACGTCTAGTGAATTGCCTATCAACATATCTAAGATACGAGAGCGGACATAAGCTTTTTGGTCTATTTTATATTTGGAATGTTCGTGCAAATAACCAACAACTTGCTGGGTAGAAATTGTGTTTTTTGAATCATCAACTAATTTCTGGAATTTTCCATCTGTAAATACTATTTTATGTTCCGTTGTATTTAGCTGAACTTTTTTTGCCAAACCATTGGTGATAACTGTAGCTAACGGATGAACAAGCGTATAAGCATCTGCAATAAAGCGTTCTGTATAGGTTTCTTCAAAATGCTCTTTGTGATACAATTCCACAAATTCTGGGTAATATCTAAAATAAGGGAATTCGTCAATCAACGGAATATAATTCAAACTCTTTTTTTCTGGCTCAGAAGCCAAGAGAGGAATAGCATATAAATTTCTATAGTGTTTTCCCCACAAAAAATTATAAAAATCAGTTTTTTCAGTAAATTTTTTGGGATATAGAGTTTGTGATTCTTCAACAACTTCTTGTGCCCCAACCTTGCCTAAAAAAACAAGAAAAAATAAAACTGTTCTGAAATAATAAGGGCTCATCTGCAAAATTTATACTCTACAAAATAAACGATTAAAGAGTATAAAACAAAACAAGAAAAAAGAAGTTTTATTATATTTTGCCACTTATTATTTAATGATAAATAATTTTGAGTTTACCTATAGTTATATCTGTACCATCACTTCAAATAACAATTAAGAGGAAACAATCCGCTATAGTTAAATCTTTTTTATAATTTTGGCCTATTCTTTTATAACCAACACTATTATAAAATATGTATCATTCAAAGATAACCGGTTTAGGGTTTTACGTTCCAGATAACATCGTAACAAATGATGATTTATCTAAAATAATGGACACTAACGATGCGTGGATTCAAGAACGTACCGGAATTCAAGAAAGACGTCATGTAAATAAAGAGGAGCAAACCACTACTTCTATGGGAGTAAAGGCTGCCGAAATTGCAATTTCTCGCTCAGGTATATCCAAAGATGATATTGATTTTGTAATTTTTGCTACATTAAGTCCAGATTATTACTTCCCAGGACCCGGAGTTATGGTACAACGCGAATTAGGTCTCAAAACCGTTGGAGCTTTGGATGTACGTAATCAATGTTCAGGATTTGTGTATGCTATTTCGGTAGCAGACCAGTTTATCAGAACCGGAATGTATAAAAACATCTTAGTCATTGGTTCTGAAATTCATTCCAGAGGATTAGACTTCACTACTAGAGGTAGAGGAGTTTCGGTTATTTTTGGTGATGGAGCTGGAGCCGCTATTTTATCAAGAGAAGAAGATTTATCCAAAGGAATTCTCTCTACACACTTACACTCAGAAGGACAATATGCGGAAGAATTAGCTTTAATTGCTCCCGGAATGGGCAAGCGTTGGGTCACGAATATTCTAGCGGATAACGACCCAAATGACGAAAGCTATTATCCACATATGAACGGACAATTCGTATTCAAAAATGCAGTAGTCCGTTTTTCGGAAGTAATCAACGAAGGATTAGAAGCTAATAATCTACAGGTTTCTGATATTGATATGTTAATTCCACATCAAGCTAATCTCCGAATTTCACAATTTATTCAACAGAAATTCCGATTGTCAGACCACCAAGTTTATAATAATATTCAGAAATACGGAAATACCACAGCAGCCTCTATTCCGATTGCCCTTACCGAAGCTTGGGAACAAGGGAAAATCAAAGAAGGTGATTTAGTTGTTTTAGCAGCTTTCGGAAGTGGTTTTACGTGGGGAAGCGTAATCATACGATGGTAAAGTGCCTTTCAAACGAAAAATAAAAGTTATTCATTTTTTTCGTAAATTGCGTATCGCTTTTACAGATATGCTATATGTCAATAACTACTCCTTTTAGTAAACAAGAGCTTTTTCCTCAAGAAGAAAAGCTAGAAATATCCATCCGGAAGAGTAACCTTTTTATGGGAATACCAAAAGAGGTTACTTTTCAGGAAAAACGCATATGTTTGACTCCCGAAGCCGTAAACACCCTCACCAATAATGGCCATAGAATCCTGATGGAAGCAGGAGCTGGTATGGGAGCTAACTATTCGGATAAAGAATATAGCGAAGCGGGAGCTGAAATTACCACCGATACCGACAAGGTATTTTCGTGTCCCATTTTACTTAAAGTAGAGCCTCCAACTTCAGAAGAAATCGGAAAAATGAACGACAACACTCTTTTGATTTCTGCGGTTCAACTCAAAACAAGAGAAAAAGTTTATCTCGAAGCACTTCAAAAAAAGAAAATAACTGCTATTGGATTTGAATACATAAAGGAATCGGACGGTTCGTATCCCTTGGTCAAATCATTAAGCGAAATTGCAGGCTCAGCTTCAATTATGATTGCAGCAGAAATAATGGGAAATCACCAATCCGGAAAAGGATTACTCTTGGGAAATATAACAGGTGTAGCTCCAACCGAAGTAGTAATTCTAGGAGCGGGTACCGTAGCTGAACATGCAGCAAAAACAGCCTTAGGATTAGGAGCCAGTGTAAAAGTATTTGACAATTCGCTGACAAAACTGAGCCGTTTACAAAGTCAGTTAAGACAACGTATTTTTACTTCAACCATTCAGGATAAACTCCTGCTAAAAGCCTTAAGACGTTGTGATGTAGCCATAGGTGCCTTAAAAGGGAAAAACAGAAGCCCTATTGTAGTTAGTCAGACTATGGTAGAGCACATGAAGCCAGGTTCGGTAATTGTAGATGTATGTATCGACACAGGCGGTTGTTTTGAAACTTCTGAAGTAACCACCCACAAAAACCCAACTTATACAGCCCATGGAGTGGTTCATTATTGCGTTCCGAATATTGCTTCGAGATATTCAAAAACAGCCTCTCAAACCATAAGCAATATATTGATTCCTTATTTACTCGAAATTGGTGAATACGGAGGAATAGAAACTGCTATACGATGTAATAACGGACTCAGAAATGGAGTGTATTCTTATCACGGAGTATTAACCAACAAAAAAGTAGCTGATTGGTTCGGACTCTCCTCCAGAGACATTAATTTGATTGTGTTCTAACGTCTAATTCCAGTTTTTTAAGGTCTTGTCTCAAAGAATCTAAAGATTGAAGCATTTCTGCTTCACCTTCTTCCACCTGAATTTTGTTCTTGTCTAATATTGTTTTCATCCTACTTACAATCGATTCTATTTCAACATTAATATCCTCTACAGTACGCACTACATCTTCAGTTTCAATATCATCAAGAGTAATATACATTTTCAGCATTTTAAGCTTGGTTTCTAAGACCGTTAATCTACTCTGAATTTCGGTTACATTAAAAACCTCAGGGATGGTACTTTGTAGCGCTTCTACTTGATTTACTAAGGTTCTTGTCTTTCGTTGAAAAGCTCCAATATCGGTTTGAGGTTTTTGAAGTAATTCGCTATAAAAATTATTCCATTCAGGCCATTGCTCTACAATACTGTATGCCTCTTCGGTAAAATCAGCAGGCATAAAGTTCCAGTTCTCACGAATAACATCATATATCTCTTCTCTTTTTAGTTCTGCCTTACGAGCTTCTTCTTTACGAAAAGCATCCTTGTCCGTACAAGAAAGCAAAACAGAGATAACGATAAATGCAACTAATTTTCTCATCAACTTGATATATTAATGTAATTGCAAAGTTACAAAGTTTTGGTTGAGTTTAATTAACTTTTCAAACCAGAGAAAAAGTTTTAAACACATTCTTATCTTTGCATTATAATTTATTAGATGATGTTCGAAACGGTAAAACAGACTTTAACTAAAGTAATTTTAAATCCCACTACTTCAAAAGAAGTTAAACTTCAATCCATTTGTGATATTCTTCGTCAAGAAATTCCTCACTATGATTGGGTAGGATTTTACTTTCATAAAGAAGACGAAAGGGTATTGGAGCTTGCTCAATATTCCGGAACTCCTACAGATCACACCGTTATTCCGTTCGGAAAAGGAATTTGCGGTCAAGTGGCTGTATCCAACCAAAACTTTGTAGTTCCTGACGTAAAAGCACAAGATAATTATATAGCTTGTAGCCTTACCGTAAAATCCGAAATAGTAATTCCAATTTTTGTAAACGGAAAAAATATCGGACAAATCGATATCGATTCTGAAACTTTAGATCCTTTTACGGAACAGGATGAGCAATTCTTGGAATGGGTCTGCGAAAAGGTCAGCAATATTCTGTAAATCCAGAAAAACTTATTATTGTTTGCTGTTCTCTGTCCCTCTTATCTCCACGTACTGAACAGACTGAATTTCTACTTTTGCTTGTCTAAATTCATTCTGTATGTTTTTGATGAGGTCAGACTTGATGAAATACATATTTTCGGGGGCAAACGTAAAGGCGTTCAATTCGTATTCTACATTAATTTCTCCTAACGAGAGTTGGAACACATACGGATAAGGTTTCTCAGAAATATCTTTGGTTCTTTGTGCAGCTTGCAAAAGAAGTTCTTCGATAAGATTATGCGAATATTGGTATCGAACTTTAATTTTAGCAGTAATAACCAGCCCTGTAGTTCTACCTAATGAAGAATAATTTATCGTAGCACCGCTCAAAACCGATGAATTAGGAACAGAAACATCCTCGTTGTTTATGGTTCTAAGCCTTGTAACCAAAGCATTTTTTTCGATTACAATTCCGATTGTGTCGCCTGTTTTGATCCAGTCTCCAGATTGAAAAGGACGCATATACGTAATTACTAATCCCGCTACAGCATTAGCTACAGCAGAAGAAGAACCTATCGATATTAACACTCCTAAAAACACCGAAACACCTTTGAATGCCATACTATCTGAACCAGGTAAATACGGAAAAACAACAACCAACGTAAACATCAATAGCACAAAACGAGCAAGCGAATAAGTAGGCTTTGCCCATTCTGGATAAAATCCTTTTATGGTTAAAGCACCCCTCTCGATTTCTAACGCAAAAAATCGCATCATTCGCAATACATATCGCACTATAATCAGAATAATGACAATAGTAATGAGTTTTGGAAGATAGTTCAAAAACGAAATCCAAATTCTTTTAATCGGATCCGAAATCCATTCCCGAATTACTTCTGACCAGTTTTGAGTCGAAGGAAATACACTAAAAACCAGCGGAATAACCGTCGCAAAAAGAACCAACAACAATATTATTTTTATAACCGACAGCGCTCTTGATATAAAAGCGATAATGCGTTCTTTTTTAATCAATTCGTAATTCCGGATTTTGATTCCGTTAAGAAAGCGATTTTTATCGGTAAGAAAAATATTTTTAATCAATCTGAAAAAGCGGTTAATAACCCATACGATTAGTGCAGCTAAACCAATAATAATCAGAAGCTCAACAATTCGAAGCATATTGTTCTTCCAACTATTCTGCTGTCTGTGCTTTACGATTGAGTCTTTGATGGCATTAGCTTGAATTTCGGCTAACTCTTCGGGAGTTGTATTGGCCCATAAAGCGTCTGTTATGGTAATTCCGGATAATATATCTTTTTGATAGGTAATATTTAGAAATCCATTGGAGTCTCTCACTGTGATTGAGTCCGGAAAGAAAAATGGCATTTCGTATAATAACACCAAACTTTCTTGCAGTTTTTCGACTCTTGTTCGTGCGTCATAAGGTCCTAGAGAACTATAAATCGAAAACAGAGTATCTCCATAAAACACCACAGGAACTCCTTCTATATTTTGACGAAGTTTTTCGACCTCTGCTTTTTGTCTTAAAAACAATGAATCCACCTTGTCATCAATACTATCTGCAACAGGTAAATCCTTCAAAAGCTTTGTAAGTTCTTTTGTGAGCAAAGCCATTTTGAGAGAATCCTTTTCTCTTAATTGCTTAATTACTCTAAGTTCGTCCTGAATTTGATTTATCGTTACGGAGTCTTTTAAGGTCTGACTCGACAAACTTGAAGTTATCAGAAAAAAACAAACAATCAAAACTTTACAAGACATCCATAAGGCCTTGTTCCTATTTGTAGCAGTACTAACAAAGTATCTAATTGTTTTTATATTTTTCATCTGATATTATATGCTTTTCACAGTAAAGTTAATTTATTTTCGCCAGATTATTTCTCGGTTTACTTTTAACTAGTTCGATAGCTTGAAAATTACCACTTATTCAAAGTTTATTTCCGTAAGCTAAATCTCCTGCATCACCCAAACCTGGAACAATATATTTTTTATCGTTTAGGCTCTCATCAAGTGTTGCAATCCACAAATTACAGGAATCCGGAAGGTTTTCTTTGAGATA
>CAZOQH010000045.1:0-14578 GCA_964581855.1 uncultured Flavobacterium sp.
AATTAGCAAATAGAAAATGGTTTTTGCTATGTGTCGTTAAATCGAAACTTTCGGATTCGATTTTGCCACTATATAAAACTAAACTTTAGTAAAGTTTATTCTATTTATTTTTAAGCTGTGAATTTCTGAATACTTCTCTGGCAAACAAAACTGTACTTATTGGATTATATGAAATCAAGACCCAAACTTAAATTAGAACTTTCAACAACCGACAAAATACTTGAAGCATTAGGTTGGGGTTCTGTTCTTACAATCTGGGGGTTAACAATCACCAACTTCAACAATCTGCCTGATACCATTCCGATACATTATAACGGTGCAGGACAAGCTGACGGATTTGGAGATAAAGGTAATATATTAGGTTTGCCAATAATTGCAACAATTCTTTTTCTCGGACTGACCGTCCTAAATAGATTTCCACATATTTTTAATTATACAACCGAGATAACAAAAAAAAACGCTCTTCAACAGTACACCTATGCCACGCGAATGCTAAGAATTTTAAAACTGATTATAGTAATTATATTTGGGCTCATTGTGTTACAGACCATCCGACACGTAAACGGACAAATAAGCGGACTTGGAGGTTGGTTTTTACCACTGACATTTGGATTGACCTTTATCCCGATACTATATTATTTGATAAAATCATCCCAAAGTTAGAAAAGGACAAAACATTGAATCAACTTTATATTCCCGTCCTCTATAAAACCAAATTAACAACCATATAAATAATTTTATTTTATAAAAAGCACAAATATTTTATGTTTATATCTGTTTTTTAGTTAAATTTAACTCGTAAAACTTTATTGCAGCTTACCTACAAAATAATAACTTTTGAGTTCGGTTTGAATTTGTCACACAAATATTAACCTACTTTTGGCAAGGGTCGAAATACTCCTAAAAGTATATAATTGGTAGAACATGGCAAAAATACATTTAATCTGTTTCTTATTTTTTTCAAGTATTCTATTTGCTCAGATTCACAACGAAGAGACAGATAAAATAATTGATAAAATGTGTATCGATTTTAAATCTAACGAAAACTTAAACGATTCGTTAAGGTTTAAGAGTCTGCATCAAAAATTCATATCTCCTTATTTAAAGCAATTTTCGGATTCTGAACAGGAAAAGCAGCTGGATTACTTATACATTCGATTTCAAAAACGCTGTGAGTCTTTTAGAGAGTATTTACAACAAATTGATCCTCCAGAAGGTGAAAACTGGATACGACTTAAGGAAAAGCCGGAAATTACAATTACGACCGAAGAATTAAACGAGTTTAAATCAACTACTAGTTTTTATTACTTTGAATATGCAGGAGAAAAAACCACAGTCGAAACAGATAAAAAATATTGGATCGAAACCTTTCCTGACGGAACGAATTCGAAGTTATTCTACAGGTGGATTGGAAAAAGTAAATTTGAGTTAGAATTTATTGAAAGCGACAATACTATCCGAAGAGATTTTAGTAAAAAAGGTGAAAAGTATATCTACCAAATTATAAATAAAGAAAATGATTATTATTGGGTTTTAGTTGAAGTTCCCGGACAATCTGAAATCCTTAAATTCAAATTATTTATAAATAAATAAAGTTTTATTGACAAGGTAATGGCAAGACAATAAATTAAGTACATTTGTTATTTACACCTTTAGTAAAACTTAAAAACATTCTAAAGCAATAACCATAAATTATACCGTACGGCACTAGAGATTTCGTTATTTTTTATCAAATCATCTTTACCGAAATTATCTTTACCGGACAGGCTTTCGCTGCTTTGTCACATACTTCTAGTGCTTCCGGAATTGGGGTTTTAAGGGTAAAAAAACCTTTCTTTTCGGTAGATTTCAAAAGTACCGACTTGCCGTCTTTTTTTGACATTCTGAAGTATTCCGGAGCGAATTCTTCACAATAATTACAACCGATACACTTATCGCGTTGAAGAGTGACAATAACCATTACTGTTTTACTATTTTGTATAATTTATCAGAAGGACGTACTCTAAAATCGGTTTTAAAGGTAATTATATCCGATTTTGTGGCTGTTGTAGCTCCTTCTTTTTGGTCTATAAGCATTTCTTCGACTATCATTTCTTGCGAACCGGTTGTAGGTCCTTGAATCAATACCCTATCTCCCAAACTCAGGTCATAAGCTTCTATTAAGAATTCAGCTATGTTTGACTTTGGATAAAAATGTCTCCCTTTTCCGATGTATATTTTTTTCTGAGTGGCATTCGAGCCTGGATTTTCTGACCATTCTCCTAGTTTTTGACCCAAGTAATAACCCGACCAAAACCCTCGGTTGTAAACCGTTTCTAAACGTTCCATCCAATTGGTTATTTTTTCTTTCGTAAAGGTTCCTTCGGCAATAGCATCAATGGCTTCTCGATAGCATTTAGTAACCGTAGCTACATATTCGGGAGCCCTTCCTCTACCTTCAATCTTTAAAACCTTTACTCCGGTATCAATCACCTGATCTAAAAAATCAATGGTACAAAGATCCTTTGGAGACATCATATATTCGTTGTCTAATTCAATCTCAAAGCCCGATTCTTGATCGATTACTGTATATTTTTTTCGACAATTTTGTTTACAAGCTCCTCTATTTGCGGAAGAGTTATGCGAATGTAGGCTCAAATAGCATTTCCCCGATACAGCCATACACAAAGCTCCATGTCCGAAAATCTCGATTTCTACCAAGTTTCCGGATGGCCCTTTGATTTGTTCTTTTTCTATTTGTTGACAGATTTTTTTAACCTGATTCAGGCTCAATTCCCGACTCATCACCATAGTATCAGCAAACATGGCATAGAATTTTACGGTTTCGATATTGGTAATGTTTATCTGAGTCGAAATATGCACTTCCATTCCTATCTGACGGGCATAGGCTATTACTGCCTGGTCCATTGCAATAACAGCAGTTAAATCGGCTGCTTTTGCTTTGTCTAACAAGGTTTTTATTATCGAAAGGTCGTGATCATAAATAATGGTGTTGAGCGTCAGGTAGGTGCGTACTTTTTTTTCTTTGCATCTACGAGCTATCTCGGGTAAGTCTTCAATGGTAAAGTTAGCTGTAGCTCGGGCTCTCATATTGAGTTGTTCTACTCCAAAATAAACCGAGTCGGCTCCGTTGTCTAAAGCAGCCTGTAGCGATGTAAAATCTCCTGCAGGACACATCAGTTCTATCTTTCCACTTTCTGTCATAACTTTATTTTTTTTTTTGCAAAGATACATATCTTTGAGCATTCTGAAAGCCGTTTTAGAGTAAGGTACCTAAAAGAAAAAAGCGAGGTGATTATCACTTCGCTTTTTTAAAATATAGCTTACAAAAGTTTTTTGATAATATCTTCTTCGGATATTCCTTCTGCTTCTGCTTTATAATTTTTAATAATTCTATGTCTTAGAATACCTGTTGCTACTGCTTTTACGTCTTCGATATCCGGAGAGAATTTTCCGTTGAAAGCTGCGTGGGTTTTGGCTCCTAATATCAAATTTTGTGAGGCTCTTGGTCCTGCTCCCCAATCCAGATAATTATTGACATAATCAGTTGCCATAGCAGATTTTGGTCGGGTTTTATTAACCAATGTTACTGCATATTCCACTACATTATCTGCCACGGGAATGCGTCTTATCAATTGTTGATAATTGATAATTTCTTGGGCTGTAAACAAAGGGTTAATACTAACTGAGGCATCTGTTGTGGTTTGTTTTACCACTTGTATTTCTTCTTCAAAAGTTGGATAATCTAGTTTAACAGCAAACATAAATCGGTCTAACTGTGCTTCCGGAAGCGGATAGGTTCCCTCCTGCTCTATTGGGTTTTGTGTAGCCAGTACAAAGAATGGCAAATCGAGTTTGTAGTGTGTTCCGGCAACAGTAACAGCTTTTTCTTGCATAGCTTCTAACAAAGCGGCTTGAGTTTTTGGTGGGGTACGGTTAATTTCGTCTGCTAAAATAATATTAGCAAATACTGGCCCTTTAATAAACTTAAAGTTTCTGTTTTCGTCCAAAACTTCGCTTCCTAAAATATCAGAAGGCATTAAATCGGGGGTAAACTGAATTCGTTTAAAGTTCAGCCCTAGTGCTTGCGAAATTGTATTTACCATTAAAGTTTTGGCCAATCCGGGAACTCCAACCAACAGTGCGTGTCCTCCTGAAAATATGCTCAAAACAATTTCGTCTACTACCTCATTTTGCCCGATAATAACTTTAGCGATTTCTGCCTTAAGTTCTCGTTGTTTTTTTACTAATTGCTCTATTGCTGTTACGTCTGACATATCTTTTTTGTTTATTGTTTAAAGGTTTTTTGTTTCAAACTTTAAACTATTTTTGAAGCCAATTGTTCTCAAACTTACAATCTCTATACACCGAATCTATACTTATGTAAGTGTCTGGTAATTTTTCGTCGAACCATTTTTTAATGGCTCTGATTTGTTTTTCTTGAAGTGCCATTTCTTTAATCTTGATATAATCTTGAGAATAATCTGCTACGTGTTCGTCATGGCGATTCGAAATAGTAATCAATTTATATCTTTTAAGTCCGGTTGGGGTTTGGTCTATCAGTGGTTGCGATACTTCACCTTCTTTAAGTGATGATATTTGCGAATACAATACCGGGTCCATCCGTGTAAGTTCAAAACGAGAATCTTGAGTTTGCGGATTCATCAACAGTCCTCCGTTGGCTCTTGTTTCTTTTTCGTCTGATTCTGCCCGTGCTGCATCCGCAAAGGAGATTTCTCCTGAGACTATTTTTTCTCTGATTCTCACTGCTTTTTCTCTTGCTTCGCGCATAGCAGCCTCGGTTACTTTAGGCATCAATAATATATGTCTGAGCTCTAATTCTTGTCCTCTTATTTTTTCTAATAAGATGATGTGATAGCCAAACTCTGTTTCGAAAGGTTTCGAGATTTCTCCTTCTTGTAGCGAAAAGGCTACATCTTTAAACTCTTTTATGAAAGGAGTTTTTCGATTCATTTTATAAAAACCTCCGCTTGATTTAGAACCCGGGTCTTCTGAGTACAACACAGCTTTACTAAAAAAGCTTGCTCCGTTATTGATTACATCATCTCTAAATTCGTTGAGTTTATTAATTACTTTTTGTTTTTCTTCTTGAGGAATTACCGGTTCAATAATAATTTGGGCTACCTCGAGTTCTACTCCAAACACCGGAAGAGAGTCCTTAGGAATTGAATTAAAGAAAGTACGTACTTCTTCGGGAGTAATTTCTACTTCGCTAATAATTTTTTCTTGCATTCCTTGCGAGAGCTTATTGTTTTTGGTGATTTCGAACAATTCTGCTCTAAAGTCTTCTTCATTTTTTTTGCGGTAGTACTCCAATATTTTATCCATCGAACCGATATGTTTTTGCAGATAGTCGATATTGTTGTCTACTACCGATTGTATTTCGGCATCCGAAACCACTACACTATCTTGCACGGCATGATGGGCATAAAATTTTTCTTCCATTAACCTTCCTAAGATTTGACATCTATTAAAGTTACTGAAATCCACTCCGCTGGCTCCCATCTCTCTATATATCTTGTCGATATCAGAATCTAATATTACGTGATCTCCGACTACGGCTACTACTCCGTCGATTCGTTGATTCGGATTAAACTTTGGCACTACAGGCTTTACGACACTGTCTTGTTCTTGTTCAACTTCTTGAGCCGAAAGGTTAAATCCGAATAGTGCGATAAGCACAGAGCACAAAGCAACTTTATTTTTTATAAATTTCATATTTTTTGTTTTTGTAAGCATCCAGGATGATTTCTTTTTCTATTTGTTTAACAAATTCTAATTTTCGTTTATTTATAATCACCTGTTTTATGGTAGGCTGAATATATTCAAAAGGGCTGATTTCGTTTTCTTTCAACACTTCGTTCACTTTTATAAAATAGATGCTGTTATCTACTTGGTGTTCGTGAACTTTTCCGGGTTGAATGTATTGTTCTACATTTTCGGGATTTATAAAAGGTACTCTTTGATAGATTTGGTTCAGGTCAACCCAGACCGAATCGTTAAGTGCTGCACTGTTTAGTTGTACTTGATAGGTATCCCAAAATTCGTAATCTGATTTTTTCGGATTAAAGAACTTTTCTTTTATTTCTTTAAATTTTTGATGTTCTTCCGGAACTTGTATATAGCGTAGTTTCACCAATTTTATGTTGGTTCTAAAATTAGTTTTATGCTCGTTATAATATTGTTGCATTTCTTCTTTTGTAACCAAAGTATCTATGCTTTTCCGAACCATTTGTTCGATATAAGCATTCGTAAATAGATCTATTTTATATTGGTTAACCAAACCTTCTAATTCTTTTTTTTGATGGTCATCCAAGTTGATTTCTGATACCTCGGTAAGGAGTTTTTGGGTAGCCCAACGTTCTATATACGATTGTACGATTAGCGTACTGTCTTCTTTGGTAGAGTTTTCAGGGATTAAATTCTCGATATCTTTACGGTACAAATAGTGATCGCCTACTCGGGCTATGGCTTCTGGATTGAGTTCTTTTTTTGAAGACTCGCACGAAGTCAATATCACGAGGGCTGTTATACCGTAGGTTATGAATTTAAACACCTTCACTGTTATCGGTTAAGTTGTTTTTTTACTTTTTTTAATACTCTTTTGTTTACCTTATACGAGAATTCTCCTTTTAAGTTATCCATCCAATTGGCTTCCAGGTATTGTTGATAATCGCTCACTACTCTACCTTTTGCTTCTTCTAAGGTTTTGGTTGAAGCCGGTACGATTTCTTTGCCCAAAATTACATAATAATAATCTCCTTCTTTGTAAATATCTGAAACTCCTTTGGATAGTTTATAGGCTTGAGGCAAAGCATTGCTTTTTTCTTCAAATATTCCTTCGTTTATCATAATGTTTACTACCGCATCTCGATTGAGTTCTTTTTTAATAAATTCAACCGATTGTCCTTGTTCGAAATAGTTTTTGGTTTTTTCAACAAAATCTCGATTTACAGAAGATGCAACTATTGCATCCACGCGTTGGTTCCACTTATAATTGTCTTTATTTCTGTTATAAAAAGCTTCTAATCCTAAAGAGTCGTTTTGTGCTCTTTGCCAGATTTCTTTTTCCATTAAGTCAAAAAGCAATAAACCTTCTTTGTATTCGCTCATCACATAGCCAAACTCCGGGAATTCGTTTTCTAAGTTTTCTTCGTAATAGGTATTCAGGTTTAAGTTTATAAAGTCTTCGATTAAGGTTGAACGCAATTTTTGGATTGATGGTATGCTTCGTCTTCTGTTTTGTTGCGACTGTATATAGTTTAGAAATTCTACTCCGCTAATATGCTTGTTCTGAATCACCATTACTGATTGGTTAAAGGCATCAATGTCATTAGGAATCTCGAATTTTTCTGTTTCGTATTCTTCTGTTACCAATTCGGACGCTTTTTGAAATAGTTTATGGTCAATAGTAGGATTGTATTTTTTCATCAATCTACTATTCATCGATTGAGCTATCTTTTTAGAGCGTTCATCTTTTTTGATTCTGTTTTCGAAGTTATTTTTCACTTCTTCGAAAGGCTTGATAGGGTGTTTTTCTAGTAGTTTTATGATATGCCATCCAAATTCTGTTTGTATAGGCTGCGTATAATCACCTACATTTTTGATAGAGAAGGCTGCGTCTTCGAAGATTGCCGAATTGAGTTGTCCGGATGCTATTCTTGATAGCGAACCTCCTTTGGTTGCCGATGATTTATCTTCTGAGAATTGTTTAGCTAAGCTTTCGAAGTTTTCTCCTTGCTGTAGTTTTTTATAAATATCATTTATTTTTTCTTGTGCTTCTGCTGCTTTTGAAGGGTCTTTAGGATTCGAAATCATAATATGAGCTACCGAAATCTCTCCCCTATTGTCTCTGATGTCATTTACTTTTATTATGTGATATCCAAAACGAGATCTCACCGGTTCTGACACTTCTCCTATTTTGGTATTATATGCTCCGTTTTCGAAAGGATACACCATTCTAAAAACCGAAAAGTATCCTAAATCTCCTTTGTTTTCTTTAGCCGAAGGGTCTTCTGAAAACTCTTGTGCCAATTGTCCGAAGTCTTGTCCTTTTATAGCTTTTTCTCGGATGGTTTGTATTTTTTGATAGGCTTTTAGTGTGTCTTGAGGACTTGCATTTTCGTCTACCAATACCAGAATATGCGAAGCTTTAATCTCTTTAAGCGATCGATCATAGGCTTCTTTTATGAGTTCTTCTGTGATTTCTGTATCGGTTAGGTAGTTTTTAGCCAGTTGATCTCTGTACAATTTCAGCTCATTGATATATTTGGGTTCTTGGTCTAACCCGAGTTGATAGGCTTTGTTTACCTTTAACTTATAAGCCAAATATAAATCCAGATAATTATCGATATCTTTTTGTGATTCGTCTTTAACTAAGTCTAAATTTTTATTGTAAACCCTTACGAATTCATCTGTATAATATGGGGTTTTGTCAATAGTAAAAAGAACTTCTTTTTTCTGAGCACTGAGAGATAATCCTGAAAAGATTAATACTCCTGTCAATAAAAATTGTTTCACATTCATATTTAATACCATGGTTTTATATTAATGACCAACAAAATTAACAATTCGCTGCTATTGGGCAACTATTCCAATTAGGATTAACAAAAAATTACGATAACCTATTTAGTTTAGAAAGGATAATTGATTCCGATATTGAGCACCGACTCGTCAAACTTATAGCTTTTAAACCATCTGTTATCTTCATCATTAGCCGGATTATAGGTTTTAAATCCTAAATCAAAGCGCAATACCACAAATCCGAAATCATATCTAAATCCTATTCCGGAGCCTACTGCTATACTTTTAAGGGAATTAAAATCTTTAAAAACATAGTCTTCGTCTTCTATATTATCAAATACATTCCAGATATTTCCGGCATCTACAAATAGCGCACTGCTCAATTTACCCATTAGTTTAAATCGGTATTCTATACTTCCTGCCAGTTTTAGGTTTGCTTCGTTAAAGTCGTTAATTCCTCCGCTACTTCCTGGTCCTAAGCGATAGGCTTGCCATCCTCTGTTGTCATTGGAACCTCCTGCAAAGTAGCTTCGCGAAAACGGTACGCTATTGGAGTTTCCGTAAGGTATTGCAATTCCTCCGAATATACGAGTAGCCAGAACCTGATTATTTCCTAAATCCCAGTGTTTTATGTATTCGGCTTCCATTTTGACATATTCTGAGTAATCCACATCAAATATATCATAGTTTCCTCTGTCGTTTTTTTGCAGATTTGCCACACTGGATATTAAAGACAGTAATCCTCCTGCTGATTCTCCTTTTAGTCTTATACTATAAAAGCTATTGTCATAGATACCGGTTTGGGTAGTTTTATGATAGGTAAGGTTTGCAGCCAAAATAAGGTTGTTTTCGGTTAGACGTTTGCGTCTTTCTTCTATACTTCGGACTACCTTATAGTCGTCTGATCCTACAATAATCGGTGAGTTTCCGGTCAGTACATCTTCTATAAAATCGGTTGTTCCTTGTGGTCTGCTCAGGTTTCCATTTTCATCCAGATTAGCGGGATCTGTTCCGTAATCTAAAGCCACGTTGTTTAGTCGATTATAAGATGAGGTGTACACTCTGAAATAGTTATCAGCATTTATATTCCGCACGAATTGTATGTTGAGTATATCAAACTTCATGGTTGTTCGATGTATTCCGGATGAAGTTCTTCGGATGGGTGTCCAGTTATAACTCACAGCTCCTGTAAAGTTTTCTTTGTCTAGTCCTATGTTTTGTTGTTTAAAGAATCCGAAGCTTGCTACTGTACTGGGGATCATTTGTCTGGATATAATGCTTTCTGTTTTTAGCGGAAACAATATTCTTGGGACATTTAGTTTGAGGTCTGCTCCGTATTCTGAAATATTAAAAAACACGTTATTCGGGTTGGCTAAGTCTTGGGATGAACCGATATTTCCGCGCAGTCCTAATTGGAGTACTTCTGCTCCTTTAAAAATATTTCGAGACGAGACGGACACATTTCCTTCGATACCAAAGTCTTGAATATTTGAATGGGTGATATCTAAGGACGGGTTGAAATTAAACTTTTTCATGGAGCTCAACGTGATGTTTGCTATGAGCGAATTTCCGGTCGGGTCCGAATCATCTTCTACGTACTGTACGGTCGGGTAGTTAAATATCCCTAAATTATTGAGGTAACGTCGGGTTAGTTGGTCTCTAAAATCCGAATACGATTGTCCTATGCTTAAAAATATTGGGTCTGTAATGGCTTTGGGTCTGTACCTCAATTTTCCGGAGCTATAAATATTGATTCCGTTATAGCTTGTACTATCTATGATTACTTTTGTGTCTTTGTCATACGGGTTATTCGTAAATATATTTACTTCGCTGATTTTGTATAGATTAAAGGGTTTGGTATAGGTTGAGTCTCCTACCCTTACGTTTTGGTCTGATATAATCAGGTCTATATTTGCTTTATGATTGGTATCAACGGTATCTATTTGATAATTGATATAGCTTTGCTGAAAGTGATACGCTCCTCTGTTTCTAAAGAAGCTTGTAATTCGGTTTCGTTCTCCGTCTAGGTCGTTTCGGTTGTATTGTTTTCCTTTGACAATTAGCGATTGGTCTTTGGTAATTTGATACAGGCTATCTAATTCTGGTGTGCTTATTTTGGGTATCAAGGAGTCTATCACATAGGGTTCTCCGGTTTTTACGACATAAGTAATTTCACCTTTTTTGTTTTGTAAGGTATCTATTTTGTATGAAGTTTCTGTATTGAAGTAGCCTTGATTAAAGTAATAGTTTTTAAGTCTATCTGTTGATCGTTTGCTTCTATCTTGGTCGATAATAGCCGGTGCTTCTCCTACACTTTTCAGAAAGCGGCTATATCCTGAGACTAGGAACGAGTGTCCTAAGCGTTCTGTTTGCTTTTCGGATAGTACGTCAATCAAAAATTGTTTTCTTTTTGGTTTTCTTTCTAGCCAAGCATTATATAGCGAATCCGGATTTTCTTTAGCTAGGTTGTACAGGTGCAAACGCACGGGTATTCCTAACAGTTTTTTGTTTGGAATCTGATACAATTGATTTTCGGCTCCTTCTTCGCGAGTGGGCTTACCGTTGACCAAAATTGTATTTTTGGTAAGAAGCCTTTTGTCTTGAGGAACTTTCTTCACTACATCGCAAGAGTTGAGAATCGTTCCTATTCCGATTATAAATACTATTTTTGTCAGGTGAGTTTTCAAGTTCTCCAAATAAATAAATTCAAAAATACATTTTTTATATGGTTACAAAAAACCAAATTAAACTAATATCGAGTTTACAACAAAAAAAGTACCGAAAACAACATGGTTTGTTTTTTGTTGAGGGCGAAAAAGTGATTCAAGAGCTTTTGGATTCTGATTTTGTATTGGATGAGCTTTTTGTAACCGAGGATATATTTAAAGATATTTTGAATCGCACTGTTATTTCTGCTAGCGAGCTCAAGAAAATATCTGCCTTGGCAAGTCCGAATAATTCGCTTGCTGTTTTTAGAATTCCGGCTGATGATGAGCTGGAGTTGAGCGGACTTATATTGGCTTTGGATTCTGTTCGGGATCCAGGAAATCTCGGAACCATTATTCGTCTGTGCGATTGGTTTGGTATCCAACACTTGGTTTGTTCAGAAGACACTGTTGATGTGTATAATCCGAAAGTTTTGCAAGCCACAATGGGTTCGATTACTCGTGTAAAGGTCAGTTATCTTGATCTAAAAACATTTTTGTCTCAGACTCAATTATCTATTTTCGGTACCTTTATGGAAGGTAAAAACATTTATAAGAGCAATTTACCTCAAGAGGGAATTATTGTTTTGGGCAACGAAGCCAACGGAATTTCTACAGCCATCGAACAATGTATTACGCACAAAATTACGATTCCACGTTTTGGGAACCCTACCGAGAGCTTAAATGTTGCTACTGCAACAGCTATTATACTGAGTGAATTTCGACGAAGCAGCTCATAAAATCAAATTGTTTTGAGCAAGGCATTATCACACAAAACAGACCGCAAGCGTATGCACGCTATGAAGTGTTGTGCTGGTTGGCTGGTCGGTGTGTACTACTGCTAACCCTACAAAGGGTAAAAATTCAATTTCTGAATCTGCTTCAGCAAAAGGAATGGTTATGGTTTGATTCAAAGCTATCTCGGAGATTTTAAAGTAATGCAATTGTGGTGGGGATAAATGGGCTTTTCCGTTTGTTATTCCATACCATCCTGTTGCTACTTCTAAGAAAAAACCTTTATATTTTTCTGATAATTCATGCATCAAATTCACATTAATTTGGAGCAGATTAGTATTTGGGTCATACCTTAAATTGTGGGTTGTGATTTTAGAATTCTTGTTCAAGGGTTTATTTTTTAATGTTAAGTAGCTTATCGGAGAGCTCAAAACCTCTTGAAATGATTTTTCGGGATTACTGTTTCGGATGTGCGAAAAGACAGAGATCAACTGGTTGTGAAAAGTTCCGTCTTTCTGCCTCCACAGGTATGGGGTCAATGCTTGTTTAAAGCTTTTTACGAAGCTTGATATCTGTCCTAGCCTTTGTTGGGCTGCTTTTACTCTTGGATGGTTTTGTGTTTCTTTTTTGGTAAACCCTCCGGAATACTGTTTTACATAAGTTTTTCCGTTTCGAACATAAAAAATGAGTTCTCCTATCTTTCCTCTTATGTTAAAAAAGTTGTCTGATTTAGCCATAATCACTATATTTAACCCATTGATAAATAATACCTTAAAGTTACTACAATTTTTCAAGTTTTACAATTTAAATGGTGTTATTTGTTTGTTTTTCCTCTTTTACTTCGTTTATCAATGCTGCCTTAATGCCGCCTTAATGTCGCCTCAATGCCGTATCAATGCTGCTTTAATGCCACCTCAAGTAGGCCTCAAGTAGGCTTACGGTTGCCCTATACTTGCCTATTACTTGCAGTTTGGTTCGAGTTTAGCTTCGTAAAAAGTTGATTTTTCAGGAGAAGTCAGGAAAGAATCTCGAAGGGAAAGGTGTGTTTAGCTAAATTATCCTCTTAAATTTACGCTATATTATGGATGTAGAAGGCACTTTTTGACTTCCTATTCTTTTTAAATAATTTATGTTCTTAATTTTTGTATATTACACTGCTTTAATTTACTAAGCTACAAAGAACTAATGCATAGCTTCGGTAATCTGTGAGCGTTTTTTGTATGTGTAATTAAAAATATTGAAGATGACATTCAAAGCGAAGCCTACCATTCATAAGGGTGAAGCAAGAATAGCTATTTATTTTGAAAAGAATGAAGCCCTTATTTCCCGTATCAAAAAGTTTGAGGGTGCTCGGTGGAGTGCCTCCAAAAAATATTGGCACATACCCGACAATACAGTAAATCGTTTGCATTTTAAGCTACCATTGGCGCATACTTTAGTTCCTAATCCGGAAGGAATAGCAAGTATGGAGAGGTTTAAGCGGTTTCTTCAATCAAAAAGATATAGTCCTAATACCATTGTTACTTATAGCGATGCTTTAAAATCATTTTTGACCTTTTGTAATTCTAAAGCTATCGAAGATATTACTAACGAGGATGTAATTGCGTATAACAATGACTATATTTTAAAAAACAATTTTTCTTCTTCTTATCAAAATCAGATTATAAATGCTTTAAAATTATTTTTTAAGATTATTAAAGATAGTAAAATAGATATTGATAAGATTCATCGTCCTAAGCGGGAGAAAACTTTGCCAAATGTATTGAGTAAAGAAGAAGTTTCTAGGATCATCGATTTGACAGTGAATATAAAACATAAAACGTTATTAGCATTAATTTATTCGGCAGGACTTCGGATTAGTGAAGCTCTTAGTATGCGACCTGAAGATATTGACTCAAAAAGAATGTTAATTCATATTAAAAATGCTAAAGGTAAAAAAGACCGATATACATTATTGTCTGAGAGGGTTTTGTTGTTATTAAGAGAGTATTACACTATTTATAAGCCTAAGGAATTTTTATTTGAAGGGCAATTTGGTCAGCAATATAGCAATCGTGCTGCTCAGAGCATTTTAAAAGATGCTGTAAAAAGAGCTGGTATAACCAAGCCTGTTAGTCTTCATACCTTGCGACATAGTTTTGCTACACATTTATTAGAGAGCGGTACTGACTTGCGGTATATTCAAGATTTACTAGGCCATAGTAGTCCGAAGACTACTATGATTTATACCCATGTGAGCAGCAGTAGCTTAAAAAAAATTAAGAATCCCTTTGATTTTTAACTTTTATAGTTATATTTGATATTAATTTAAAAAATAAGCGCAATAATACTCGAAAAACATGCGCCAATCTTGCCAAATGGTCATGATGTGTGCTTAAAACATGCGAGTATATGCGAGTTACAGGCAAGCGTGGAAAAATGCACTAAAATCACAAAAACGCTTTTCACAGTAATTTAAATAAATCTAACAGTTTTATGTTTTTAAAAAATTAGACTGATGCAGTATAATATCCCCAAACACATTAAAGGTCTCACAACGGAGGAATTAAAAACCTCTCGAAAAAAATTTGGTTTCAATCAAATAGACGCTATTA
>CAZOQH010000046.1:0-14467 GCA_964581855.1 uncultured Flavobacterium sp.
GGACAAGGAGGAGTTACTACTGCAACATCTCCTATAGCTATTACTGGATCTGGAACAGTTGCGTCTCCATATAATATAAGTGTAAATACAGGAAATATCACTTCTAATACGGCTGCTTTATCAGTTACTGGAGGTGTAAATGCTGCTTTAACTAATGTTTCATTAGAGTTAAATGTGGATAATGGGCTCCAGGTAAACAATAATAACGTACAACTTGGAGGAGCTTTGGTAACCCCAACCACCGTTACTACTACTGCAACGAATACATTAGCAGTGGCAGGGTTACAAACAGGTGCTAGTACAGATAATATGGTTGTAGCAGACCCAGTATCAGGAGTATTAAAACAAGTTAAGGCTGCTCCAAGACAATTCTATATGCCAGCTGTTATATTTGATACTTCTGTTACGGGAACAAATTTACAAAGGAATTTATATCAAGATTATGTAAATCAGTTTACAGGAGTTACTCACAATATAGCTCATGGAGCAAGTGGATATTCTATGCAGTATACAGGAGGCGTTATATCGAGTGATCCTGTAAATCACCCTACAATAGCGGTGTATAATGCAACTGAGTTGACATATTTTATTACATATTATGATACTACCGTTTTTGCTAACTTGAGTATCAGTCCGACAGGGATTTTAACATATGACATTATTGGTACGGCTTCCGAAACTTCATATATGAACATTGTATTTGAAGTAAGAGAATAAATCGAAAAACCTTTGTCTTAGAACATAAGACAAAGGTTTTTATAAATATATAAGCTAATTATCAAAACAGCTTAAATTATGAAAATAATTAAAATAGGTCTTCTTGTAGGAGGATTGTTAGGGTTTGTAACTGTTTATGGACAAACAGGTCAGACTACTAATACGGGTATATTGTATGTAGCTCCTGGTACGTTGATGACCGTTGTTTCTGATTTTAACAATACAAATATGGGAGAGTATGAAAATAATGGGGAAGTGTTGTTTAAAGGTCATTTTAATAATGATGGGATAACTACATTTAATCCTTTATTTCAGGGATATACTCGTATGGAAGGTATCAGTCAGCAAAATATATCAGGAAGTATTCCTGCTGATTTTTATGATGTACTTTTCAGAAACAATACGACACAACCCGCATTTCGTTTGTCCGGAAATATATCCATTGCAGGAAATGCTGATTTCTTTGAAGGAATTGTAGATAATGATGATTTTGGTGGATTGATTGTGTTCGAAGAAGGAGCAACATATACTAATGTAGACAATAATAGCCATGTAGATGGCTTTGTACAAAAGAACGGAGGAGAAGAGTTTCAATTTCCTATTGGGGATGAAAATTACTATCGATTTGCAAGTATTTCTCCTACCGGAAATAACGACCAAGTTTTTATAGGAAAGTATTTTTTACAAAATTCAGATCCCCTTTATCCTCATTCTAATAGAGCAGGAATAATAGAATTTATAAATGATAAAGAATATTGGACTATTACTAAAGAGGAAGATGGGTTAGATGTATTTGTATCATTGAGCTGGAACGAACTCACAACTCCTGCTCAAATAATAGCTGAACCTTATGATGTTATTCGTATAGTTCGTTGGGATGAAGATCAACAGCTTTGGGTAAACGAAGGAGGTGTAGTGGATATTGAAAACAAAACGGTTCACACACTTTCTACTGTAGAAGGTTACGGAGTTTTTACCTTAGCACGTATAAAAGGAGAACTTGTATTGCCTGGAGATGTAGTTATTTATAATGCTGTTACACCTAATGATGATGGTGTGAATGATTATTTTTTAATTGATAGAATCGAAAAATACCCAAATAATAGAGTACATATATTTAATCGCTGGGGAGTAGAAGTGTATTCAGAAAGAGGATATAACAATAACGATGTGGCATTTAAAGGATATTCTGAAGGTAGAACAAATATGAGTGGGTCTAATATGCTTCCTACCGGACATTATTTTTATATTATTGACTATTTGTATGACGGTGATGGCAATCCTCGTTGGATAAGAAAAGCAGGTTATTTATATTTGACTACACAATAGTGATTAACTAAATAAGCAAAACTATGTTGAAAAAAATAAATCGTTTTATATTATTGATTGTGGTTTCTTTGGTATCGCTATTTAGTTATTCCCAACAAGACGCACAATACACACAATATATGTACAATACCAACAATATTAATCCTGCATATGCGGGTTCTCGTGAAGTGTTGAGTATTTTTGGTATGTATCGTACACAATGGGTTGGGCTAGAAGGTGCACCCGATACAGGAGTTTTTTCATTACATTCTCCGATGAGTGAGCGAGTTGGATTAGGATTAACTTTTATAAATGACAAGATTGGTATTTCGGATGAAAGCACTATTTCAGTCGATTTTTCTTATACAATTCCTGTTTCAGAAGATTATAAACTAGCGTTCGGACTCAAAGGAACCGCTCATTTACTCAACATAGACTATTCTAAACTTAATATTTATAATCCTGGGGATGGACTGCTTCAGGAGAATATAGAAAATCGTTTTTCACCTAATATCGGAGCAGGATTTTATTTGTATTCGGATAAGTTTTATGCAGGAATTTCGATACCTAATATGCTAGAAACGGATCATTATGATGATAATATTCAATCTACAGCAGGAGAACGTATGCACGGATATCTAATCACGGGTTATGTTTTTGACTTATCTGAAGAAATTAAATTTAAACCTGCAGCTTTAGCTAAAGCAGTTAAAGGTGCTCCTTTACAGGTTGATGTTACAGGTAATTTCTTGTTTAGCGAACGCTTTACTTTAGGAGTTGCTTGGCGTTGGGATGCTTCTGTTAGTGGGCTGGCAGGCTTTCAGATAAACAATAATTTGTTTATTGGATACGCCTATGATGCAGACACAACAAGATTGGCAAATTATAACTCGGGTTCACACGAGATTTTTTTAAGGTATGAGTTTTTCCGTAAGAGTAAACGTATGGTTGCTCCGAGATTTTTCTAACCGTATTAAAGTTGTAAATAATGAAAAGAACACTATATATAATAACCCTTTTCTTAGCTTTAGCTAATTTATTTAGCCTAACAGCTCAAGAGACTCGGATAAAAAAGGCAGATAAGGAATATGATAATTTTTCTTATATGGATGCTATTGTTCTCTACGAAAAGGTGTTTAAAAAAGGCTATAAGTCGGTTGAGATTTTAGAAAACCTCGGTAATGCTTATTACTTTAACGGAGAATATGCTGATGCAGCCAAGTGGTATTCTGAATTATTTGCACTTGAACCTGAAGCATCAAACCCAGAATATTATTACCGTTATTCACAAAGTTTAAAATCTATTGGTGATTTAGAACAGTCAAATGAATATTTGGATAAGTATTTTAACGAATTAGGATATGATGCTCGTAAAACCGCTTCTAAAGATTATTTAGATGTTATAGAAGAAAATTCGGACCGCTTTATGGTGGCAAGCGCAAAAGAATTGAACACGGATAAGGCAGATTATGGTGCAGCTTTTTATGAAGACAATTTAGTTTTTGCTTCAACTCGTGGGAGAAAAAGCTGGTTGGTTTTTCGCACTCAATCTTGGAGCAATCAAAAGCATGAGGCACTCTATATTTCTCAAATAGATGAACAAGGCAATTTAGGAGAACCCAAAATGTTTTCATCTGCTTTGAATTCACGTTTTAGCGAAACCACTCCGGCTTTTACTTCGGATGGAAAAACGATTTACTTTACTCGTCATAACTATCTCAAAAGAAGAGGCTATGATGCAGAACAGGTCACTCGACTTAAAATCTATCGGGCTATTTTAGAAAACGGAAAATGGAGAAATATTACAGAACTTCCATTTAATAGTGACCAATATAGTGTAGCACATCCTGCGTTGAGTCCGGACGAAAAAACCTTATATTTTACTTCGGATATGCCTGGAGGCCATGGAAATTCTGATATCTGGAAGGTAGCTATACATGACGACGGAACTTATGGATCTCCTGAAAATTTAGGACCTACAGTAAATACTAAAGGTAGGGAGACTTTTCCTTTTGTTTCGCAAAATAATGAATTGTACTATTCATCGAACGGTAAATTAGGCTTGGGAGGATTGGATGTTTTTGTATCAAAAATTACAGAAGATGGCTACGAAGAAGCAATTAATTTAGGAAGACCAGTTAACGGAGCGTGGGATGATTTTGCATTTTATTACGATTCCGAAAAACGAACAGGTTTTTTCTCTTCCAATAGAAAAGGAGGAGAAGGACTTGACGATATTTATAAATTTGTAGAAACACGTCCTCTGATTATTTCACAAAGTATCGTAGGTACAATTACTGATGCAGAAACAGGAGAACAAGTAGCAGATGCTATAATAAACCTATATGACGGAGAAGAAAACTTTATAGGAACTACTACAACTGACGAAGAAGGAAAATATGCGTTTGGAGAAGATTTGGTCAAAGGCAATACATTTTACCGTATCCGAACAATATCAGAAGAACATAACATCGAAGAGCGTTCGTTGACAACAGGAGATGTAAATGGATATGTAAATGTTCAAGATTTTGAAGTTAAAAAATACGATGTATCTATTATACCGGGTACGGACTTAGCAAAAGAATTGAATATTCCTGTTATTTATTTTGATTTTGATAAATCAAACATTCGTTCGGATGCAGCAGCAGAATTGACAAAATTATTACAGGTTTTAGAAGAAAATCCTGAACTTAAGATTGAAATTCGTTCGCATACAGATAGTAGAGGAAGTCATGAGTACAACCAAAAATTATCCGAAAGACGTGCAAACTCAACTCTAGACTGGTTAGTTAGCCAAGGAATTTCACCAGATCGATTGACTGCTCAAGGTTACGGAGAAACTCAGTTGGTTAATGATTGTTCGGATGGAGTTTGGTGTAGTGCAGAAGATCACCAACTGAATAGACGTTCGGAATTTATTATTGTAGAGTAGAGAGTTGAGTTAGAACTTGAAAACAAAATATTATTTCGATTGATGAGGTATATTAGGTTACTTTATTTCTTGTTAATCAATAGTTATTTTTTCTAACTTCGTAAAAAATATGGATATGGAAATTCAGAAACCTTTTAACCTATATAAATGGATTGAAGAAAATCGACATTTACTTAAGCCACCAGTAGGAAATAAAAATTTATATATAGATTCCGGAGACTATATTGTTATGGTTGTTGGCGGACCAAATGCTCGAAAAGATTTTCATTATAATCTAACCGAAGAACTTTTTTTTCAACTAGAAGGAACAGCACGAGTTTTTATTCAAGAAAACGGACAGAAAAAAGAGATGCTACTCAATGCGGGTGACATGTTTTTGTTGCCAGCCGGCACTCCTCATTCTCCGATGAGAGAAGAAAATTCAGTAGGACTAGTCGTAGAAAGTAAAAGAGCAGGTAAAAAAATGAAGGATGGATTACTGTGGTTTTGCGAAAAATGTAATCATAAGTTATATGAGGTTCATTTTGAACTGAATGATATTGAGAAAGATTTTTTACCTCATTTTAAAAAGTTTTATAATTCTGAAGAATTGAGAACCTGTCAAAAGTGTGGAGAGATAATGGAAGCAGATCACCGTTTTATAGGTTAACAACAAATCCTAAAATATTTATATTGTTTCAGGAAATTCGACTTCTTGTTTAGCTATCTCAAACCATTCGGATAAAGTAGGGAACACGAATTCCGAAACTTGAACTACCGGATTGTATAAAACTGATTCGTTGAGTTTTTCTTCAGGAAAGAAAATGCCGGTTGCGTTTATTTTGTGAAAAAAATGAAGGATAACGCTTAAAATAAAAATCATTTTAATAAGTCCGAAAACTCCTCCTAATAAGCGGTTTGCCCAACCTAAACTAGTAAAACTAGCAACCTTGGTAAGCACTTTAGCCAACAAAATAATTCCAATTACTACTAAAATGAAAGTAATTGCAAAAGATAAAATTTCTAAATAATCTGAGTCGTATTCAAGTTTTTCTCGTATCAGATTAGCAGTAAAACCAGAAAGTTTGACGGCTAAAAAAATTCCGGCTAACAACGAAATTAGAGAGGCAAATTCGATAAAAAAACCTTTCCACAAACCTTTAATAAGTCCGTATAGAAGTATGGCAGCAAGAATTATATCTAGAAAATTCATCTGGGTTAATTGAGTGCATAAGCTGCTCCCATTCGAAAAACAGGAACAGTAACTTTAAATTTTTTAGTAGTAGTAAAGTTTACCATAGTAAAATATCCTTTCATTGCACCAAATGGTGACACCAATAAACAACCCGAATTGTAAGTGTAACTTTGACCAGACTTTATTATTGGTTTTTTGCCTACTACGCCTTCACCGATTACAACCTCTTTGTCACTAAGCGAATCAAAAATATCCCAATAACGACTGAGTAATTGAACCGTGTCTTTACTTTGATTTTCTATAGTAATATGGTAGGTAAAGGCATAGCGCATTCTGTAATTTTTAAAGAATATTCCTTCAAAATTAGTAATAACAGAAACCTTAATACCTTGTGTAATCTGAGAAACCATGAACTACTGCACTATATTGCACCAAATATACAAAAAAATGACATAAAGAGTTATTATTGAATTTTGCCAACAAAAAAGGCCTAATCCTAAAAAGAATTAAGCCTTTTTCCAACTAAATAATTAACCAATTTAACCCTTTTGATTTATTGTTTTAAAAATTGTAAATCGATATTGAATCTAACTTCATCACTAACCAAAACACCTCCAGTTTCAAGAGCCGAATTCCAGTTTAATCCCCAGTCTTTACGGTTTATTTTTCCTGTTAAAGTCATTCCTAATTTTGTGTTTCCCCATGGGTCTTTTCCTGTTCCTCCAAAATCTACATCTAAAACAACTGGTTTTGAAACCCCTCTGATTTCTAAATCACCTTCTAATTTTCCTTGCGGATCAAATTGGGTTGATTTAAAAGTAATTTTCGGATGATTTTCTACATCAAAAAAATCTCCACTTTTCAGATGGGTGTCTCTATCTGCGTTTCCTGTAGAAATAGACGAAGCATCGCCTTCAAAAGTGATAACCGCATTTTCTAAAGCATCATTTTCTGCTTCGATAACCGCATTATACACATCAATTTTTCCAGAAACATTAGTAAACATCATGTGTTTTACTTTAAATCCAATTTCAGAGTGACTCTCATCTATTATAAATTTTTCCATAGTTATATTTTTTTAAGTTATATATAAATGATATGATATTTGTATATACAAATGTACGGATAGTATATTGAAATACAATTAAGTTTAACTTAAAATTAATGGTTTAAAATAAAATCTATAATTTTTTTAGTCCTAGTTTTTCTGCTTTTTGTAGCACAAAGTGATAGGCAGCTTCGTATTCGTTGGGAATTTCTCCTTCTAAAATAGCCTCTTTTACAGCCTCTTTTAAAATTCCGATTTCGCGAGAAGGCTTCAGATTAAATAATTTCATAATTTCTTCTCCAGAAATAGGGGGTTGGAAGTTTCGGATGCGATCTTTTTCTTCAACTTCAATGATTTTCTCGCGAACAATTTTAAAGTTATTGTGGTATTTCTGAAATTTTTTCGGGTTTTTCGTCGTAATATCTGCCTCACAAAGGGTCATTAGGTCTTCAATATCTTGACCCGCATCAAACACCAATCTTCTGACGGCCGAATCTGTGACAATATCTTCTGCAATAACGATTGGTCTAGAACTCATCATTACCAGCTTCGATACATATTTCATTTTTTGATTTAAAGGCATATGTAATCGAGTGAAGATTTTTTTGACCATTTTTCCTCCTAAAAACTCGTGTCCATGAAAGGTCCAGCCTTGTTTTTTGTTGTATCGTCGGGTTGGGGCTTTCCCGATATCGTGCAAAAGAGCAGCCCAACGTAGCCATACGTCATCCGTATTTTGAGCAATATTATCGACTACTTCGAGTGTGTGATAAAAATTATTTTTATGTGTATGTCCCTCGATTTCCTCTACATTATTCAAAGCAGTGAGCTCCGGAAGAATGATATCCAAAAGTCCGGTTTTGTACAACAACAAAAATCCGACAGAAGGTTTTTCGGATAATAAAATTTTATTGAGTTCTTCCACAATTCGCTCTCCCGAAATAATTTTTATTCTCTCTTTATTTCTGCTAATTGCCTTTAAAGATTTTTGTTCAATAGTAAAATGAAGTTGCGTGGCAAAACGAATAGCCCTCATCATCCGAAGAGGATCATCCGAATATGTGATATCTGCATCAAGAGGAGTTCTGATAATTTTCTTTTCCAAATCGTCTAAGCCTCCGAACGGATCGAGAAGTTTTCCGTAATTCTCTTTATTTACGGATAAAGCTAAGGCGTTTATGGTAAAATCTCTACGATTTTGATCATCTTCTAAAGTTCCGTTTTCTACGATAGGCTTTCTGGAATCAAAGTTATAAGATTCTTTTCTAGCTCCGACAAACTCTATGTCTAGGTCTTTGTAACGAAACATTGCGGTTCCGTAGTTTTTAAATACCTGAACCTTCGGTTTGTTAGGTAAAAGTTCCGAAACTTTTTGAGCCAATTCAATTCCGCTGCCTACTGTTACAAAATCAATATCCTTTTTAAAGTCTCGATTAAGAAAAAAATCTCTTACAAAACCTCCAATAACGTAACTTTGTAACCCAAGAGTATCAGAGGCTTGTGATACGATTTCAAAAATCGGATATGATAAGGCTTGTTTGTAGTTCAATTTTTTTAATTTCAGTTTT
This sequence comes from uncultured Flavobacterium sp., assembly GCA_964581855.1. Classification (GTDB taxonomy): domain Bacteria; phylum Bacteroidota; class Bacteroidia; order Flavobacteriales; family Flavobacteriaceae; genus Flavobacterium. The sequence goes on from CAZOQH010000046.1 coordinate 8,748, forward strand.
CAGATCTTACTATTAAACGCAAACATCTATTTTCTAATAATCGTAACCCTATTGTCTAGAGTTAGTTTGATAATAGTCGATGGTTTATTCATTTTTTTGTCTTGGTGCAAATTTACGACATAATCTACACCTTTAATAATTTCGGGATTTATTTCCGAAAAAGACTTCGGAGTAGGATCACCGCTTAGGTTTGCAGAAGTAGAAACGAGTGGTTTTTTCATTCGTTCCATTAAATTAAAACAGAAAGGTTCTTTTACGATTCGAATTCCGACAGAATTGTCTTCGGCTATGATTTCTTTAGCTATGTTTTTAGGATTATCTAAAATTAGTGTAGTGGGTTTTTCAGATAAATCCCAGATTTGAAAAGCATTTTCAGGAATTTCATTAAAGATTTGATACAACATTCTGTCTCCACTCACCAAAGCAATCATGCTTTTGGATTCAATTCTTTTTTTGAGTCTAAAAACTTTTTGTACTGCCTCCGAATTTGTTGCATCACAACCAATTCCCCACACTGTATCGGTAGGATAAAGGATAATCCCTCCATTTTGAATTACTTCAAAAGCGTTGTGTACCTCTGTTTTTAAATCAGTCATAATCTTTATTCTTTTTTTTCTGACTCTTCTTTATGCTCAGGAGTTTCCGGTTTATTAGACAGGTTGTTTTCTGTATTTCGTTTGAGTTCGTCGTATATAGATTTATCCCAAAGTTTTACTCCTGTTACATAAGCTACACGAGCGATTAAAAAGGCTCCTACAGGAGAGGTTATCAATAAAAAAAAGATGACGGCAAAAACTTTAGTTGTTACCGCAAAATCAGAGAAGTGAAATGCTGCCGCACCTAATATACAGCCTACCCCAATAGTGGCAGCTTTGACCGTAACAGATAAACGGGTATAAAAGTCGGGCATTCTGTAAACACCTAAAGCAGCTATCAGAATAAACAAAGCACCTAATGTGCTAAATATAATTATTAAAGCATCAATCATTTTTCTTTCCTTTATCTAGGTAATAAGCAAAAGCAATCGTACTAAAAAATGCTATCAGTGCCAAAATCATTGCCGTATCCAAAAAAGTAGGATCTTCATAAACTAAGCAAAAAATCCCTATCAATCCCACTCCCGAATTGATTAGTAAATCAAGAGCAACTACTCTATCTGCCACATGAGGGCCTTTTAAAAAGCGTACAACTATTATGAGCAACGAAAGACAGATAATAGGCACAACTACATACATCAAATAAGTTTCTACTGTCATATTATCTAAGTATTTCTATAAGTTTTCTTTCTAATCCATTTTTCATCTTTTCGATAAATTTTTCTTTATCGCTTAGATACATTCCGTGGATATAAAGTATTTTTTTGTCATCACTAATTTTCATTACCATGGTTCCTGGAGTTAAAGCCACCATGTAAGTAAACATAGTGATTTCAAAATCTGTTCTGAATCCGTGTTTATATTCAATGATTCCAGGAGTCATATTTAATTTTGGTGTAATGATTTCTCTTCCCACTTCTATATTTGCCTGAATCATTTCATAAATAAAATATAGAATAAACATTATTATTTTTGGCACTCGATAAAAGTATCCTTTTTCGGCAGCATTCGGACTCATGGTTCGTGACAAGAGCCAAAGTATAAAGAATCCTAATACAAAACCGAACATAAAGTTAGTGTAATCTAAATGACCGGTTAAGGCAACCCAGACTAATGATAACAATAAATTAAGTAAAAACTGCTTAATCATTTTTCAAATATATTATGGAGCACCGCATCAATATATAGAGATGGATGCATCAGTTCGTAAGCTGTTTTTTGAGCAATTTCGTAAACACCTTCAGCATTAATACCTATGTATAAGGATACAAGGGATAAGGCAGCGATTGGTGCAACCAATGCAAACTTTCCGGAATAAGGCATTTGTGCAAAATGGTCAATTTCTTCTGTTAATGGCTTAGGCGATTCTTTCCAGAATACCTCAGACCACATTCGTGCCATTACTATTAAGGTGATAAAACTTGCTATTACAAAAGCACCTAACAGTATATATTCGCCTGTTCTTAACGATTCACCAAAAAATTGAATTTTTGGCCAAAACCCTGATAAAGGAGGTATCCCGATAAGTGAAAACATAGCGATGGCAATAACGAATGATAGCTTAGGGTAATCTTTTGCCAATCCTCCTAAGCGGGTCATGTCAATAGTTTCTCTTATTTTTTGGATGATACCTGATATCATCAATAAGTTACTCTTTACGATAACGTCATGTATTAAATAAAAAATCACTCCTACAATCGCAATTTCGGTATAAATACCCAATCCTCCAATCAAGTAACCGATATGACAAACAATAAGATATGAAATTAGTCTTCTTACACTTCGCTTGTTTAAAGCACCTAACGCTCCGGTAATCATTGTCATGATTGCTATTCCTATAAATACATTACGAATAAATTCATCCGGAATAAAAATAAGCGTAAATACTCTAATCATTGCATAAACCCCCATTTTTGTTAGCAACCCTCCAAAAATAGCGGCAATTGCTGAGGGTGGTGTATGATAAGAAGAAGGTAACCAAAAGTATAACGGGAAAACAGCAGATTTAATACCAAACCCGGCAAAAAACAACAAAGCTGTTACCGATACCAACCCTCTGTTTTCTACTTGTGCTATTTTCAGAGAGAGGTCTGCCATATTGAGCGTTCCGGTAATTCCGTACAGAATACCAATAGCTGTCAGAAAAATAATTGACGCTAACATATTCATAGTAACGTATTTGATACCTGCTTCCATTTGCATTTTTTTTCCACCTAAGGTTAACAATACAAAAGAAGAAATAATTACAATTTCGAACCAAACATATAAGTTAAAGATATCTCCCGTTAAAAACGCTCCTAAAAGGCCCATTATCAAGAAGTGAAACAAGAAAAAATATCCATATTTAATTCGACTGACATTAAGCGAAGCTGTAGAATAAATGCCAACTGTTAAACTCACAATAGCTGTGAGCAGAACCATAATAGAACTAAGGGTGTCAGACACAAAAGTGATTCCGAACGGAGCCTGCCATCCTCCAGCCTGAAGGACTAAAAAACCTTCTTGTTGTGTAACCATAAACAAGCGTACACAAAGCAAAAATGCAATACTATTACCGATAATGCTGACCACTTTTTGGGTTTTGACGCGCTTCCAAAAAAACAACAAAAGAACTGCTGTAATTAAATGGGCGAGTATCGGAGCGAGTATGAAGTTCGTTATCATATATCTAAATCCTGAATATTTAATGAGTCCAAATCATCTGAACCGGTGGTTGCATAAACTTTTTTGAGCAAAATAATAGCAAAAGCTGTAAGTGCAAAACTAATTACAATGGCTGTTAATATAAGTGCTTGAGGAACCGGATCCGCATAAGGGCCGGTAAAATTTGTTTGATCTTCTGCAATGATAGGTGGCCTTCCTTTGGTAAGTCCTCCCATTAAAAAAATCAGGATATTAGCTCCATTTCCAATCAAAAGCAATCCTAGGAGTAGTTTTACCATACTCCGTCTGAGCATAAGAAAAATCCCAGCCGAATATAATACTCCTACCAATAATACTAAAAGCAACTCCATAAATCCATTTCAAATTATAGTAGTAACAACATGAGTTATGTTTTTTCAGTCTTATTACTTTTGTTTTACTACTAGTTAAACATTTTCTTTAATGGTAAACATGATTGTAAGTACAACTCCCACCACTACCAAATACACTCCTAAATCAAAAAACAAGGTTGTTCCTATCGAACCAATTACAGCAAGAGGAGTGTCTAACCACAATCCTGTCATAAATGATTTTCCTGAAAAAACAGGCAATATTCCACTGATTACAGACAAAGACAATCCAATAGGAATGAGTGTCTGCGGAGAAAACCTAAATAATGTTAATGTTTCTTTAGTGGTATGAGCAAAAGAATGTAATACAAAAGCAATAGAAGCTATAAGACCTCCTACAAAACCTCCTCCGGAGAGGTAATGTCCTCTTAAAAGTACAAAAACAGAAAATAACAACAGCAACGGAATCAAATAATTCGTAGCCGTTTTCAGTATAATCATATCCGATTTCGGATTAAACGCTTTATCTTTATTCTCTTTCTTCATTACTTGCTTTGTATTTTAATAATCCATAAACTCCTAAAGCGGCAATTGACAATACTATGGTTTCGACCATGGTATCAAACCCTCTAAAGTCAACTAAAATTACGTTAACAACATTCTTCCCTTTGGCTAAAGTATATGCGTTTTCTGCAAAAAAGTTACTCGCCTCTTTGGTAGCAGGCGAAACAAGAGCTTGTAGTGTAATTAACGTAATTAAGGCTCCAAAACATAAAGAAACAAATGTATCTCTCCATAAAACTACTTTGTTCTTGTACCCTAAAAAAGGAGGTAGTTTAAACAAAACCAATACAAATAAAACCACCGTAAGCGTATCGATTGTAAATTGTGTCATTGCCAAATCAGGAGCTCCGTAAAATACGAATATCAGACAGATACAATAACCAATAATTCCTAAACTTGCTATGGCAGTTAATCTTGAAGTGGTTTTGATGGTAAAATAAATAGCCACTAAAATTATTACAAATATAGCGAGCTCATAAATTCTATAGCCCGACAAATCTTCGGTATTCACTCTAATCGGAACAGTAGTAAATAAACGATAACCGACTAGGATAGTAATAAAAACAATAATTGTAAGTATATAATTTCTTAAGTATCCGTTATGAAAGAAGCGTGTGTAGCGAATGGCAAAACTACGTGTGCCTTCTCCAAAAGATTCAATTAGTGTTTTAGGTGAAAATCTCTCGAAACTCTCTATAATTACTAAAGACTTCCCAGAGTTTTTCTTGATCAAAAACAAAAGGAATCCAAGAACGATTGTAGCACCACTTAATAACAAAACAAGGTTAAAACCATGCCACATTTTAAGATATAAATCGGTAGGGGTTTTGCTAATTGAATCAAATGATAGACTCAGAATTCCGTTGTCTGCTAACATAGGCAAAAACCCGAACAACAAAGTGAAAAAGCTCAAAATAACTACAGGAACCCACAAAAAAGCATTAGGTTTTTCGATGTTTTGATACTTCTCCGGAAGTTTGCCTAAGAATGGTTTGACTCCTGCCATAAACCCTGAACAAGCCAAAAGGATATTAGTAAGAACGGCAATCGCTGTAATCCACATAGCCCATTCTGGAATATGTAAGGTTGCTTCGTAAATTAAATCTTTGCTGAGGAATCCGAAAGTAAGCGGAACTCCCGCACTTGATAAGGCAGCTATAAGTGAGGCTGTGAAAACCCAAGGCATTACCTTTCTGAGCCCTGAAATCTGCGAAATATCACGTGTATGAACCGTGTGATCTACAATTCCGGTAACTAAGAAAAGCGCTGCTTTGTAAAGCGCGTGAACCAAAATAAAAGTAACAGCTGCATACAAAGCATATTCGTTTCCGATTCCTAACAAAAAGACAATAATTCCTAAAGCAGAAATGGTAGAATAAGCCAAAATTCCTTTCATATCCGTACGGAAAATACTATGAAAAGCAGCATAAAGCATGGTGATTCCTCCAACAATCATCAATGTGTTGTTCCACCAAAAACCATCACTTAAAATAGGTGAAAAACGTGCAAGAATATAAACTCCTGCTTTTACCATTGTAGCTGAATGCAAATAAGCCGAAACCGGAGT
>CAZOQH010000047.1:0-11704 GCA_964581855.1 uncultured Flavobacterium sp.
AAACTTTGTTTACGGTTGTTGCGATAACCGAATCAGGAAGTCCGGCAAATTTAGACGCCTGACGAGCAGGTGCCTGACCCACTCCTGCCTGAACTACGTTACCCATAATTACTTCATCAACCAGGTTATAATCTAATCCGATTTTATCTAATGCTCCTTTTATAGCGACAGCTCCCAATTTCGGTGCAGGAACAGATGATAATCCACCCATAAACTTCCCGATAGGAGTTCTTGCAGCCGAAACGATTACGATTTTTTTATTCATGATGTATTAATTGTTTTGTTGTTTGTATTTAATCCTACGAAGGTAATAAATTTTAACGAATTGCGTCCGGTTTTTAATCCCCAGTAGTTGTGTTTTTGGCTTAATCAATTATATCAAACCCTGTATATTTTCTTAATACTTCCGGAATTACAATTCCTTCAGGAGTTTGATAGTTTTCTAAAATTCCGGCTAAAACTCTAGGAAGCGCTAACGAACTTCCGTTAAGTGTATGAGCCAATTTATTTTTTCCGTCTTTGTCTCTAAAACGAAGTTTTAAGCGGTTTGATTGGAAAGTTTCAAAGTTCGATACAGACGAAATCTCTAACCAACGGTCTTGTGCTGTTGAAAACACCTCAAAGTCATAGGTTAGGGCAGAGGCAAATCCCATATCACCACCACAAAGGCGTAAAATTCTGAATGGCAATTTTAATTCTTGTAAAATTCCCTTTACGTGTTCCACCATTCCGTCAAGGGCTTGATAGGAGTTGTCAGGATGCTCAACTCTTACAATTTCTACTTTATCGAATTGGTGAAGGCGATTTAGTCCTCTAACGTGTGCTCCATAACTTCCGGCTTCTCTACGGAAACAAGGTGTGTATCCTGTGTTTAAAATAGGTAAGTCTTTCTCTTCTAGAATCACATCACGATATAAATTCGTAACCGGAACTTCAGCTGTCGGAATTAAATATAAGTCATCAATTCCAACATGATACATTTGTCCTTCTTTGTCCGGGAGTTGTCCTGTTCCGTATCCTGAAGCCTCGTTAACTAAGTGAGGAACTTGAACTTCTTGATATCCTGCTTCTGTGTTTTTGTCTAAGAAGTACCAAATTAAAGCTCGTTGTAGTTTTGCTCCTTTTCCTTTATAAACCGGAAATCCTGCTCCTGTAACTTTTACGCCTAATTCGAAATCGATCAAGTCGTATTTTTTAGCTAATTCCCAGTGAGGCAATGCACCTTCATGCAAAGTTGGGATTTCTCCTTCTTGATAGACATTTAGGTTATCTTCTGCATCTTTTCCTTCCGGAACAATAGCTGCAGGAGTATTAGGAATTTTATATAATTCTTCTTGAAGTTTGTCTATGTACTCGTTCAGTTTAACTTTTAGTTCCGCTTCTTTTTCTTTTAACGAAGATGTTTTTGTTTTCAGGATTTCTGCTTTTGCTTTTTCTCCTGCTTTCATCAAAGCACCGATATCCTTGGAGATTTTATTTGATTCAGCTAAAATATTATCTAATTCTACTTGGGTTGAACGTCTTTTTTCGTCTAAATCAATGGCTGTTTCAACTAAGTTGGTTGCATCAATGTTGCGTTTGGCAAGAGCCTTAATTACAGCTTCTTTGTTTTCTCTAATGTGTGCTATCTGTAACATCGTTAAAATTTTAAAAGGCAAAATTAGTGATTTTAGTCGTAATGACTAATGTCTTAAAGTCAAATGTTGTGGTTTTATAACAAAAAGGCTCAAATCTTGTGATTTAAGCCTTTTGGGGTTGTTTTTTTGATGTTGAATTATTCGTCTTCAGGGTTTGTCTCTATCCCAAAATCATCTTTTTTAGGCTGTTGTGCTTTATTTCTAGAAGCTTTTTTCATGGCTTCTCCCACTTGATTTGAAGCTGTAAATGAAGCTACCATATTGTTTAGCATATCACTTCCTGCCTGAGGGGAATTTGGCAATAAAATCAGGTTTGAATTAGAGTCAGAACCGATAGCTTGTAATGTGTCGTAGTGTTGTGTTACTACAATTAATGCTGAAGCTTCTTGTGAATTTATTCCTACTCTGTTCAAAACATCTACACTTTCAACAAGACCTCGTGCAATTTCACGTCTTTGATCGGCAATACCTTGTCCTTGAAGTCTTTTGCTTTCTGCTTCTGCTTTAGCTTTTGCTACAATACGAATTCTTTGTGCTTCCGCTTCATATTCTGCTGCTGTTTTTTCGCGATCCGCAGCATTGATACGGTTCATGGCATTTTTAACCTGAATATCAGGGTCAATATCTGTGATAAGTGTGTTTATAATGTCATATCCATAAGTGAGCATTGCGTCGTTTAATTCGCGTTTTACAGCGATTGCTATATCATCTTTTCTTTCAAAAACATCATCTAATATGAGTTTGGGAACTTCTGCACGCACTACGTCAAACACGTATGAAGTTATTTGGTCATGAGGGTATTCTAATTTATAGAAAGCTTCGTACACTCTGTCTGGTAGTACTTTGAACTGGACAGAAACCTTCATTTTTACAAACACGTTGTCTTTGGTTTTGGTTTCGATAATAACATCCAACTGCTGGATACGAAGATTCATTCTACCCGCAATTCTGTCAACAATAGGGATTTTGAGTTGCAATCCGGATTGTCTGATGCTTTGGAATTTTCCGAAGCGTTCGATAATCACAGAGGTTTGTTGTTTAACCGTAAAAAAAGAAGCTAATAAAAGGAAGAATCCTAGAGCTAAAAACACATACATTCCCATATTTTTTGGTTTTAAATTAAAAATCGAATAAAGGTAATATTTTCTGCTAAAAATAAAAAATCCGATGCGTTATTTCATCGGATTTTTATAAGATTTTTTTGAATGTTTTTTTGATTTATTCTATGCCGTATCTTGACATCATTAGTTGCAAATCTAAACTCCATGTCATCAGCTTGTTTTGCATTTTTTCATCGATTATTTTTTCTTTTTCAGCAAACTTTTTCCCGGCTTCTGAAGCTTGAATGAGTTCTGCCATGTTGTCGCTTTGGTCGGTCTTTGCTTTTTCAATAATAGCTACAAGAGATTTTACGTCTTCCTGAGTGAGTTCTTCTTGAAAAACCTCTGTCACTTTTGTGTAAAAATCATCTACAAGAACCGAGAAATCTTTTTTAAAGTTTTCGTGATCTGCTTCGTCAATCATCGGTAATATTTGATCTGAAATCATATTCAGAGAAGAACCAGTAGCTTCAAAAAACTTAATAACATCTTGTTTAAAGGTAGTTTCTTGTGCGAAACCGAATTGTGTTGTTATTGCAAGGGCAATAACTAATAATAATTTTTTCATTTTTTAAATTTTAAGAAAACAAAACTATAAATTAAACGTGAATTATTTCGGATTCGTCCAAAATAATTTCTCTTCGTAAGCGTAACATAATCTGTGCCACAGTTATTACATCTTTCTCACAATACGTAATAATTCTGTCAATATCTTGTTCGATATAATACACATGACCCACTTGGCTTCCGTCAATGTCATCTTTCGGAGAAGGTATACTTAGTATATTAGCTAATAGTTTTAGAGATGTAAAGTGTTTGTAATCGCCAAATTTCCACAACTCCATTGTATCGAGATGAGGAATTTCCCATGGTTTTTTGCCAAAAAGATTGAGTTTGTTAGGAATAGCAAGGCTGTGGATGATCATGCGTCTTGCTATAAAAGGGAAGTCGAATTCTTTGGCATTATGACCACATAAAACGTGTTCAACCTTACCAAAGTGATTGTTCAATAGGTTAGAAAAATCTTTAAGAATTTTGATTTCGTCTCCAAAAAAAGAAGTTACTCTAAAGGTTCGTATGTCATTTTTAAAAGTAAAATACCCGACCGAAATACAAACTATTTTGCCAAATTCTGCCCATATCCCGGCTTTTTCATAAAATTCTTCGGGAGTTTGGTCTTCTTTTCGTTGATATTTGGTTTTTAAATCAAAGAGTTCCTTTTTTTCATCCGAAAGACTATCAAAAGACTCTACTTCGGGAACTGTCTCGATGTCTAGAAAAAGAATATTGGCTAAATTGATTTTTGTAAGCATTTTTCTTAAAAAATTTTAAGATTGATTTGTAAAAATAACGAAATACTTTAAGAATATAAAAACTAAATCTTTTTTGTTTGTTTAAACTTGAATTAAATAAAATTCATAAAAGAAGTTTACAGAATAAAAACATATAAACTATCTTTGTAAGAAGAGATAATTTAGCTAAAAACACATGTCGCGTATTCCCGTATATTTTATGCCTGGTTTAGGGGCAAGTTCTAGTATATTTGAAAACATACAACTTGATGAAAACGAGTTTGAGATGTTTTTTTTAGAATGGAAAATTCCATATAAAAACGAGACACTTCCAGAATATGCTTTGCGAATGACCGAAGACATCAGAGAAGAAAATCCTGTTTTGATTGGAGTGTCTTTCGGAGGTATTTTGGTTCAGGAAATAAATAAAATCATTAAAGTTCGCAAGACGATTATTATTTCGAGCGTAAAAAGCAACAAGGAGTTCCCTAGAAGAATGAAGTTTGCAAAATTGACCCATATTTATAAGCTTTTTCCGATGAGTGTTTTGCAAAATATTGAAAAATATATTCCCGAAAGTATTGATAAAAAACACTTGAAAGGTAGGAAAGATTTATATAAAATGTATTTGTCGGTGCGAGATAAATTGTATTTAGAATGGGCACTTGAGCAGGTGATTATTTGGGATAGAGAAGTTCCGGATAATAACGTAATTCACATTCATGGAGACAAAGATGAGGTTTTTCCTATAAAATATATTAAAGATTGTATCGTTTTAGAGAAAGGAACACACATCATGATACTGAATCGCTATAAATGGCTAAACGAAAAATTACCCGAACTAATTAAAAGTTGATAACTTAAGCTCCTTAAAATAAAACGTATAATTCTCTAATGTTTGACCAAATGAAAATCATAAAAAAAACAGCTTTAGTGCTCTTTGTAGCTTTAATAAGCATGCTGCTTATCAATGCTTCTTCTTCTGTTTCGGAATTTAAAAATACCGAAGAAACCATAGTAAAAACACTTGATTTTTGTGGAGAAAAAGTTCCGATGCATATTGCGGATGTTCAGGAACGATATGATAGAGAATTAACCATAAATCGAAATTTGCACGCTTCTACGGAGTTGGTTATCAAAAGAGCGAACCGAATGTTTCCGGTAATGGAGCCTATTCTGAAAAAATATGGAGTTCCTGATGACTTCAAGTATTTGGCTGTGATTGAAAGTCGATTAGAAAATGCGGTTTCTCCTGCCGGAGCTAGAGGAGTATGGCAATTTATGCCTGCAACAGCTAAAGAATATGGATTAGAGGTAAACGAAATCATCGATGAGCGATATCACCTTGAAAAAGCAACAGAAGCTGCTTGTAAATATTTGCTTGATGCTAAAAAAAGATTTGGTTCTTGGACTATGGCAGCTGCATCTTATAACGGAGGAATGGCAGGAATGACTCGACAAATGGATAGACAAAAAGCAACTGATTACTACGATTTGCTTTTTGTAGAAGAAACTTCTCGTTATGTGTTTAGAATTTTGGCCTTAAAAGAAATTATGCGCAATCCTGAAAAATATGGATATAACATTCCTCAAAACGAATTGTATAAACCCATAAAAACTAAAAAAATATCGGTATCAACAAGCGTAGAGAATTTGGCAGACTGGTCTATTGAACAAGGAATAAACTACAAAGTTCTAAAAATACACAATCCTTGGCTAAGAGATATTTCGCTTAAAAATACCTCAGGTAAAAATTATCAAATAGAAATTCCGACACAAGGGTATTAGTTTTTGGAGTTGAGGCTTAGTTTCTTTTGTCTTCTCCCCACAAAAGTTTATTGCGAAGAGTATCTAAAAACGGATTATCTTTAAAAGCCACCATATTAATGTCAAAAGGCTTTCGTTTTATGGTTAATTCATTCTCGTTAGCAATGGTGTAAATTCTTGAGTCGAGTGAAACCAAATATTGCTCTTCTCTACCCGAGACTTTAAGCTTAATTTCAGTGTCTTCTGGAATCACAATGGGTCTGGTGTTAAGGTTGTGAGGCGCTATAGGAGTTATAATCAAACTTTTAGCATCCGGAAGTAAAACAGCTCCTCCACAACTCATAGAATATCCTGTAGAGCCTGTGGGAGTTGAAATAATCAGTCCGTCAGCCCAATAAGAATTCAGGTATTCTCCGTCTAAATACGTTTCGATAACAATCATCGAGGTAGTGTCTTTTCGGTTGATACTTACCTCGTTTAGGGCAAAATTAATTGTTTCTAATTCCGGAACTTTTATTTGGGTGTCAAGACCTAAAACTGTACGTTTAGAAAGGGTGTATTTTTTGTGATGAACCAAGTCTAAATAATACAATATACTCTCTCTCGGAATACTGGCCAAAAACCCTAATCTTCCTGCATTTATTCCTAAAATCGGAATTCCTGAGTCGCGGACAAAAGTAGCTGCTCTTAAAATTGTTCCGTCTCCACCAACGCTTATAAAAATATCAAAAGAAGAATCCAATTGCTCGTAAGTGTCAAAGGTTGTTACTTCTAAAGAATCTTTGTAAGAAATCATATCGTAAAAGTTCTTTTCAAAAACAACTTCGATGTTTTTTTCCTTGGTAAATGTCAGGATTTCTTGTAAAATTTCGTTGTAGCTTTCTTGATAATATTGTCCGTAAACTGCAAATTTCATATGTTAAATATTAAGGTATTTGTCTATATAATCCAGACGTTCTTTTAGACTTTGTTTGTATATATCTTCGGAGTGATTAGACAAAATATTGTATTGATAACGCCTGAAACTTTGTAAAATTTCATTTACGTTTTCTGTATTTACTTTAATATATACTCGTACTGAACTATCGATTTCCGAAATAAACATTCCGAGTAGTTTATGACCATTACTTTCTATAATTTGGGCTATTTCAGAACTAGTGTATTGTGATATGTTTTTTTCTACAATAATAATTCCTCCTGGCTCTCTCAAAAAAGAAGTTTCACTAAAAATCTGAACAATATCAGAGAGGTGATAAAACCCCAAATATTTGTTGTCGTGACTTAACACAGGCATTATATCCGTTTGGTTTTGAGCAAATTTTTCTAAAACATCTAGCCAATTTGTGTCTTCTCTCACAAAAAAGCCTTCAAAAGTATATTTGTAATTTTCAATTTTATGGTCTGATTCAAAGGTTTCTACGTCTTCAGCAGAAATACTTCCTAGATAAATATCATTTTGAGTTATAGGGAAATGAGAAAACCTGTGCTCAAGAAAAAAATCTTGGAGTTCTGAAACCTTATTTTCTATTTCGAAAGGTCGTAAACGGGAATTAATGTATTTGTCCGTATTTATCATAAATACAAAATTACGAAAAAAGATTGAACACATTTAACTGTCTGACAGAAGGAATATAAAATTATTATTGTTTGTTGCCCTACTATCAAATCAATATAAAATAACATGATTTATGGCTAAATAATTGTACCTTTGTAGGTATACAACTCTTTAAAATTAAAATTATGTCAAAAGGATTTTTTAATGTTCCGAAGGCTGTAAACGAACCGGTAAAGTCGTATGCCAAAGGAACACCCGAAAGAGAAGCAGTTTTAAATGCTTATAAAGAAATGTGGAATGCTCAGGTTGATGTTCCGCTTTATATCGGAGGGAAGGAAATCAGAACAGGAAATACTAAAAATCTTTCTGCTCCACACGATCACAAACACATTGTCGGTAAATATCATTTAGCCGAAAAAAACCATATCGAAGAAGCTATCTCAAATGCTTTAGAAGCTCGTAATAAATGGGCAGAAATGTCTTGGGAGCATAGAGCATCTATCTTTTTGAAAGCTGCCGAACTTATAGCAGGGCCTTATAGAGCAAAAATTAATGCAGCTACTATGATTGCCCAATCTAAAACCGTTCATCAAGCAGAAATTGATGCGGCTTGCGAATTGATTGACTTTTTGCGTTTTAATGTAGAATATATGACGCAGATTTATAAAGACCAACCAATTTCAGATTCAACTACATGGAATAGGGTAGAGTACAGACCTCTCGAAGGGTTTGTGTATGCGATTACTCCGTTTAATTTCACTGCAATTTCGGCAAACTTACCTGCTTCTGCTGCTCTTATGGGAAATGTGGTAGTGTGGAAACCTGCTGCAACTCAAATTTTCTCAGCGAATGTAATTGTTGAAATATTCAAAAAAGCAGGAGTTCCTGACGGAGTTATCAATGTAGTGTACGGAAATTCTTCTATGATTAGTGATGTGATTTTAAATCATAGAGAGTTAGCAGGAGTTCACTTCACAGGTTCTACAGGAGTTTTTAATGATATTTGGAAAACTATCGGAAATAATATTTCAAACTATAAATCGTATCCGAGAATTGTTGGAGAAACCGGAGGAAAAGATTTTGTAATCGCACATCCTAGTGCAGATGTAAAACAACTTGTTACCGGATTAGTAAGAGGAGCATTCGAATTCCAAGGACAAAAATGTTCAGCTGCTTCGAGAGCTTACATACCGAAAAGTATTTGGAGTGAAGTAAAAGAGCTTATGTTGGCTGATTTGGCAACAATTAAAATGGGTTCACCTGAAAATCTAGAAAATTTTGTTACAGCTGTTATTTCTGAAGACTCTTTTGATAAATTGGCTGGATATATCGATAGAGCAAAACAAGATACAGATGCAGAAATTATTGCTGGAGGAAATTATGATAAATCAGTAGGTTATTTTATCGAACCAACAATAATTTTGACAACCAATCCGAAATACGTAACGATGGAAACAGAGCTTTTCGGACCTGTACTTACGATTTACGTATATGAAGATGCAAAATGGGAAGAGACCCTTGAATTAGTAGATTCTACTTCAGAATATGCGCTTACAGGAGCTGTGTTTTCTCAAGATCGTTATGCTATTGAAGTGGCTTCGCAAAAACTGCAGAATTGTGCTGGAAACTTCTATATCAATGACAAACCAACAGGTGCTGTAGTTGGTAATCAGCCATTTGGAGGAGCAAGAGGATCGGGTACCAACGACAAGGCGGGATCAGCTCTAAATCTAATGCGTTGGGTTTCGGTTAGAACCATTAAAGAAACGTTGGTTCCACCAACAGATTATAGATATCCATTTTTAGGATAAGAGTTAATTGTAATGAATGAAAAAAGGGAGCAATAATATTTATCGCTCCCTTTTTTATATAAATAGTGGTTGTTTAGTTTTTGATAAAACGCAATGTTTTAGATTGATTTTCCTTTTCTAGCTTTATAAGGTAAACCCCTTCGGAATATCCAGAAACATCTATGCTATAAGTACTAGTGTCAGAAACATTTCCTGAAAACATCACTTGACCTATGGTGTTATAAACGGTTACCTTGCCAGATAATTCATAGTTGTCAGGGAGTACCAAATTAAGTGTAGTACTAGTTGGATTAGGATATAAAGAAAGCATTCCTAAACCGAATTTATCTGTACTTGCGGGAGGAGAACATACTTCTGATGTAAGCAGAGACGCTCTTCGGGTTGCGTTCTGAAGTGCAGTTCTCATTCTTGTTTTTTGATTAGGAGTAAAGGTATTTAAACAAGAGTCTGTGCCATAGTCCATATAGTTTTCAGGCATTGGAGTATAACCCGTACAACTGTTTAATACTCCGGTGCAAGAATAATTTGCATCTGAATGAGGAGGAGTATCCGGACAATAATCCTGAACACTATCAATGGTGTTCACAATACAATTGTAATTGTCTCCCCAAATGTGGAATAACCCTAAAGCATGTCCTATTTCGTGGGTAGTGGTACGCCCTCCAGAGTACCCTTGAAAATATGTTCCAGGAGCTTGAGCAAAACGACCAAAAGCCCTCCAAGAGATAATCACCCCATCGGTATTAGAAGGTCCTGCATAAGTAGGTAGCCCTCCTAAACCAGCATTAGACGGAAATTGGGCATAGCCCAAAACTTGATTCAAATTTCCTCCAAACTCACATACCCAAATGTTGAAATACTGACTGGGATCCCATTGAGTTTGAGGTTTTAAAATAGATTCAACATTGTATTCATTCCATGTTGTATTTCCTAAATTAACTCGGTTGATACCGTTTGTAGGATTACCTTCTGGGTCAGTTTGAGCCAAACAAAATTCGATTTCTGTATCAATATCTAAAGGGTTACTTCCGTTTCCTGGAGTGCCAACCATTTTTCTGAAATCTTCATTTAAAACTTGTATTTGAGATAAAACACGGGCATCAGAGATATTTTGATTCACTCCAATAGCTTGGCCACTATGAATCACGTGTACCACTACAGGAATTACATATACCTCATTGGTTTCTTGATAATCAGCTAATTTAGCTTCAGGTAGTTTTAACCCCGCTCTTGATTCATTTATATGTTCCATATATTGATGTGAAATACATTGAATCATTCCTGTGTTCGGATTGGTATATTCACTACTAATTTCTTTCCCAAAAATAACAGGATTCTTTTGGGCCTCTACGGTAACTGTAGAAATAAGAAAAAGGGCTATGAAAAATACACCTTTAAAAATACTTTTTTTCATTTATATTAAATTTGTGATAAATATTATTTGGCGCTAAAATAAACAAAAAGTTCACTATTCACCTTAAATGATTTCACTTTAACACAACCGATTCAGGAACAAGTTGTTTATAATCGCCTCCGTTACGCAAAACATCCCGAACTATACTAGAGCTTATGAAAGAAGTGCTTGCTGCTGTAAGTAAGAACACAGTTTCAATTTTAGATAAAGTTCTGTTAGTATGTGCAATCGCTTTTTCGAACTCAAAATCAGCCGGATTTCGAAGACCCCTCAAGATAAAATCAGCATTGAGTTTTTTACATAAATCAATAGTAAGTCCTTCGTAAGTAATTACTTTAATTTTTGGTTCGTCTTTAAAGGCTTCTTCAATAAAACGTTTTCGGTCTTCAAGAGAAAACATATAATTTTTTGAGGCATTTACTCCGATAGCAACTACTATTTCATCAAATAAAGAAACTCCTCTTTTGATAATATCGTAATGTCCTAATGTAATTGGGTCAAACGAACCCGGAAAAACTGCTTTTTTCATTTCTTTTCATTTAAATGTCTCACCCTAATCCTCTACATAGTGAGAGGGTTTTGTAAAAACATATATTTTGGTTTTGTCTATTCTCTTTTCTTCGTTTTCTATTCTCTATTCAGAGCCAACAGAATTTCAGAATCTAATAAATCTGAAAATTTCAATCCTTTGTGAGCTACTTGTTGCGGAAAAATACTCTGTGGAGATAATCCAGGGTTGGTGTTGATTTCAATAAAATATGGAGTTCCATCCATTATTATATAATCAATTCTCGAAAATCCAGTCATATTTAAAGCTTCATAAACTTTAATAGAAGTCAGTTCAATTTTATTCTGAATTTCTCGATCTATTTCAGCAGGAGTTATTTCTTGTGATTTTCCTAAATATTTAGCTTCGAAATCAAAAAAATCATTTTCTGGTATAATTTCCGTATAGCCTACAACGGTTGTTTTTCCGTTCATTTGTACTACTCCCACCGAGATTTCCCTTCCATCTAAAAACGATTCAATCAAGATTTCATTATCTATTTCAAAAGCTGTTTGTAACGCTTTTTCGAATTCTTCAGGTCTATTTACTTTCGATACCCCTAAACTACTTCCAGAACGATT
>CAZOQH010000047.1:11804-12868 GCA_964581855.1 uncultured Flavobacterium sp.
GGAGTTCCGTGAATTGTATTTATGATGACATCAAAAGTGATTTTTTGTCCGTTTTTTTCGGCAGAAAAATCACCACGGTTTATAGCGTATCTTTTTTTGGAATCTATCAAAAACCAGCCTTCGTTCAGGATATGAACCTCAAATACTTCGTATTTATTTCGGTCTAAATTATTCAGAATAAGTTGTCCGCTTTTCAGCGATATTTCGCATTCTCCGGAGTAACCTCCCATTACAACCGCTACTTTCATTTTTTTTGTTTTGAACTCTTTCGGAGTTGTTTAATACAAATTTACATATTATTAGTTTACGGAAATAGATTTTGTTTTAGGAACTCTGAACAAGAGCAATACTCCAACAATAAAGAACAAAGCCAAAAACACAATTGAGTTTCGCATACTTCCGGTAATTTGATCAATAAATCCGTAAAGGAACATTCCGATTACTATTCCGATTTTTTCGGCTACGTCATAAAAACTAAAGAACGAAGTTGTGTCAGTAGTTTCTTTAGGAATTAACTTGGAATAAGTCGAACGCGAAAGCGATTGAATTCCCCCCATAACCAATCCTACAAAACCTGCTATTATATAGAAATGAATTGGCAGATGGATAAAATAAGCCACTACACAGATGCTAATCCAGATTATGTTGATGGTGATTAAGACCGGAATATTTCCGAATTTTTCGGAAGCTCTTGAGGTTAAGGTTGCTCCTAAAACAGCGATAAGTTGAATAACCAAAATGCTAATGATGAGTCCTGTTGTTTTCTGACTGTCATCTGTCCAAGCAATTTCTTGCTCTCCAAAATAAGTAGCTACCAGCATTACGGTCTGTACAGCCATACTGTACACAAAAAAAGCAACTAAATAACGCTTTAAAGAAAGGTTATCTCCCAATTGAATCCAGACTTTTTTGAGTTCTTTGAATCCGTTAAACAAAACTCTTTTGGATATTTTTTCTTGGTTTTTATTTCCTTTCGGAAGAAAGTAAAACGAATATTGAGCGAATCCAATCCACCAGATTCCGACCATAACAAACGAATATTTCATCATTTGGATTTTATTTTC
>CAZOQH010000047.1:12968-14455 GCA_964581855.1 uncultured Flavobacterium sp.
TCCACCAGATTCCGACCATAACAAACGAATATTTCATCATTTGGATTTTATTTTCGTCATCTGCTCCCATTACCATTGCTAAATTAATTATGAGGAGAATGACACTTCCGATATATCCGAGCGAATAGCCTTTGGCGCTAATTCTATCTTGTTGTTCTGTATAAGCCACATCAGGCAAATAAGAATTATAAAAGACCAGACTTCCCCAAAATCCGATAAGTCCGAAAAAGTAAAAAGACAAACTCAAATAGATGCTGTCCAAATCAAACCAATACAAACCAATACAAGAAAGGCCTCCTAAATAACAAAAAAACTTCATAAACGTTTTTTTATTTCCAACAAAATCGGCTATTCCGGAAAGAAGTGGAGAAATAACGGCTACCACCAAAAAAGCAGCAGCTGTTACAAAGCTAATGAGAGCCGTATCTTTGATTTGAGTTCCGAATACTTCTATATGCGTAATTCCTTCGGCTTTAAAAAGAGCCGTATAAAAAATCGGAAAAATAGCAGAGGCGATTACTAAACTGTAAACCGAATTAGCCCAATCGTAAAAAGCCCAAGCATGTAGCAGTTTTTTACTTCCTTTTTGGAGTGTTGACATGTGTTGTAAGTTTGATTAGAACAAAGCTATCAAAAAACATTATTAAATGGATATAAAAAACAAATCCTGCTCTTTTTAGAACAGGATTTGAAATAATTATTTATGAAATACTTACTGCTTTACAATTTTTACAGATGCTGTTTGACCTTGTTTGTCAGTAAATTTAGCAATGTAAATTCCTGCATTAAGTTCAGAAGCATTATAAAGGTTAGTTCCCTCATTAAAGCTTTTAGAAGCTACGTTTCTTCCGTTAATATCAAACAAATCCATAGCCATTGCAGAAGTTGTCGTAAAAGTAAACTCATTATTTACTAATGTATTGTTTACTTGTACTCCTAGTTTTTGTAAAGTCATGTTTGGAGTGCTGGCAGTGGCATTATAGACATAATTTATATGTATAGGAGTCCCTGTCTCATTACCTGAAGAGTCTACCTGAAAAACTTTAAATTTATAACTTATGTAATCATTTGAGTCGTTAAAGTTCCAAAAATAAATACCAGGTCCTGTGGTTGCACCAGCAGCAATAAAGAATCCAGACCCTGAAGAACTAGGAACAACTGAAGTTTCTGTAATATCAAATAGACATACTTCCATACAAAATTGCACATTGGAGCCGTCAGATCCGATTATTTCAACAATAGCTGCTTTTACTTCAATCTGTGAAGAAGTGTTATTTTGAATATAATAACTTAATTTTGCTACAGGGTTTTCTACCATCCCATTAGGATCTACACTGTTAAACTCAAAAACACTTTCGTCTTCTATCACATTTCCGTTTCCGTCCAAAATTGTAATTTGAGCATTTATCAAATTTATAAATATAAGAAACAGCCCTGTTAAATAAACCTTTTTCATTTTTTGATTATTTTATTATTAATTTTTTACT
>CAZOQH010000048.1:0-1647 GCA_964581855.1 uncultured Flavobacterium sp.
TATTCTACATTTTTCTGTTCCCATTCCTGAGTAGAAATTACTCCCTTTTCGTGTAGGTTTTTGTTTCGCTCTAATTCTTTCTTTTTGTATTGAAGTTCTCTCTGACCGATTTCTTTTTGTTCAATAAGTAACTTTAACCTTTCGTTCTGTTGTGCGGTTTCAAGGCTTTGGGCAGTAATATCTATCTGATACGGCTCTAAATCTTTATTCAGCTTATATGCCAGATAGTCTTTTTCAAACAAAGCATAAGCACTCTCAATAATTCCGAGATTTAAAATAGGTAATTTTTCCAATGGAAACTCAAAATCTGTATTGTTTACTTTTATAGTATCGACAATAGTCTTCAAAAAGAAAACATCGTTATAGTTGGCAGGGTTTTCAATTATGGCAAGTGGAGTATTTTCAGCAACAACAGCTCTGTCTTCAATAAATATCTTTTCGATTCTTCCCGAAGTTTTAGCCACTAATTTTTCAGGAGGGATTTGAGTTGTTATAGTAATTTCTGTCATCACAATATCAGGATATTTGATGAACCACGAAAACAGAAAAACCAAAAGAATAGTAATCAAAATAAGTACATTTCCCCAACGTATCATCCAATGTGGAATACGAGTGAGAATGTCCTGAACTTCTTCGCTTCTTAATTTTATTTCTTTCTTTTCTTCTGACATAATTAACTACCTAACTGTAATTGATTTTTTACCAATTCGTAATAATTTCCTTTTTGAGCTACCAATTCTTTATGATTCCCTTGTTCTATGATTTTTCCTTTGTCCAAAACTACGATTTGGTCTGCATTCATTACGGTACTTAACCTGTGAGCAATAACTACAACTGTTTTGTTTTTGAAAAAGATATTCAGCTTTTCCATAATTTCTTTTTCGTTATTGGCATCCAAAGCACTTGTAGCTTCATCAAAAAACAACATTTCAGGGTTTTTATACACTGCTCTGGCAATTAAAAGACGTTGCTTCTGTCCTGTACTCATTCCCACTCCTTCCATTCCGATTTTGGTGTTATACCCCAGAGGAAGACTGTCAATATACGATTTTATGTTCGCTACATCAGTTGCATATTGCAATCTTTGTTTGTCAATTATATCCACTCCGATAGCTATGTTATTGGCAATAGTATCATTAAAAATATATCCTTCCTGCATTACAGAACCAATATGACCTCTCCACGTTTTTTGTGATATGTTTTTCAGGTCTATCGTGTTATAAAGGATAGTACCTTCAATTGGCTCATAAAACTTCAAAAGCATTTTCATAAGGGTTGTTTTTCCACTTCCGCTTACTCCTACGATAGCTGTTATTTTGTTTTTCGGAATCGTAAGATTGAGTTTATCCAAAACAAAAGTATCCGAGCCTGTATATCTGAAAGACACATTTTTTAGAATAATATCTGCTTTTTCCGGAATATCTTTTATAGATTCATTTTCGGTTTGTGCTTCGTCTTCTTTATCGTGGATTTCTCCTAAACGAGCTAACGAAATCTTCGCATCTTGCAATTCCCTCACAAAACCAATAAGTTGCATAACAGGAGCATTCAGATTTCCAACAATCGAAGAAATTGCCATCATCATTCCGAGTGTAATATCTCCGTCAATTACCAATTTGGCAGACAGGAAAACAATAAAGATGTTTT
>CAZOQH010000048.1:1747-14446 GCA_964581855.1 uncultured Flavobacterium sp.
GTAATATCTCCGTCAATTACCAATTTGGCAGACAGGAAAACAATAAAGATGTTTTTAAGCTCATTGATAAAGTTAGAGCCTATGCTTTGGGTTTGTTCTAAAATCAAACCTTGCATTGACACTTTGAACAACCGAGCCTGAACGTACTCCCAGCCCCAGCGTTTTTGCTTTTCTGCATTATGGAGCTTTATCTCCTGCATTCCGTTAATGAGCTCGATAACTTTGCTCTGTTCCTGACTTACTTCAGAAAATCTTTTGTAATCTAATTTTTCTCTTCTTTTCAGAAACAATACTATCCAACCGAAATACAAAAAACTTCCCAAAAAGAAAATTCCGAAAATTTTTAAGTTGTAATAAGCCAGAACACCTCCCATAATAACCATATTCACAACCGAAAACAGTACACTTAAAGATGAGGTTGTCAATATTCTTTCAATTCGGCTATGGTCATTGATTCGTTGCATAATATCTCCTGTCATCCGTACATCAAAAAACGAAATCGGGAGATTCATCAGCTTGATAAAAAAATCAGAAATCAAAGAAATATTGATTCTTGTCGATAAATGCAGTAATATCCAGCTACGGATAAATTCCAATGCTGTTTTTCCGAAAAACAGGAAAAGTTGAGCTATAAGGACTAACCAGATAAAGTGCATATTCTGATTCTGTATTCCGACATCGACTATACTTTGAGTAAGGAACGGGAAAATAAGCTGTAATATGCTTCCTGCTAAAAGCCCGATAGCGAGCTGTATGATA
Source organism: uncultured Flavobacterium sp. (assembly GCA_964581855.1). Lineage (GTDB taxonomy): Bacteria > Bacteroidota > Bacteroidia > Flavobacteriales > Flavobacteriaceae > Flavobacterium. Next base: position 2,507 of record CAZOQH010000048.1, read on the forward strand.
AAAGACTTGTATCTAAAAAGGTATTTTGACAGGTATTTAAATCCAAATGTTTTTTCTTCATCTAAATCAAAACTCGATGATTGGTTATAAAATTTTGGTGTAGTTTCAAGCAGTAAAGCAATTCCTTCTTCTGTGGTCTCGTTAGCATTATTTCCTATCCAGAATTTTAGAAATTCTTCTTTTGTGTATTCCAATAAGCCAAAGGCTGGGTCAGATATCCGAATACTTTCGACTTTTGACTTTCGACTTTTGATTTCATACAAAACCACATAATGATTTTTATTCCAGTGTAAAATACAAGGCAGAGGAGCTTCTAAAAGTTTTTGCAACGACAACTTCACTCCCAAAGTACGGAAGCCAATTTGCTCTGCTCCTTCGCTTAATGTTAATAAATTCGCTCCCTCTCTTGTGGTTTCTGAAAGCTCCCTTAAAGTCTGAATATTAAGCGTTCTACCATAATGTTTAGCTATGATTTTAAGACAAGTTGCTCCACAGTCTTTGGAATCGGGTTGTTTGTAATGAGGAAATTTTTTAGGCATTTTTAACTAACTCTTGCATTCCGTAGTATTCAATGGCTTTTTGTTTTAATGGATTGGTACTCCATTCAGCCCATTCATTAGTATAAGGGTTGTAACCACATTTTAAAGGTTTTGATAAATCTATATCTTCTTCAAAATGTGTACGTTCTGTATAAGCTCTGCAATCTGTACAGATATGTCGAAATTCACAATCTTTGCAAACTTCTATTTGGTCTTTGGTTACGTTCCAATATTTTTTGAAATCAGGATGATTAAGAGCTTCTTCTAAAGTCGTGTCTTTAATATTACCGAAACTTTGAGCCATAGACGGACAGTTTTTTATATTACCGTCTTTGTCTATTGAGATTTTTCGGTTAAGACAAGTGTTGTGATGTTGGGACTCTGTGAATAGCTTAATATTGGAACTGAAATTTTCTATTTTTACTATTCCACAACATAAATCAGAGTTAATATTTTCCTTTACATATACAATATTCGGATAATTCATATTTGTGGTTTCTTTACTATTGTACAATATAATTTTAGATAATCTTGTAGATTTTGACATTACATCTATTGAAGAATGATTAACAAAATCCGAATTAACATAAATATCAACAGACATCACCATTGATGATATATTTGTTAATTCATCTAATAAATCAATAGCTTTCAAAACATCACAATCAAAACAACGAACTTCTACATATTTACAATTTAGAGAATCTAATTCTCTTGCTATTTTTCTATAATCAGAGAAACTGTTTTTATCAATATCAACAATAGCATTGTTAATTTGAAAAGGCTCGTACCAAGAAAGATTCAGTTTTGGAAATAAATCCGAGTTGTCTGTCAAAAAAGCAAACTCATTATTTAACAAAAAATCAACATATTCTGTTACAATATCTTCAAAACCTTCGTAATGACTTAAAATTTCTTCTATTGTTTTTGATTCATATTTTTCCAACAAATCATACAAATCATTAGGAATTAATTGAACTTTAAACCTTTGCAAATCACAAATCAATGACCTTGATGCTCCTTTTACAGGAATACAATTTGCAAAAAGTTTTATTTTTTTCTGCATATTAATACATCTTTGATATTGGTTTGTAAAATTCTCTAATTTCTGATTTTGTTGTTTGAAGTTTCTTTATGTATATTGTCTTTTGTTCCTTTTTAAGAAAATTTATTTTTTCAATTTTGGAAACTTCACTATGACTTACTGTCAATGGAACGTAATTATTATTCATTATCTAATTCTTAAAGAAATCTGAAATATCTTTTTCTATATAATAATTGCAATTTGTTGATAACCATTCAAGCTGTCCTTGAGGATTAACTTCTAAAAAGACAAACTCATCAGAAGTGGAATATATGAAATCAAAAGAACCTGAATTTAATTCGTAATCGGTAGTAAACTGCTTGATTTTTTGAAGTAAATTATTAGGTAAATTTATAGGAACATTCCTGTTAGGATTCGATTCATCATAATTTCTATAATCTAATACAGTCTTGGAATTTGATTGAGAAAAAATTGCCATCGAATAATATTTTTCTTTGAAAAAGAAAACTCTGACTTCAAATTGCTTTTCTGTTTTTTTCTGAAAAAGCATAGGAGCAAAAACATCATCTAAAGACAATATCATTTCTTTAGTAACTTGCATAATTCCTTTTGATGTGTATTGAATTTCGTTGTTTCTGATATTAACAGGATACCTTAAATCTTTTGTAATGATATTTTTATGCTTGTTATAAAATGACAGTAATTCTTCTTTCGAATTTGTGATTATGGTTTCAGGAATTACAAGCCCATTTTTTTTAGCACACAATAGTTGAGTTAGTTTGTAATTCTCAATTTCCTTTAACCAAGAGCCTACATATTCCGAGTTTTCTTTTAAGTAAATTTCGATTGTCTTAATTAGTGTTTCGTTTTCCTGCTTCAAATAATTGTAGGTTTCTGAATCTACTTTATTGTAATCTAAAAAATTAAACCGAGCTCTTCTGTTCCAAACTTTGTCAGTAACAGAATTATTGATTTGAAAAATTATATTGTCAGGAGATACATTAAATGAAAATAAATTTTCAACAGAACCATAATTTAGCCTAACTATGTCAATCCCATTAGATATCAGCCAAGCCATTACGTTATCTGTAACCTCGTCATCAGTTTCAGAAATTATATAATTCAATTTTATTATTGTTTCAACAAGTTTATTCAATAATCATTATTTCAGTATTATTATACTCATCAATTTCTTCTTGAGATAAAACAGGCATATTGACTTCTTTACGTCTATTATTTACATTATTGATATTTTCATCTATTTTTCCGGGCAAAGAACCATATAGGGTATATCCTTTTTCTCTTAATGATTTGTCATCTTCAAAAGCAACCCAAAACCCTCTGCTTTCTCTGCCTTGTTCTATTTCATTATTTATGAATGGTATAAAAAAATCCCAAACATAGTTCTTTTCTTTATAAGTTCCCCTATGATGCCATAATAGCAACCAAGCTCTATCTTGCCAACCATATTCTTTAGTTATTTCAATTAGCCTTTTAATATTTTTATTGTCCGTAGCAATCATTAATGAATCTATTATATCCTCTTTATCACGTAAAAATTCTTTATCAAGAAGAAAGTCAATCTTTCTGGGATATTGATCTACTGCAATCATTTTTTCAATTTCAATATAAACATCAATGTTATTAATTGATGAAAAATATTCCTTTCTTAAATCATTAAAATCCTTAATAATATTTTTCCATTCAAACGATGTTTTAAAATCATCACTGAATCCTTCGTAACTAATCAAATAACGGTACGGTGCTCCTCCTTTACTCACTCCTAAACAAATATATTTTTCAGCAAGTTTTATGTCATCAGATTTTATTGCACATTCTGCCAAATTAAAAAAGGGTGTAGAACTACTATATCTATCTAGCATTTTTAAAGCTTTTTGATATTCAACAATTGAATTTTTATAATCCCATTTATGTCTTAAACTATCTCCTTTGTTTATATAAATTTCATATTTATCATAATTTGTCAACTGTCCATAAATATTAAAGCAAACAAAGAATACACATACATACAACTTCATAAATTTTGTTTTTTTAAAGATCTATAAGTTTTAAAAAATATTACATTAAATTAATGTGTAACATAAAAACCAACACTTCATTAAAATGTTGGTCTTTAATATTAGAAAAATTACGTTTAACAATTAGGCAGGTGTCAGAACAGCTACTTTATCATACTTAATCTCTCCTGGATCCATTCTTCCGTTTCCATTTGTATCACACCAAGAATCTGTTCCTGCAGTGCCATTTGTAGTTAAGTAACTTGTTCGTTCACAGCCCCCTTTAATTGTTTTAAGATTTTCTAATCTTTGATCTTGAAATTGATCCAAATTTAATCTTTCCATTTTGAATTAGTTTTAAAAATTTTACAATAGAATTCTAAAACATCTCTACTTTAATAATTTAATCTTCCTTACGTGCACTTAAGTTCTAAAAAAAATGAAGACAAGAATGTTTTGGACAATATTATAGATTATAACTCAGACTTCAGGGTACCTCAAATGCCCGCTTTGTTAAAGTTTCAGTTTTGTAGTAATAATTAACTATAACCCGTTGGGTGTAATTATTTAAAGTAAAATAAATTGATTAGATATTGGTCAAGATACTGAAATTCAGTATCTTGAAGTCGCAAAACAAACCAATATCCATGACAAATATAGTTAAAAATTATTTTAAAGTTTTAGAAGTTATAAGTTCTTTGAATTGTGAGTTAGTTTATAAATCAGGCGTTGGAAGAAGAACTAAAATGTCTGTTTTAGAAGTGGTTGCGTTGAGTTTAACTGCTGAATTTATGTCTATTGATAGTGAAAATTCATTATTTAAGCAGATAAATCAAGTAGAAATTCCAAACTTAATAGAGCGAAGTCAGTTCAATAAAAGAAGAAGAAAGCTGTTCTTATTTTTAGAGGAAGTTAGAACCAAATTAGCAAGAGAGTTTTTAGAATTTGAAGACTATTTTATTGTGGATAGTATGCCACTTGAAATCTGTAAATTTTCTCGTCATAATAGAGTAAAAATCTGTAAAGAGGAATTTGAAAGTGCTCCATCAAAAGGATTTTGTGCTTCACAAAACAATTGGTTTTATGGGTATAAACTTCATGGAGTTTGTTCTATTGCTGGAGTTTTCCATTCATTGGATATTACAAAAGCAGAAGTTCATGATGTACATTTTTTGAAAAACTTAAAACAGCAAATGTCTGATTGTGTGCTTCTTGGTGACAGAGGTTATTTATCGGAAAGTATTCAACTAGATTTATTTCAAACAGTAAATGTAAAATTAGAGACCCCAATGAGAATAAATCAAAAACAATATAAGCCACAGCCATACATCTTTAGAAAATCAAGAAAAAGAATAGAAACTTTGTTTTCCCAATTGTGCGACCAGTTCATGATCAGAAGAAATTATGCTAAATCTTTTGAAGGGTTTAAAACAAGAATATTAGCAAAAATAACATCTCTAACTTTAGTTCAATATATCAATAAATTTATATTTGACAGACCAATTAATAACATCAAAAATCAAATCATTTAATTACACCCAACGGGTTAACTATAATTTTAAGACAGGTTGCTCCACAGTCTTTGGCATCAGCTTGAGTATAGTGAGAAAATTTTTTAGGCATTTTTTACCAATTCTTGCATTCCGTAGTATTCGATAGCTTTTTGTTTCAAGGGATGAGGAAGTTTTATTTTTTGTTAATCTAAAAATTCTATTTCAATACCAAAATTAAAACATTGCTCCCTTCTTATGCTATAGAATTGTTCAGACCATTCACTTGAAATAAAACTATATAGATAATATTCCCTGAAACCAGAGCTTTTTTGAATCTGTACAGCATCGAAAGCAGGTGGATTATTATAACCTTGTAACATATAATATTCTGTATCATAAACAGAAACCATAACACAAATCCCTTCTTTTGGGAACTCCACAAATCCTTCTTTGCTTAAATCAATAATTACTGTTTCCCCTCTTTTTTTTCCAATAGCCAAATCTTCTTTAAATATTTTGTCTTTTGGAAGACGAGTTATTGTATCATAGGTCATTAGATTTACCTTAAAAGGTATATATATAGAATCATTTTCAATGGGTTTGTCTATAGAATTTAAGACTATTTTTGTGATAATTGTGTTTTTTCTTGGATATTTGTTTGGCACATATATAGCTCTAGAAATATTTATATCATCAGAGATTTCTCCGTCAATTCTTCTTCCTGTTTCATATAAAAGTCGAATATCGTTATCTGCTGTGAAAATATCTCGGATTGACTTTTCAGGTAAAATAGTTTTTGTTTTTCGTTTTTTCTTATTTGAAGTAATAAATACTTCCGCTATAGTATTAATCTTTTCTTTTAATGTTATTGTTTTATTTTTTTGTAATTCATCGTAACTTATGGATTTAGTTTCAAAGGACAAATGAGTAATTTTAAGAGTATCAAATTTCTGATTTGAATTTATAGTAAACTCTCCATTTTCGTTAGAATAAGTGTATAGTTTATTACCTAAAAAAATGTGGGCAAAATCAACTTTAGTAAAATCTTTTTCATTTACTATTTTAAAAATTTGATTGGATTGTCCAAAAGTGTTATATGATTGAACAACAAATAAAAACATCAAGATTTTTTTATACATAAATAATTTGATTAAGTTAGCCTAAACCCCACAAAACGTAAGGTTTAGGCAATAAAATTAAAGACAACTATACTCTAAAGAAGTTGGACAAGGTCCAGAGGTAGGTACCCAACCCTCTTTTGTTTTAACTTCCCAAGAACACCAACAGGCAACAACTCCTCCGTTGTATTCTTCAAATCTGTTTAATGGTTTAAGATTACGAATTTTCACCCCTCCATTAACCATTTTCTGTTGCTGTTTAGTTAAAACAGTAACACCTTCTAAATTTAAAATGTTTTTTTTCATTTTGTAAAAGTATTAGATTAAAAAACATCTCAAACATTTTAAGTCAGTTGAGATTTCCGACTATCGTTGCAACAATATTTTTAAACCAAAACAGCGTTTTGTTGTTCTTCCAACTCAGAAATAAAATATTTCAGTTCTTCCAAATCGTATTCTTTTGGATAGATATTATTATTAACAATAACAACAGGAGTATAATTCAAGTCGTTTTCAACACAAAAATCATATTGCTTTTCAACTTCTGTTTGTGTAATTTCTGATATTTCTGATTGTTTCCATTTTTTGAGCCAATCCTCTAACGATAATTTTTTAATTTGCCAATCTTCGAGAGCTTCCGATATGTTTTTGTTATTTGAGAAAATTTCATACATATTTTCCACAACAGGAATAAAAGGATTCTCTGTATTTTGAGGGTTTACATTAAATAAAATTTCTAATGAAATTTTATCAGAATGGTTTTTTATAAGCTCCAAGCCTTTTTTATAGGCTGTATGGCAATGTCCACAGCTTGGACTTAAGAACAATCGTAATTTTATAGGAGTGTTTTCTCTACCTATAGTAATTCCTTTGAGAGTTTTGATATTTTCTGATACAAGATTTTTGTTTGACAGAAAATCAAAAACTTCAAAATTTCGTTTGAATCTGAATAAATCTCTGTTTTTTGAAGTCAATTCATTTCTGTTTACAAGAACTTTTTCTGCTTGTTTCCATAAGAACCAAATAACAATCAAAACCAAAACATATTGTAAAATGCTGTATATATCCCAGGTTATGTTTTTATAGGAAAATAGAAAAACAATTGTTTGTAGCAATAAAACTCCTGAAACACCCAGACACAAAACACACCATTTTTTGATTTTAAATTTTTGAAGATAAACGGAATACAAAATAACAGGCAAAGACAAAAGGCTAAACATTCCTATCAGTTCAAAAAAGGAAGGTTTTACGGAAATCAGAAATAAGTTCGTAAAAAAGAATACGATTGGTAAATCAGAAAAGCTGATTCCAAAAAATAGTTTTCCCTCATTTGATTTAACAACCGAATCACAAGAAACCGTATTATTAGCTCCATTACAAACTTTTGAAACCACAGGATTTGCTTCTCCCAAAGATTCCTGAATAATAAATATTCCAATTAAAAGCCCAAAAACAGACAGTAATAGAGAAATTCCCGAAACCCAAGAAAACGTGCCATTCAAAAAGTAAACTGCAATGAATACAGAAGTTAAAAGCAAAAATGAAGTTACATTTTTTACTTCCATTTTCTGACTTTTTTCTTCTGTCTTTTCGTTCTCTCCAATAGCTAAAATAAGACCGTCCCAAATTACATTAAACTCTTCAAACGAAAGAGTTTTTGTTTTTTCTTTTTGGTTGGTATAAGTTATTCCTGTCTGGGTTTTGTTTACCAAAACAAACTCTGTTTTTTCTCCAATATATAAAGAAGCTATAAAAACCTCAGGAAGATTTTGTAACTGTTCTTTTGGGACTGTTGCTGTTATGTTTTCAATTCCCATTAACTCCAAGCTATCTGTAATAGCATATAGGCTTGGATAGTTAGGGTGCGATAAATAGTTTTCTTTAAACTCTTGAAAATATGTTTGACTATATTTATTTTGAGTTAAATATTGAGATATAAGGACTTCCATAATCAAAAAACTATTTTAACAACTGATTTAATGTTTCTCTGATAATATCACTATCAGGACTTGGAGCATTTTTGTGAACTAAATTACCTTGTTTGTCATACAACAAATATCTCGGAATAGAACGTAAATTTAGTTCTTTGTAGAAATCAGCATTTGGATAATTGACAGCCAACAGACTAAAACGGTTTTGTGATAACCCTTCATCTCTGTTTGCTTTTTGCCATTTTTCAAAATCATTGTCAATAGACAGATACAAAAAAACTATATCTTCGTCCTTGTATTGTTTGTGCAATTCCCTTGAAGCAGGCATTAAAGCTCTGCAAGGAGCACACCAGCTTGCCCAAAAGTCAACATAGATTACTTTACCTTTATTCTGTTCTAAAACTTGAGATAAGGTTTGTTTTTGTTTCTGTGAATTTATAAAATAAATCTCTTGCGTTTCTTTTTTCAGGTCTGTGAAATTCAGCAAGTATTTATCCTCTAAAAAAGTAACTAATGTAGTGTCTTTTGCTGTTTGTTTGAACTTTTCAAAACGTGTTTTAAAATCATTATACGAAAAGTCCTGTGTCATTTGGTCTAAATAGTGGTATAGCAAATAATCTTTTGCTTTTTTTCCATATAAATCCGATTGATAAACTGAATCAAAAGCCGTTTTGTAATCCAAAAAATTAGAATTTGTAGTACGAATAGTTTTTATATTAAATTTTTCAGTTGTAAATTTTTGTAGAAAATATTGATATACCCCAAGACCAATAAGAGAATCTTTTTTTAAGTGTATTTGGTCATTGATATTAACGGTTTTTGCTTTTCTGCTATATTCAAATTGTTGTTTCCTTATTTTGTAAAAAGGTTCGTAGATTTGTTTTGTCTTATGTAAGGAATCTAATTGCTTTTCAGATAAAATATAACCTAAACTATCTTCTTCTTTCCTTTTCCTTATAGCCTCTTTGTCAAAAGCAAAATATTTAGATTGATACTCTAAAGTATCTATAATAGTAATAGGAGGAATATCTCCTAAAAAAACATTCTTATTCAGATAGTATTCTTTAATGTTCTTTAAATCCGAAAAATCAACAACAAGGGTATCTCCTGTTTTTAAATAGTATTTATTTTCTATAAGTGGCGAATAAAATAAATCAACAAGCATAACGTCAGAAAAATGTTCTATACGAATAGTGTCAGATTGATTATTTAAATCGGTTATATCTTGTGTATAGAAAGAATAAGGATTAATAATCCTAATCGGATAATTGGGGATTTCGACGTAAGACCTACCAAAATAAATCCTGTTTTTTGGATTAAACTTCTTCAAAATCAATACCGAATGTGTTGGCTGTACTTGAATCTTTTCTTGTTCTTTTTCACAAGAAAAGTATAAAAATAGAAATACTATTAGAAGTAAGGATTGTTTCATAAATAAAGAATTGAAAAGGTTGCCCTAAACAAAAAGAACAACCTTTTTTTTAATAATAATGGCTGCTGATTTCTATAGCCAAGAAGCTGAACCACAACTATCACAACACCATTGAACTCTAATTCCTACTGCTGTCCCCTCACTAATAGCTTCTTGAACAGTACCTAAACTAACATCTGCTAATAAAACTTGTCTTCCAGTTTGAGGATTAGTTAATAGTGCATTACACGTTCCTGGAGCACCTCCGCTAACCATTTTCTGTTGCTCTTTAGTCAAAACAGCAACACCTTCTAAATTTAAAATGTTCTTTTTCATCTTTTTACGTTTTTGATGATTAAAAAATAATTTATAAACTCTCTAAAAACAAACCTATCTCATCAAACTACTCCCCACGTGCACTTGGTTTTTGTAAAACGAAGACAAGAATGTTTTGGGTAATATTATAGATTATAGCTCAGACTTCAGGGTATTTGAAATGCCTATTTAGTTAAAGTTTTACTCGTCTGCTATTTATATAATTCCTTTTTTAATAGCCTCTTTGATAAGTCCGTTAATGTCTGTAACATCAAAAAGCTCTTTTAATTTCGTTATCCGTTTTTGATACCACTGGTAGTTAAGGGAACATATTCATTTATTTCATTTAACTTATACCCCTGTTTCAGATAAAAAAGAATTTCACGATTTATATCATTAACTAATTCTTCCTTACTGTTAATAACAGCAACAGCTTTTTGGGCTGTAGTACTCCTGTATCTTTCTTTAAAATCAAGACATTCTTTAAGAGTTGTATAAGAAATATCATTTTTAATAATCAAAGCATCAGGTTGTACTTTTTTATGAATATCATAGATGGTAGTGGCTTCTTGAAAGGCGGTTATTAGAATTACTTTACAGTTTGGTTGGTACTTTTTTAATAACAGAGATATATCTATACCCGAATAAATTCCCTTTTCTTCAAACACAGGAAGCTGGTAATCTATAATTGCCAAATCCAAAGAAGAAATAGAAGTTATAAGATGATAAGCCTCTTCGCAGTCTAGAGCTTTAAAAGAAGTAAATTCAGGAATATCTTTTTCCAGCAGAGCTATAAAACCTTCAATAGTCATTAGATGGTCATCTACTATAAGTACATTCATAAAATGAATTTTAACAAGGTTGTTATTTCTAATCCAACAGATTTTTTAAAAGCATTTAAGTTGCCTTCTGGCTTTAACAACATTATGAATTACTCTTTCATTATTATAGAAGATAACACCCGGTATCTGAAATTATTCAAAAATGCATGGAAATCTCCGTCATTATTACTGTTCGAAAATCTCCGATAATCGAACTTTATTTAAAGTTCTATAAATTACAAGGGGTAATAAAAGTTATAAATATCAGAATAACTAACATCACCTCCTATTTTCATTTATAATTATTTAGTAAATCATATGTCTACAAACCTAATAATAATTATTTGAATATAAAAACGCTACATCACAAAGAATTAACCTTTATAATGAGAGTTTAGAAAAATATCTACTAAAAATAGCCAATTTAAATAGAATTTTTTTATTTTTTTTTCCTAAATTATGAATGATTTTTATTGTAGAATTATTATTACAGTTTTTTTACATTTTTCAGGAAAAAGTCAATGTCATTTATAAAAGTAATATCATCTACCTTATACTAATGTTTTAAAAATTCCTTTGCGTGACTAATAGTCGTTTCATACTTTTTATACGTATTTATAGAAAGCTCCTTCCCAATCAATTCTTTCATCTTCTGTTATGACCCTCAAAAATAACAATTAGTTTGTGTAGCCTTTCCTCAATACCTAAAAAATTATTCTTAAAAACCTGAGCACTAACTTCTTGATTATTGCTTAGCATCCATTTTTCGACTTCGTAAATCTTCAATTTAAAAATATCAAGATAGTTATTTATTATCTTGACTTCTTCCAAAGTTACCTTCATTTTACCTGCTTATGGATTTCTTTGGATTTTTCCGCAAACTTAGAGGCGCTTAATTCTATTCTGACTCCGTTGATCGTGATTCTCTTGTAACTCGGCACTAAACCGCTTTATAATGATTTTGAACTTTTCACATAGGAAGGAATTGACATTTTGTGTTTCATTTTGTGATGATCTTATATATTATTCAAATTACCTTTTTTTACCTGTTTATGTCAAAATATTCATCTTCTGAACCCTTTGTTATATTACAGGACTGGTTAAAAATTTGATTACCCTGAATGCTACTTTTTTGAGGTAACCGAACTTTAGAAATTTAATATGCGATTTATTGAATAAAATCTGAAACACCATAAAAACACAAAAGCCTGTAAATCGAATTCTTTACAGGCTTTTGTATTTAATTAAT
>CAZOQH010000049.1:0-14364 GCA_964581855.1 uncultured Flavobacterium sp.
TTTGCATCACTACAATCGTATCTGCTTTTTGAATAGTCGAAAGTCTATGAGCAATTACAACCGAAGTTCTGTTTTGCATCATATTTTCTAAGGCCTGTTGTACCAATCTTTCCGATTCGGTATCCAGTGCTGAAGTAGCTTCATCTAAAATCATAATCGGAGGGTTTTTTAATACTGCTCGAGCAATAGAAAGTCTTTGTTTTTGCCCTCCAGAGAGTTTATTTCCGCTGTCTCCGATATTGGTTTCTATTCCGTTTGGAAAATCTTTGACAAATTCATAAGCGTTGGAAATTTTTAGAGCTTCAATGATTTCTTCATCCGTAGCGCTTTCTTTTCCGAGCAGGAGGTTGTTTTTAATGGTATCGTTAAACAAAATACTGTCTTGCGTCACTAATCCCATCAATCCTCTTAAACTTTGTAAGTTAAAATCTTTTAGGTCAATTCCGTCAATTTTAATAGAGCCTTGTTGTACATCATAAAATCGCGTGAGCAAATTAGCAATCGTACTCTTTCCACTTCCTGATTGTCCTACCAAAGCCACTGTCTTTCCTTTTGGAACTTGAAGTGAAAAATTGCTCAATACATTTTCGGTTTCGTATGCAAAATTGATGTTTTCGATAGAAATTCGGTCCTCAAAAGTATTTTTCATTACCGAACCTTGTTTGCTAGTAATAGGGTTTTCGGTTTCTAAAACCTCTAACACTCGTTCTGCTGCTGCATCTCCTTTTCTAACCGAATAGGATGCTTTAGAAATCGCCTTAGCAGGAGTAAGAATATTATAAGCCATCCCGATATACGCAATAAACGAAGCACTTGAAAGTGTTCCTTCGTTTAAAACCAAATTACCTCCGTAAATAAGCAAAACAGCAATGGTGATAATTCCTAAAAATTCACTTAAAGGCGAAGATAAGTTCTGACGATTTAAAATTTTGTTGTTGAGCTTAAAAAAACGATACGTTGAGTCTTCAAAATTTTTGGCAAATCGCTTTTCGCCATTAAAACTTTTAATAACTTTAAGTCCGCCTAGTGTTTCGTCAATAACCGAGAGAAAATAACCTTGTTCTTTAGCTGCTCTGTCAGATTTCTTCTTTAATGACTTTCCTACTTTGGAGATTATAAATCCGGAAATCGGAATAAAAACAAATACAAATAATGTCAATTCGGGACTGATGAAAAACATAGCAACAATTGTAAACAAAATTGTAAGCGGTTCTTTGATAATTAGCTCCAAAATAGACAAAAAAGAGTGTTGAATTTCTAAAACATCCGAAGTCATTCTAGAAATCATATCTCCTTTTCTTTTTTCAGAAAAATAGGACAAAGGCAACTCCACCGACTTTTTATACATTGCATTACGGATGTCTTTTAGAATTCCATTTCTTAGGAAAGTAATAAAATACATGGCCCAATAATTGAACATATTTTTCAATAAGAAAAGGGCAATAATACCAATGATCATTACATTTAGAGCATACTGTGTTCCGTATGTTTCGGAAGTAGTCGTGATGTAATAGTTCATATAATCGAGCAAGTAATCTTTGGCTTGTGCTATTCCGGAATATTGTGGTTTTTCGTAGATTTTATCTGCATCACCAAACATGACAGTCAACATTGGGATCAAAGCCACGAACGACAAGGCGCTAAACAAAGCATACAGTACATTAAAAAATATGTTCAGCCACATATATTTTTTGTACGGTCCTGCAAATCGAAATATTTTTTTAAAGTATTGACTTATCATGTATTTTTATAGGTTTGTTAGTATCGAATCCGAAAAAAATTAAAGCAATCAATGTTTTGTTCTTCACAATAACAGTTTATAACTTCATATCTTTAATAATTCTTTGGATTTTTGTGTCTAAATATTTCTCAGTTTCTTTTGCATCGGCAATATTTTCAAGACTTTCGTTCACACTGAAATAAAATTTAATTTTTGGTTCAGTACCACTTGGTCTAGCACAAATTTTACTTCCGTCTTCTAGATAATAAATTAGTACATTCGACTTTGGGATTGTGATTTCATAACTCTCTCCACTCATCAAGTCTTTGGCAATGGAGGATTGATAATCCTCAATCATAACTACTCGTTGTCCTGCAATTTCGGTCATCGGATTTTCGCGTAAATCAATCATCATTTGTTTGATTTGAGTGGCTCCTTCAATTCCTTTTTTAGTAATCGAAATCAAATGCTCTTTATAAAATCCGTAATCCATATATAGGTTAATCAGTTCTCTATAAAGCGAACTTCCGGCTGCTTTGGCCTGAGCTGCAATCTCACAAACCAACAGAATAGCTCCTACTGCATCTTTATCTCGAACCGCATCTCCTACCATAAATCCGAAACTTTCTTCTCCACCTCCAATAAATTTTTGGTTTGGAAAATCTCGAATGAATTTTGCAATCCATTTAAAACCTGTTAGTCCAACTTTACACTCTACTCCATAATCTTCTGCCAAATCCAACATCATTGGTGTAGAAACTATGGTAGAACCAATAAATTCTTTACCAGTTATTTTTCCGGCTCTTTTCCATTGCTCTAATAAAAAAGCGGTCATAATCACCATGGTTTGGTTTCCGTTTAGCAGTGTCATTTTCCCATCCAAATCCCGAACTGCAACTCCAAGTCTGTCTGAATCAGGATCTGTTCCGACCACAATATCGGCACTTGTTTTTTCGGCTAAATCTAAAGCCATTGCAAGAGCTTCAGGCTCTTCCGGATTTGGAGATTTAACCGTTGGGAAATCACCATTTGGCTCTGCTTGTTCTTCAACAATGTGAACATCTGTATATCCGGCTTTGTTTAAAACGGCAGGAATCAACTTCACTGAAGTTCCGTGAAGCGGTGTGTAAACCACTTTTAAATTTTGCTTTGCACTTTCAGGAGTCGAAAAGCTAGCGTTTTCGATAGTTGATTCTATAAAGGCTTCATCAATTTCTGTATCGATATATTGAATTAAATTCTGATTTGAATCAAACTTGATTTGCTCATACGAAAGACTTTCGATTACTTTAATAATTTCTCCGTCTTGTGGAGGAACAAGCTGCGCTCCGTCATTCCAATACACTTTATATCCGTTATATTCGGGTGGATTATGCGATGCAGTCAAAACAATTCCTGCCTGACAATTCAGATAACGAACTGCAAACGATAGTTCTGGTGTAGGACGCATATCCGAAAATAAAAAAACTTTAATTCCGTTAGCCGAAAACACATCTGCAACCACTTTTGCCAAAGTATCGCTATTGTGCCTACAATCGTATGCGATTGCAACTTTTAATTCTTGATTCGGAAAAGATTTTTTCAGATATTCAGAAAGTCCTTGTGTGTTTTTTCCGAGTGTATATTTATTAATTCGGTTCGTTCCTACTCCCATTATTCCACGCATTCCTCCAGTTCCGAATTCTAAATTTTTATAAAAAGCGTCTTCTAACTCTTTCGGAGCAGAAGTCATCATGCGTTCAATTTCATTTTTGGTCTGTTCGTCAAAAGTTGGAGTTAACCAAAGGTTTATTTTATCTAATATGTTTTGTGGTATGTGCATTCTAAAAGTTACTTATTTTGGTGATTATAAAAATCTATTTCGTTTAATGTAAATTACATTTTGTTTGACTTAAATTGTGTTATTATTTGTTGTCTCAGAAACCTTATAATTTTCCTGATTCGGACGATTTCTTAGGATTAATTCTCCTAAAAACCCAGCTAAAAACAGCATTGTTCCGATAATCATTGTCGCCAAAGCAATATAAAACCAAGGATTATCTGCAACTAGAGTATAAGGCAATTCGTTATACAAACGATATAGTTTTGACACTCCTATATATAAAGCTGAGCTAAATCCGATAAAAAACATCAGCACTCCTAAAGCCCCGAATAAATGCATGGGTTGTTTTCCGAATTTGGACAAAAACCAAATGGTAATTAAATCTAAAAATCCGTTGATAAATCTATTCATCCCAAATTTAGTTTTCCCGTATTTTCGGGCTTGATGTTGTACTGGTTTTTCGGTTATTTTATGATAGCCTGCATTTTTTGCTAAAACGGGAATATAACGATGCATTTCGCCCGAAACTTCGATGTTTTTCACCACTTCATTTCTGTAAGCTTTGAGTCCGCAATTAAAGTCATGAAGCTTTAGCCCTGAAGTTTTTCGGGCTGCCCAATTAAACAATTTAGACGGAATATTTTTGGACAAAACCGAATCATATCGCTTTTTTTTCCATCCCGAAACCAAGTCGTTTTTTTGGTTTATTATCATTTGATACAACTGAGGAATCTCATCGGGACTGTCTTGCAGGTCTGCATCCATAGTAATTACGACTTCTCCTTTTGCTTCTGCAAACCCTAGGTGCAATGCTTGTGATTTTCCGAAATTGCGTTGAAAGCGAAATCCTCTAACATTGGGATTTTGTGCTGACAAAGTATTAATTACTTTCCACGAACCATCTGTACTTCCGTCATCAATAAAAAGAATTTCGTATGAATATCCATTTGCATTCATCACTCGAACAACCCAATCATGAAGTTCTTTTAGAGATTCTTCTTCGTTTAAAAGCGGTATAACGACAGATATATTCATTTATTTTTATAGTTCTTGATTAACAACTTCTATCTGGGCAGGCTTGTCTTTTTTTACGAATGCTGCTATAACAATCGAACAAATAATTCCTATAATGGCATACATAACAATGGTTACCGGAACAGAAAAGAAAGATTGCATTGATTTTCTTGTTCCTTCAAGGTATTTTTCGATGTCTTCTACTGAGTTTACGTCTGATTCGGTTGCTCCTTGAGCAAGCATTTGTTCTCTTTGATGAAGAGCAATATCTCTCATTTTATTGATAGTTTGCTCGATAAATTCAGGAAACATATAATTATAACCCAAATTAAATAGGCTAAAAACCACAGCAGCAACTACGGTAGTTGCAGCACCGATTCGAAGCACTTCAGAAAAGGAAATATAACCTTGGTTGTATTTATTTTTATAAGTAAAAACAGCTAAAAGCACAAATACAACCGGAAGAACCATATAATTAAGGAGATTAATTACTACTCCTAATGTTGGGTTTTTCACTCCATCTACATCCAATTGATTTAAAACTAAAAATTCAATAATCATGATGAGTCCGAATATTAATCCGAAAAATAGAGCTGATTTTAAAAATTTGGATTTCATTTAAATAGCATATAAAATTATTAACCTACAAATATACAAATTGCACTCGTAAGGCTGTTAAGGTTAGAATAAAAAAACCTCATAGTTTTAAAAAACTACGAGGTTTGTTGTCTTATTCTATTTTACTTATCCTCTATAAATCTTTTCGTACAAATCTTTATACTTAGTCAATATAATTTTTCGTTTGAGTTTGAGTGTTGGAGTAAGGTGTCCATCATCTATGGACCAAACATCCGGAGTTAATTCAATTTTTTTCACTTGCTCCCAATTCCCGAAGTTTTTATTCAACTCGTCTACGGCTTTACCTATTCTTTCAATAACTTTCGGATTCGAGGCAATTTCTTCATTGGTTTGTCCTATGTCGTAACCTTTAATTTTTGCCCAGTCTCGAACAAAATCGAAATTCGGTTGAATAAGCGCTGCAGGCATCTTTTCTCCTTCACCAATCACCATTATTTGTTCAATAAATCGAGATTGTTTTAAGGTGTTTTCAATAATTTGAGGAGCCACATATTTTCCTCCCGAAGTTTTGAACATTTCTTTTTTACGATCTGTAATTCTCAAGAAACCATCTTGGTCAATTTCTCCGATATCTCCGGTATGAAAATATCCGTTTTCTAGCACTTCATTTGTTTTCTCTGCATCTTTATAATATCCTATCATTACGTTTGGACCTTTACAAAGAATTTCTCCGTCTTCTGCAATTTTAACTTCTACATTATCAATTGGCCTTCCTACAGTCCCTACTTTAAAACCTTTGTTTCTCATATCATTTACAGAGATTACAGGTGAGGTTTCGGTAAGCCCGTATCCTTCCATTACCGGAATTCCGGCAGCTGTAAATACTTTTGCCAGACGAGGTTGTAAGGCTGCACTTCCAGAAACCAGTAATTTTAATTGTCCTCCTAAGGCCTCCTGCCATTTGCTGAAAATTAGTTTTTTTGCAATTTTCAGTTTAAATTCATACCATGCTCCTTTGGCTCCGTAAGGTTCGTATTCAAATCCTAAATCTAAAGCCCAGAAAAAAAGTCTTTTTTTAATTCCGGTAAGCTCTGCTCCTTTTGCATAAATTTTATCATAAACCTTTTCTAAAAGACGTGGCACAACTGTCATTACGTGAGGCTTTACTTCTTTGAGATTATCGCTAATTTTTTCGATGCTCTCTGCAAAATGTATCGAAACACTATAATACTGATAGAGGTAAACAATCATTCTCTCGAAAATATGACAGATGGGTAAAAAACTCAATCCTTTATATTGTCCTACTTCGAATGGAACTCGATTTGAACTACCTAAAACATTCGAAATAATATTGTTGTGCGAAAGCATTACTCCTTTAGGTTGTCCTGTTGTTCCCGAAGTATAAATAAGTGTTGCTAAATCATCGGGCTGAACAGAATTTTTCCTGCCTTCTACTTCGTTTTGATTAGAAGTGTCTGCTCCAAGCTCCAAAAGTTCTTTCCAGTTCTTACATCCCGGAATTTCATCAAAAGAATAAATCTCTTTCAAAGACGGAATGTGTTCTTTAACACTATTTAATTTCTCAAAAACTTCTTTATCGGACACCAAGCAATACACAGCTTCTGAATGGTTCAGTATAAATTGATAGTCAGCTTCTGAAATAGTCGGATAAATTGGGACATTTTGAGCTCCTGTTTGTAGGATTCCGATATCCATAATATTCCATTCTGTGCGATTATTCGAGGAGATAACTCCTATTTTTTGGTTCTTCTGTACTCCCAAACGAAGTAAACCTCTTGAAATCGCATTGGCCTTGTCGATGTATTCTTGTGTAGAAGTCTCTTTCCAGACTCCATTATATTTAGTTACAAAAGCATCCTTTAAAGGATGGTTTTGTAACTGATAATATGGAAAGTCAAATAATCTTGTAATATCACTCATAGCTATAAAAAGGTGTTTGTTCAATATCTTGCAAATTAGTATTTTTTTCTGAAAAAATTACATTAATTATTTTTTTATTAAATCTACTTTTATTGCCATTGTAATTAAAAAGAATTTTTGTAACTTTAGGTTATAGATTTTGAAGTATGACGGAACTTGAATTAGAAGAAGAAAACAAAGCAATTGCTAAGGAATATAAAGAACTCCTACGCATCAGTTATCAAACCTTATCCGATGAAGATAAAAAACTCATCCGGAAAGCATTTGATGTTGCTGTAGATGCTCATAAAGACCAAAGAAGAAAATCAGGAGAAGCCTACATTTTTCACCCTATAGCGGTAGCTAAAATTGTAGCTTCTGAAATCGGATTGGGAGCAACTTCTATTGCTGCCGCACTTATGCATGATGTAGTAGAAGACACTTCGATAACTGTAGAGGACATCGAGAGGATGTTCAACCCGAAAATCGCACGAATTGTAGAAGGGTTAACCAAAATTGCACAAGTAAAAACAGATCAAGACATCTCGCTACAGGCAGAGAACTTCCGTAAAATGCTACTGACCTTACACGAAGATGTCAGAGTAATCCTAATTAAAATTGCCGATCGTTTGCACAATATGCAAACTATGGAGTCTATGGTAGATTATAAGCAAGCCAAAATTGCCTCAGAAACGTTATACATCTACGCACCACTAGCCCACCGATTAGGTTTATACAACATCAAAACCCAACTCGAAGACTTAGGTCTTAAATACACGGAACCTGAAGTGTATTACGACATTGTAAGCAAGATGAAAGAGACCAAAGAGGAGCAAGATTTTTATATAAAAAGCATCTCTGATATCCTGAAAGAATCTCTAGATAAAGAAGGACTGGAGTATTCAATAAAAGGTCGTCCGAAATCTATTTACTCCATTTGGAGAAAAATGAAAGTACAAAACGTAACTTTTGATGAGGTCTATGATAAGTTTGCCCTCCGTATTGTTTATAAAGGAGTACCGAGCGAAGAAAAATTTTTAGCCTGGAAAATATATTCTATCGTTACCGATCATTTCAGGCCGAGTCCGAGTCGTTTAAGAGATTGGATTTCTGCTCCAAAATCAACTGGTTATGAGGCATTGCACATCACGGTTATGGGACCAAAAGGACGTTGGGTTGAAGTTCAAATCCGAAGCGAGAGAATGGATGAAATTGCCGAAAAAGGTTATGCAGCTCATTATAAGTACAAACAAGGAAAAACCGAAGAAAACAGTTTAGATTTATGGGTGAATCTATTGCGTGAAGCTTTAGAAAACCAAGAAACCAATGCGGTTGATTTTGTAGAGGATTTTAAACTAAACCTTTATTCTAAAGAAATTTATGTTTTTACTCCTACCGGAGAAATACGTTCGCTTCCAAAAGGTGCTACAGCTCTAGATTTTGCTTTTAGCATTCATACAGACATCGGAATAAGAACGCGAGGAGCACGAGTAAACGGAAAACTTGTACCTCTAAATTACGAACTAAAAAGCGGGGATCAAGTAGAAATTATCACTTCACAAAATCAAAAACCAACTGCCAATTGGCTGGAATATGTTACAACTTCCAGAGCTAAAAATAAAATACGAAATGTCTTGAATGAAGACATCAAAAAGATTGCAGAAGACGGAAAAGAAGTACTGGAAAGAAAGCTCCGCCATCTTAAAATAACACTCAACGAAAGTACTATAAACGAACTTGTTGTGTTTTTTAAACTTAAAACAAGCCTCGATTTGTTTTATCGAGTTGGAATCGGAACCATTAACAACCAACAACTCAAAGATTTTGCCGCTCAGAAAAGCAGTAGCTTTATTAATTTTTTCAAAAAAATCAAAAGAAGCAGTCCAACCTTAAATCCGGACGAAATACAAAAAGACGAAATCAGCCTGAATTATGATTTGCTGGTTTTTGGAAAAGAAGAAGATAAACTTGACTATAAGCTTGCTAGTTGTTGTAATCCAATCCCTGGAGATAAAGTTTTTGGTTTTGTTACCATAAACGAAGGAATAAAAGTTCATAAAACCGATTGCCCGAACGCAATTAGCCTCCGATCAAATTATGCTTATCGAATCATACCTGCAAAATGGATTGATTCTTCTCAACAAGAGTTTAAAGCAACCTTGAAAATTACCGGAATGGACTCTTTAGGGCTGACTAACGAGCTGACCAAAGTAATTTCAAACAACATGCAAGTAAACATAAGAAGTATTTCTCTAAGTAGTAATGCTGGAGTTTTTAACGGAGAAATTGCGGTAATCGTACCCAACCTAACTGTCCTGAAAAGACTAATTGACAATATCAAAAAAGTAGATGGAATAGATAAAGTAATCCGAATTCTAAACTAATTATTCTTCGGGTCTGGTCTGATTTTTACGAGCTAAATACATTTCTGACAAAGGAATGAGCAATAACTCTAAATCATTTTTAGAAAGTTGATCAAAGTACAACCCTTTTTGCTTGTTTTTGATATCCTTGAGGATTTCGTACAGAGCAAAATACTTGAACTCCATCACATTATCGGGATGAATATTAAGAGTTTCGACAAAATAATCATCAGGAAATCTATCTGATAAATAGGTTACACGGTGATCTTCTCTTTCCATTTCTACCAATGCCTTAAGCATTTTAGTTCTGCCTGATATCAGGTTAAGTAATGCACCGAGGTGTTGTTCGTTTTGTGCGGTTATTAATCGTCTTTCTGCTGGAGTATATCTTTTTTGCCCTTCAGGAACCAGACCTAAACTTTCAGACGTTATATCACTTCGAACAATTTCGACTACTTCAATCTCAATAGGTAAAGCTTCTATTTTGATTTCCAACTCTTTTTGAAAATCTTCTTTTTCTACCAAGTGTCGCTTTTTGTGAATATGTGGTGCGCTAATAATAAGCAAATCGCCTTCTTCAGCTTTGATAGAAAAGCGTCCAAATCCATCTGTTCTGGTCTCGTTTTGATGAGTCAAATTTACGACCAGAATTCCTGAAACCTCAGGAGTTTCGGTTTTAATCTTCCCTTTAATCACATCTTGTGAAAAACACCAAATAGGAAAAAAAAACAAGAAGAAAACTTTATTGCTCATCTATGATTATTTTTTGAAAGACTTCTGAAAGCGAAAAAGCTTTAGAAACTATATTGTCTTTATCCTGGGTTTCCATCACTTTCATAAAATCTGGATTTTCTACCAAAAACATACGAAAACTCTTGGTATAATCTGCCGGTATATCAAACTTTGAAATCAACAAATCATCTGAAATATAACTTTCTGTAAGAATCACGTTTTTATTAAAGCGTTCGATTTCTAATTCTTTTTTAAGCATTTTTGTCCTGCCCGATATTGCATTAAGAATAGGGTCAAGACTGAAGCCCACACCAAAACCAAGCAAAAGCTCCATATCTGTTGCCGTTTTTAACCTTCTTTCTGCCGGAGTATATCTTTTTTGCCCTTCAGGAACCAATCCTAAACTCTCAGAAGTTATATTACTTCGGATGATTTCAACCGCTTCTATTTCCATTTGCTGTTGTTCTATCGGGATAATAAGATTACTCTCAAAGTGTTCCTTTTCTACCAAAAACCTCTTCCTTTTTATAAAAATAGAACTAAAAATCAATAAATCTCCTTCGTTTGCTGAAATGAAAAAAACTCCGAAATCATCAGTTTGCGTTTGAATTTCTTGAGTCAGATTTACTACCAGGATATCCGAAACCACACCACCTGTTTCTACTTTTCCTGTCAATATTTTTTGAGACATCGCTGAAGTAGAAATTAGCACAAACCATATCAAAACGCTATATTTCATCGGATTATTTTTTGAGATAAAGCTCGTACATCCGTACTGTTTTTAAAATAATTTCGGATTCATTTTCTGACTTTAATATTTTTCTGAAATTTTCGTCTTCAATCAAAAAATATTTAAAATCCTGAATATAAGCAGCATCTAATCCAAGCGAATTTACATAAAAATCTTCATCAAAATAAACATCGAGTTCATACAACAAGCTATTATATTTTTCTATTTCTAACTCTTTTTTAAGTTGTTTTCTTTTTCCGTTGAACAAATTTCCGACGGCTTCTAAATTGATTTCTATCCCTTGGTTTAATTTTAATATTTGTCCGCTTGTTTGATATCTTCTTTCGGCAGGCGTGAGTTTTTTGCCTCCAAATCCCATGTCGATTTGCTTCCCGATTTCAACTTCTTCAATTTCAACAGCTGTGGTAGTCAATCTTATTTCTACCAAATTTTCGAAATGCTCTTCCTTAACAAAAACTACTTTTTTATTGATATTTATCCCCGAAAAAACTAAAACTTCTCCCGTAGTAGCAATAATGCTAAAATTGCCTTCTTTGTCAGTAAGAACACTAATTTTCCGATTAAGATTTTCAACATTGACGCCTTTTAAGTCAGCAGGAGCTACAATTCGTCCTTTTATGATTTGTTCTTGTGAAAATCCTAAAAAAGTAAGAGAAAGAAAAATATATAAGAGTATTTTTTTAGCCATGAGATAGTTTTTATATAAAAGTATTTTTAGTTCTCTAAAAGTTTTGCCAACACAGTAGTAAATGTTTGTTAATGTTTAGTATAGTGTAAAAAAACAGAAATGAATTCAAATTTTATTTTATCCTTAAATTCTATATATTTGTGGGAAATTCTCCATTTTACCAATGAGCGACGAATTAGACGATTTAGCCCAAGACTTACAGAATACAGAAGAAAATCAAGATACGATTACCAAAGTTAGTGGTATGTATCAGGATTGGTTTTTGGATTATGCTTCTTACGTAATCTTAGAGCGTGCAGTACCTGCTATTGAAGACGGTTTTAAACCTGTTCAACGCAGGATTATGCATTCGATGAAAGAACTCGATGACGGACGCTACAACAAAGTAGCCAATGTAGTTGGGCATACCATGCAGTATCATCCGCACGGAGATGCAAGTATCGGAGATGCGATGGTGCAAATCGGTCAAAAAGACTTGTTAATCGACACTCAAGGAAACTGGGGAAATATCCTAACAGGAGACGGAGCCGCAGCTTCTCGTTATATCGAAGCTCGTTTGAGTAAATTTGCCCTTGAGGTTTTATATTCTCCGAAAGTTACCAACTGGCAATTATCGTATGATGGAAGACGAAACGAACCTATCAACCTTCCGGTTAAGTTCCCTCTTTTGTTGGCTCAAGGAGGAGAAGGAATTGCTGTCGGACTTTCGACTAAAATCTTACCACATAACTTTAACGAACTAATCGATGCTTCTATAAAAATTCTGAAAGGAAAACCATTTACTATTTTTCCTGATTTTCCGACAGCCGGAATTGCAGATGTATCCAACTATAACGACGGAATGCGAGGTGGTCGTGTAAGAGTTAGAGCTAAGATTTCGCAACTGGACAAAAACACATTGGTTATCACGCAAATTCCTTTTTCGACCAACACTTCAACTCTTATTGATAGCATCCTTAAGGCAAACGAAAAAGGAAAAATAAAAATCAAAAAGATAGAAGATAACACTGCTGCTGAAGTCGAAATATTAGTGCACCTAGCAAGCGGAGTTTCTCCAGATAAAACCATTGATGCCTTGTACGCTTTTACGGCTTGCGAAACTTCTATAGCTCCGCTAGGTTGTGTAATTCAAGACAACAAACCACTGTTTATTGGTGTGTCGGAGATGCTCAAAGTATCTACCCAACGGACTGTGGAGCTACTCAAACGAGAATTAGAAATTCAGCTCGAAGAATTAGAAGAAAAATGGCATTTTGCTTCTTTGGAAAAGATTTTCATCCGAGAAGAAATGTATATTGACTTCAAACATTATTCTGACCGAGAAACGCTATATAAATACTTACACAAACGATTTGAACCTTTTGCAAAAGACCTTGTTCGAGAAATTGTAGATGAGGATTTGCAACGCCTGACTCAAATCCCAATGATTCGTATTACTCGTTTTGACTCGTTCAAAGCGGACGAAAATATTGCAAAAATCGAGGAAGAAATAGCTCAAGTAAAACACAATTTAGAGCATCTGATTGATTTTGCGATTAGTTATTTTACGAGACTCAAAGAGAAATACGGAAAAGGAAGAGAACGCCAAACCGAGCTTCGTAGTTTTGACACTATTGAAGCCACAAAAGTAGTTCTTAGAAACACCAAACTGTATGTAAACAGAGAAGAAGGTTTTATTGGTACAGGTCTAAAAAAAGACGAATATGTAGCTGATTGCTCTGATATTGACGATGTAATTGTCTTCCTGAGAAACGGACAAATGATGGTTACGAAAGTCGATGATAAAAAGTTCGTCGGAAAGGATATTATTCACGTTTCTGTTTTTGATAGAAATGACAAACGAACCATTTATAATATGATTTATCGAGACGGGAAATCAGGGACTTCGTTTGTAAAGCGATTTAATGTTTCAGGGGTTACCCGAGATAAAGAATATGATTTAACCCAAGGAAAACCTGGTTCGATGATATTGTACTTTTCGCATAATCCAAACGGAGAAGCCGAAGTAGTTACAGTATTGTTACGACAAGTAGGTAACATCAAAAAATTGAAATTCGATTTAGATTTTGCAACTATCGGAATTAAAGGTCGTGGTTCTAAAGGAAATACAGTTACAAAACATCCTATTAAAAAAATCGAACTAAAAGAAAAAGGAATTTCTACTCTTAGACCTCGAAAAATTTGGTTTGATGATTCGGTTCAAAGATTGAATGTGGATGGGAGAGGAGATCTGTTAGGCGAATTCCGTCCTAATGATCGCTTGCTGATTATTACACAAAGCGGAAAAGTGAAAACAATTATTCCAGAACTTTCAACCCATTTTGACGAGGATATGATTGTCTTGGAAAAATGGGTGCCCAAAAAACCTATTTCTGCCGTATATTATGACGGAGAAAAAGAACGTTATTTCGTTAAGCGCTTTTTAATTGAAAACGAAAATAAAGAAGAAATCTTTATTTCAGAACACGAAAAGTCTCAACTCGAAATTGTTTCCACAGATTATAGACCTTTAGCAGAAGTGGTTTTTGCCAAAGTAAAAGGCGTTCAGAAAGAAAACACTACGGTTAATTTCGAAGAGTTTATTGCTGTCAAAGGCATAAAAGCACTTGGAAATCAGCTTACTGCTGACAAAATTAAACAAATAAGTCTTCTGGAACCATTGCCTTACGAAGAGCCTAAAGAGGAAATTGCAGAAGAAATTGAAGTAGTGGATTCTGAAAATTTATCGGATGACTCAGACTTGGATATCGAATTAGACGAAAACGGGCAAATTAC
>CAZOQH010000050.1:0-14347 GCA_964581855.1 uncultured Flavobacterium sp.
TTCCAATTTGTTTCAAGAGATGAAAATGACATTAATCTTACAGAAGACCCTCTAGGAGAATTAGAGCCAATTGAACCAAGCCCGGATGCAGTAGGTGTATTCCCTGGATATACTTTCGAGAACTGGACTGAGTTTACAGCTGGATTGAATGTAATTAGAAACTATGTTACTCAAGGTGTAGGAACAGGAATGAATGGAGGAAATTCGATGAAAATTCAAATGGCTTCAACAGGAAGCAACGAATTGGCTTTTTCTTCTTATGCTTACTCGGATTTACCCGACAATCCGACAAAACTTATGTTCTGGATGAAAGGAACTTCTGCCAAGACACTTTCCGTAAGTATGTTCAGAGCAGACAATCCATCTCAATGGGTTGCCTTTAACTTAGGGACAGTAACCGGAACCAAAGGAGTTACAGCATCAGGATCAAACAGCTATACAGGAACAATCAATACAAATGGAGAATGGGTACAAATCATTCTTGATTTGGGTTCAGCAGGAGTTGATTTTAATGTAGATGATTTCAGCAATGTTTTCTTCGGAATTCGAGTAGGAAACAATGCAGCTTATGATTTGGAATTCGATAATTTCACAGTAGAATAAAACTTCACCAAATTAACCATAAAAAAGCCCGAACATTTTCGGGCTTTTTTTTATGGAATTCTTGCTAAAAACAAATATCCTTTGATTCAGTTAATTTCTGTATTTTTGTAAAAATTTAACAACACAAAACATGAAAGTAGCAGTAGTAATGGGAAGCAAAAGCGACTTGCCTATCATGCAAGAAGCCATTGACATTCTTCAAGATTTCCATATTGAAGTTGAAGTTGACATCGTTTCAGCTCATCGAACTCCAGAAAAATTAGTTGATTTTTCAACTAATGCTCATAAAAGAGGGATAAACGTAATTATTGCAGGGGCTGGAGGAGCAGCACATCTACCCGGAATGGTGGCTTCAATGAGTCCACTCCCAGTGATTGGAGTTCCCGTAAAATCAAGTAATTCGATTGATGGTTGGGATTCTGTTTTATCTATTTTGCAAATGCCCGGAGGAGTCCCTGTAGCTACAGTTGCTCTAAATGGAGCAAAAAATGCAGGAATTCTCGCTGCTCAAATTTTGGGAGCTACAGATAAAACCATTCAAGACAGAATTGTTTTTTATAAAGAAACCTTGCGAGATATCGTTCTGAAAGCTTCAGAAGATTTGAAAAAATAGTTTCCCGAATCACAACTCAACGCTCATACAATGTACAAATCTATAATTCGCCCGATATTATTTAATTTCGATCCCGAAAAAGTTCATCACTTTACCTTTTCGTTTTTGCGCTTTGCCAATAAAATTCCGTTTGTTCCTAATATCATCAAAAGTTGTTATACTATAAACGACAAACGATTAGAACGAGAAGTTTTCGGATTGAAATTCAAAAATCCTATCGGATTGGCTGCAGGGTTTGATAAAGATGCTAAACTATATAAAGAGCTCTCTAATTTCGGTTTTGGATTCATCGAAATCGGAACTTTAACTCCCAAACCACAAGAAGGAAATCCCAAAAAACGTTTATTCCGACTCAAAGAAGATAACGGAATTATTAACCGCATGGGATTTAACAATGGTGGTGTTTTTGAAGCAGTTGAGCGATTAAAAAAGAATAAAAATGTCCTTATCGGAGGCAATATCGGGAAGAATAAACTAACTCCCAACGAAGATGCTATTTCGGATTATGAACTGTGCTTTGATGCCTTGTATGATGTGGTTGATTATTTTGTAGTAAATGTAAGTAGTCCGAATACTCCGAATTTAAGAGCCTTACAAGATAAAGAACCTCTTACGGAATTACTCCAAACCCTTCAAAACAAAAATCAAACCAAGCCTAAAGTCAAACCTATTCTGCTTAAAATAGCTCCGGACCTAACCAATGAGCAATTGCTAGATATTATTGACATTGTTCAAAATACTAAAATAGCAGGAGTAATTGCTACCAATACAACTATATCAAGAGAAAATTTAATTTCGGAAAACCAGAAAGAAACAGGAGGATTGAGTGGAAAGCCCCTTACCCATCGTTCTACCGAAGTGATTCGTTTTTTATCCGAAAAAAGCAACAATGCCTTCCCTATTATTGGAGTGGGAGGAATTCATACTCCCGAAGATGCTATTGAAAAACTGAATGCAGGAGCAAGTTTAATTCAACTCTATACAGGATTTATTTATGAAGGCCCAAAACTCGTAAAAGCCATAAACAAAAAACTGCTATCATAAGATAGCAGTTTTTTGTTTAATCTTCTATTTTCAGAGCAAGATTATCGATTCGTTTGAATTAGAAAAGTAAGAAGATAGTCAAATTATTTTTTCCTTCTCCTCAAAAAAGATTTAAAAATCTCATTAAATACTAGCGGGCAAAGCCCAAGCCCTAACACAATTAACCAATGGTTAAAATCTATTATTTGCAGTTTAAAAGCTTCTCGCAAAAACGGGACGTACAGCACAAGCAGTTGTAATCCAAATCCTAGAATAACCGAACCGGCAAGAAATTTATTCGATAAAAATCCAACCTTAAAAATAGATTTACGTTCGTGGCGGAAACTAAATGAATAGAACAACTGACTCGCAATAATGGTCAAAAATGCCAAAGTACGAGAATATTCGTGTACGGCTTGAGGAATACTTTCGGCAAAAGGGTTGTATCCTTTGATATAATATCCTAACAGAAAAGCTACAATTGTCAGAATTCCGATAAGCACTCCTGCACGGATGACCCGAATTCCTGCACCATGCGAAAAGAAGTTTTCGTTAATGGCTCTCGGTCTTTCTTTCATTACATCCTTGTCGCCTTTGTCCATTCCTAAAGCAACTGCAGGAAGGGTATCGGTTACAAGATTAATCCAAAGTAGTTGTGTAGCAATCAATGGTACGGGAAGTCCTACAATAATCGTTACAAACATCGCAATTACTTCTCCCACATTACACGAAAGCAGAAAAATAACAGATTTTTTGATGTTGTTATAAATATTTCGTCCTTGTTCGATAGCATTGATAATAGTTGAAAAATTATCGTCTGCCAAAATCATATCCGAAGCGTTTTTTGCAACATCCGTTCCTTCAATTCCCATGGCTACACCAATATCGGCTGTATTGAGCGAAGGAGCATCGTTTACGCCATCTCCTGTCATCGATACAATATTTCCTTTGGATTTGAAAGCCCTTACGATGTTAACCTTGTGTTCGGGCGAAACCCTCGCAAAAACCTTATATTCTTCAATGTGCAGTTCTAATTCAGACTGCGACATATTATTGATCTCAGCACCTGTAGTTGTCTCCGAAATATCCGAAGCAATGCCTAATTCTTTGGCAATGGCAAAAGCAGTATTCTTGTGGTCGCCTGTAATCATGATAGTTGTAATTCCTGCCTCCTTAGCTATAGCAATTGAATGTTTGACTTCCTCACGAGGTGGATCTATCATTCCTACAACACCAATCATTACCAAATCTTTTTCAAAATTTTCGGGAGCAATCGGGTTGTCCAAAGTCTTGAAAGCAACAGCTAATGTTCGCAACGTTTTGTCTGACATCGCATCAGAAGCCTCAAATAGTATAGCTCGATGCGTTTCGGTTATCGGAAGAATTTCGCCCTCTTCGAGTATGTATTTACATTTCAGAATAAGGCTGTCAATCGCGCCTTTGGTATAAACCACATATTTTCCATCTTTTTGGTTCAGAGTAGACATCATTTTTCGATTAGAATCGAAAGCGAGTTCGTCTATTCTGGGTTGGTTTTCTAGCAGTTCATTTCTTTTAATGTTTAAATCATCGGCTAACTGCAATAAAGCAATTTCAGTCGGGTCACCTGTACTTTCCCTGTTTTCGAGCGTCGCATCAGACGAAAGCACCATTGCTTGTGAAAGCAGTATTCCGTCTTCCGAAAGTTGGGTTTTATTGTTGATTTCCTGCGTTTTATCCGTAAAGGTAAAAACCTTTTGAACGGTCATTTTGTTTTGTGTAAGTGTTCCTGTTTTGTCTGAACATACAATATTAACCGAGCCTAATGTTTCAACAGCAGGGAGTTTCTTGACAATGACATTTTTCCGAGCCATTTTGGTTACTCCAATAGAAAGCACTACAGCTACGATAGCTGCTAATCCTTCGGGAATTGCTGCAACAGCCAAAGATACCGAAGTCAAGAACATTTCGGTCCAATCTCGTCCTTGCAAAAACGAAACTCCGAATAGTATCATACAAATAACTATTGCTGCTTTCCCTAGAGTTTTACCGAGTTGATCCAATCGAACTTCAAGAGGAGTTTTGGTATTCTCTTCTTCACTCAAAATGTTAGCTATTTTCCCTACTTCGGTATGTCTCCCTGTTCCGACAACCACTCCGATACCACGTCCGTAGGTAACCAAAGTTGTCATGTAAGCAAGATTGCTTCTATCTCCAAGTGGAATATATTTTTCCGAAAAAACAGCCTCCGCATCTTTTAGCACAGCCACAGATTCTCCCGTAAGAGCCGATTCGTCTATTTGTAAATTAGCACTTTCGACAAGGCGTAAATCAGCAGGAATATAACGTCCTGCATCGAGAATTATAATATCTCCTGCCACGATTTCTTCCGAACTGATTTCTTTGATTTGATTGTCCCTTTTGACCAAAGCCTTGGGTACGGACATATTCCGAAGTGCCTCAATCGCATTTCCTGCACGTACTTCCTGAACAACTCCGAGTGTAGCATTGATAAGGATTACAGCCGAAATAATAATTCCGTCAATGTATTCTCCCATCAACATCGTAATAAGTACCGCACCCATAAGCACGTAAATCAACGTGTCCTGCAACTGCGAAACGAAAAGCATAAAAATGGATTTGCGTTTGTGGGTTTGTAGCTTGTTAGGGCCGTATTGTTCGAGTCGTCTTTGTGCTTCGCTTTCCGAAAGTCCCGAAGTCGGGTTTACTTTGTATTTGCTAAGAACCTGTTCAATGGTTTGGGTATAATAAAGTTGCGATGATGGGGTGTTGCTGTTTTGGCTCATAGTCTTCTCAGTAAACTTTGTAAGAGTATAAAGTTACGGAAAAATGCATGAATGATAAGTGTAAATGATAGAAAGTCTTTTACTACTAAATTATTTCTTTAAAAAAAATTACAGATAAAATTTCTCCATCTAATTTTTCAATTTCTAAGGTTATTGTATGTTTCTTTTTTATTTCGACTTTTAAATCAACATATTGGCTCTCCAATGTTTAATTTTATAGGGATGAAAGTTGCTAATTTTGTCTAAACGGTCTTCTTCGCTTGCATTATTTATTCAGGTAAATATCATCCTAATATTTCCTTATCTTTGTAGGACAACCTTATTTATATGAGTTTAAGTGCTGTATTGACTTTTCTGTTTGGTCTGATTGTAATTACGGTCGGAGCAGAAATCTTACTAAAAGGAGCTTCAAAAATTGCTTCACTATTGAATATTCGCCCTATCGTTATTGGGCTTACGGTTGTTTCGATAGGAACGAGTTTGCCCGAATTGGCTGTTGGCCTTACAGCATTAGGAGAAGGCACAGGAGATATAGCAGTCGGAAACATTGCAGGAACGAATATAGTTAATATCCTTTTTATACTTGGTTTGAGTGCAGCTATTCGACCACTTCCTGTACAAATGAAAAGTATTAAAACCGAACTTTATGCAATGATTTTTGCGGCCGTTTTGTTGTTACTTTTGTCTTTAGACGGAAAATTGAATCTTTGGGATGGGATTCTTATGTTTGTTTTAGGAATAATTTATCTAATTATCATTGTTAGAACAAGTAAAAACGAATCTCCCAAAGTACAAAAAGACTTTCAGGTAGAGTTTGAGCCAAGTACTTCCAAAGAAAAAACAGATTACAAAGTATGGGTTTGGAACTTTATGCTGTTGTTTTGTGGAATTATTGCGACGATTTATGGAGCAGAAAAACTAGTGGCTGGTGCTGTGAACATTGCTAAACACTTCGGAATGAGTGACGCTGTTATCGGATTGACAATTATAGCAATTGGAACATCAGCCCCCGAACTTGCCACGACGATTGTAGGAACGATTCGAAACGAACGCGATGTGGCTGTCGGAAATCTTCTAGGCAGTAGTATAATTAATATTTTTATAGTTCTCGGAGTTACAACAATATTTATCCCTAATAGTATTACTGTCTCCAAAAGTCTTTTGTGGTTTGATCTGCCTTTGGCTGCCTTCGTAGCTATTATCTGTTATCCTGTCTTTAGATCCGATCAGATAGTTTCTAGAAAAGAAGGGATAGCCTTTGTGTTAATGTATCTTACTTACTTGAGTTATTTGTTGTTTTTTAGATAAAGAACCCTAAAGTAAAATAAGGCAATAAGTGTGTATAAATTTGACACTTATAGCCCAACAAAACTTTACAGTAATCTTTAAAAGCTGTTCTTAACTTGTAAGTTCTTTCAGATTAGCAATCGTATCAATTGGGTTTTCGGAGTTAAAAACAAAACTTCCAGCTACGAGTACATCAGCTCCAGCATCTACAAGTTGTTTTGCATTTTTAGAAGTTACACCTCCATCAATTTCGATAAGGGTTGAGGCTCCGTTTCGAGTAATAATTTCTTTGAGTTGCTGTACCTTTTTGTAGGTATTCTCTATGAATGATTGTCCTCCGAAACCAGGATTTACACTCATAATACAAACCAAATCAATATCACCTATACAATCTTCTAAAACAGCTACGTTAGTGTGCGGATTCAGGGCTACTCCTGCTTTCATTCCTTCTGCTTTAATTTCCTGCAAGGTTCTGTGTAAATGTGTTGAAGCTTCATAATGTACCGTTAGAATGTTAGCTCCAAGTTTGGCAAAAGTTTTTATGTAGCGTTCTGGTTGAACAATCATCAAATGAACGTCAAGCGTTTTATTGGCGTGCTTTTTTATTGCCTCTAAAACAGGCATTCCAAACGAAATATTCGGAACAAAAACTCCATCCATAATATCAATATGAAACCAATCTGCTTGACTTTGATTTATCATCTCGACATCTTTTTGAAGATTTCCGAAATCAGCAGCTAAAACGGATGGTGCAATAAGTGTATTTTTCATTTCTTTAGTCGTGTTGTTTTACAAAGCCAAAAGCTCATTCAGTTTTTAATAATGAATGAGCTTTTGGTATAATTTTCATAGTTTCTCTATGTTCTGTTATGTTTTTATAAAAGAAATTATCCTAAATAAGTCTTCAAGATTTTACTTCTCGAGGTATGTTTTAGTCTTCGGATGGCTTTTTCTTTAATTTGACGAACGCGTTCTCTTGTCAGATCAAAAGTTTCTCCAATTTCTTCTAAAGTCATAGGATGTTGATCTCCTAAACCAAAATATAAACGAACTACATCCGCCTCACGAGGTGTAAGGGTCTCTAGAGCTCTCTCGATTTCGGTACGTAAAGATTCATGAATAAGTTCTCTATCAGGGTTTGGAGATTCTCCCGAACGCAATACGTCATACAAGTTAGAGTCTTCTCCTTCTACTAATGGAGCATCCATTGATAAGTGACGTCCGGAGTTTTTCATACTCTCTTTTACGTCATTTACGGTCATATCTAGCTCTTTGGCGATTTCTTCTGCACTTGGCGGACGCTCATTAGATTGTTCTAAAAGAGCATACATTTTGTTGATTTTATTAATCGAACCAATTTTATTGAGTGGTAATCTCACAATACGAGATTGCTCTGCCAAAGCTTGTAAGATAGACTGACGAATCCACCAAACCGCATACGAAATAAACTTAAATCCACGAGTTTCGTCAAAACGCTGAGCTGCTTTGATAAGTCCTAAGTTTCCTTCATTAATTAAATCCGGAAGAGTTA
Organism: uncultured Flavobacterium sp.; assembly: GCA_964581855.1. Taxonomy (GTDB): domain Bacteria; phylum Bacteroidota; class Bacteroidia; order Flavobacteriales; family Flavobacteriaceae; genus Flavobacterium. The sequence continues at coordinate 7,844 of CAZOQH010000050.1, forward strand.
AACCTTGATTTTGATATTGTTTTGCTACCGATACTACGAAACGTAGGTTAGCTTTAGTTAATTTCTCTAAAGCTCTTTGATCTCCTGCTTTGATTCGTTGTGCTAACTCTACCTCTTCATCTGCAGTAATCAAATCTACTTTACCGATTTCTTGAAGATACTTGTCTAAAGATGCAGTTTCCCTATTGGTTACCTGCTTTGTAATTTTAAGTTGTCTCATCTAATTTCCTTCGTAATAATATAAACACTGCTTGTTATACGTATAGCATAACAAAAAAGTTACATAATTATTTGTTAAAGATTGTATAATGCTTTTTAACACCTTTTTTTACAGGGAATAAAAGCTTATAAGACATCCAAACTTCCTTTTCCTTCACGGATTACTTCAGGCTCATTTCCAGACAAATCAATAACAGTAGAGGCATAATTATCTCCGTAACCTCCGTCAATTACCACATCCACTAAGTTTTGCCATTTTTCAAAAATCAATTCTGGGTCGGTAGTATATTCTAAAACCTCGTCTTCGTCATAAATCGAAGTTGAAACAATCGGATTTCCTAGTTGTTTAACTAGTTCAATGGCAATATTATTGTCAGGAACCCTGATTCCGACTGTAGTTTTCTTTTTAAATTCTTTCGGAAGATTATTATTTCCTGGTAAAATAAAAGTGTAAGGTCCGGGTAAAGCTCTTTTTAAAATCTTAAAAGTTGGAGTATCAATTTGTCTTACATAATCCGAAATATTTTTTAAATCAGAACAAACAAACGAGAAATTAGCTTTATCCAATTTAATCCCTTTGATTCTGGCAATTCTTTCTAAGGCTTTAGTATTGGTTATATCACAACCCAAACCATAAACAGTATCTGTCGGATAAATCACCAACCCGCCTTCTTTCAAGATTTTTACCACTTTTGCAATTTCCTTTTCGTTAGGGTTTTCAGGATATATTTTGATGAATTGTGCCATAAAATTTATATTTAATGAATACGTTGTAAGGGTAACCGGTAATTTGTAGCTTTAATTTACCTTTATTAATAAAAAGAGCTGAATTAATAGCTTCAAATATAAGCAAAAAAGTCGTTTCAGAAAACTGAAACGACTTTAACCGTCAAATTGTAATCAAAAATAATATATGATATTAACCTTCGATAACTTCAACCTCTGCAGCTACTTTCCCTTTTCTTCCTTCTTCTTCTTGGTAGCTTACTTTGTCACCTTCATTAAGTGATTTTGATGACTTTAGACCTGTAATATGAACAAAAATGTCATTACCTGTCTCTGAATCTGTAATGAATCCATAACCTTTAGATTCATTAAAGAACTTTACTGTTCCTGTTTGCATTGTAATATAAATAAATAATTAATGGTGTAAAGATAATCTTTCTGACAAATCTTACAATATATATTTCTGTTTTTTACAAAAAATTTTAATTTGGATAAAAAAGTTTACAATTACCTTAAGAACATACTTATTTAGAAAACACTAAATTGCAGCTTCAAATCGAAATATATATGAATACTATAAAAATACTTTGGGTTGATGATGAAATCGACCTTTTAAAGCCACACATCATCTTTCTAGAAAAAAAGAATTACAAAGTAACTACAGCCAATAATGGTAGAGATGCGCTTGACATCTTTGATCAAGAAAACTTTGATGTCGTTTTTTTAGACGAAAATATGCCAGGACTTTCCGGGCTAGAGGTTCTGTCGGAGATGAAAGAAAAGAAAGCCTCCACTCCTATTATTATGATTACTAAAAGTGAGGAAGAATACATAATGGAAGAGGCTATCGGGTCAAAAATTTCTGATTATCTGATAAAACCTGTAAATCCAAACCAAATATTATTGAGTTTAAAGAAAAACCTTGATCATTCTAGATTGGTATCCGAAAAAACCACAATGGATTATCAGAAAGAATTCCGAAAAATATCCATGGATTTGGCCATGGTTCGAAGCTACGAAGATTGGGTAGATATTTATAAACGTTTATTATTTTGGGAATTAGAACTCGAAAACACGGATAATTCTGCTATGACCGAAATTCTAGAAACCCAAAAAATTGAAGCCAATTCTCAATTCGGAAAGTTTATCGAAAGAACATACGAGAGTTGGTTTGATTCCAATGCAGATAAGCCTATTATGTCTAACAATTTATTTAGAGAATTGGTAGTTCCGCATTTGGTCAAAAAAGAACAACCCATACTTTTTGTAGTAATAGACAATTTGCGTTATGACCAATGGAAAGCATTTGAACCTATCGTAAACAATCATTACAAACTAGAAAAAGAAACGCCTTATTTTTCGATTCTTCCTACGGCAACGCAGTATGCCCGAAATGCGATTTTTTCTGGAATGATGCCTTTAGAAATGGAAAAAAAATTACCGCAATATTGGAGAAACGATGTAGATGAAGGAGGAAAAAACCTGTATGAGGCTGAATTTCTGACCGAGCATCTAAAACGCTTAGGAATTAACATCAAACAAGAATACTACAAAATCACTAATTTTAGAGACGGAAAGAAATTAGCCGAAAACTTCAAAGGAATTAAAAACAACGATTTAACTACAATTGTTTACAATTTTGTGGATATGCTTTCGCATGCTAAAACTGAGATGGAAGTAGTCAAAGAATTGGCTTCAAACGACAAATCTTATCGTTCATTGACATTAAGTTGGTTTAAAAATTCACCTTTGTTAGAAATGATTCAACAAGCCCAACAAATGGGAATGAAACTAATCATTACTACGGATCACGGAACGATAAATGTAAAAAACCCGAGTAAAGTGATTGGAGATAAGAATACAAGCTTGAACTTGCGATATAAAACAGGACGCAGCCTTACTTACGAAGACAAGGATGTTTATGCGGTAAAAGATCCGAAAAAGATTGGCCTACCAGCCATCAACATGACCAGTTCTTTTATTTTTGCTAAAAATGATTATTTCTTGGCTTATCAGAATAATTATAATCATTATGTGAGCTATTACCGAAATACCTATCAACACGGAGGAATATCACTTGAAGAAATGATTGTTCCGTTTTTGGTGTTTAATCCGAAATAAAATTAAGTACAGGTTAAGTATGAAAATCGAATTTTCTCTTAAAAACATAGATGCTGTGGCTCGACAAATTTTAAACCAAAAACACGAAAAAGTGATTTTGTTTGAAGCCCAAATGGGAACTGGAAAAACTACACTAATCAAAGCTTTATGTAGCGCTTTAAAAGTGAAAGATACCATAAGTAGTCCTACATTTTCGTTAGTAAACCAATACGAAACCTCAGATGGAGAGTTAATATATCATTTTGATTTTTACCGCTTGAAATCAGAAGAAGAAGCTCTTGACTTTGGAGTAGAAGACTATTTATACTCTGGCAATTATTGTTTTTTGGAATGGTCCGAAAAAATTCCGAATCTAATTCCAGATAAACACAGCATTATCGAAATTCAAGAGTTGGAGAATGGAAATAGAAAATTAGAAATCAAATAAAAGACGTATTTTCAATCTCACTAATTTTAGATTCTTCTATCCCTTAATTTAGCCTTTAAAACTTGAAAAAAACCTGTAAAGGTTGTAACTTTGGCTAAATACTTACTAACAGAAAACTGTACAATTAATTATGTGGGAAAAAGTTCAACAAACCGTAAATTACCTTAAAGAAAGAACAAACTACACACCTGAATTCGGAGTAATATTGGGCTCTGGATTAGGAAGTTTTATATTTGATATAAATATTGAGCATCAAATTCCGTATGAAGAAATTCCGAACTTCCCGGTTTCGACCGTAGAGGGTCATAAAGGCAATCTTATTTTCGGAAAAATAGGAAATAAGTCGGTGGTGGCTATGCAAGGAAGATTTCATTATTATGAAGGTTATTCGATGCAAGAAGTAACTTTTCCGGTACGAGTAATGAAATATCTCGGAATTGAAACACTCATTGTTTCTAATGCTTCGGGAGGAGTAAATCGAAGTTATGAAGTAGGAGATGTTGTTATTATTTATGACCATATCAATATGTTTCCGGAACATCCACTGCGAGGAAAAAATGACGAACGATTTGGACCTCGTTTTGTAAATATGGGAGAACCTTATAACCGACAACTCATTGCAAAGGCTAAGAGCATTGCAAAAGAAGAAAACCTAGTTGTAAAAGACGGAATCTATTACGGATTACAAGGTCCTACTTTTGAGACTTTGGCAGAATACAATATGGTGAGAATAGTAGGAGCAGATTGCGTTGGAATGTCTACCGTTCCTGAAGTTATCGTAGCAAGACATATGGACTTAAACTGTTTCGGAATCTCGATTATTTCAGATATGGGAACCGAAGACGAAATGGATAAAATATCGCACGAAGAAGTGCTTAAAGCCGTTAAAAAAGCCGAACCCAATGCTCGAAAACTAATTAAAGAATTAATCCTGCAATCGTGAAGTATTTTTTCCAGAGATTAGAATTTTTAGAAATCTTAAATTTTACCTTCAACCAATTTATATCCATTTTTATGAACTAAAACAGGATAAATTGCAAGCAACCAATGTGCTTTACCGTAAAGCAATACAATTTTTTCATCTTTGGAATTAAGCAGTTTATCCGTTAAATATTCATCTCTGAATTCGTGAGAAATTACATACTCTGCATTTAGATGATCGCATTTATACGTTTCGTTTAAAGGCGTACTGAAATCACACTCATCAAGTTTTATTTTTCCGTATTTTGCCTCGTACAAATCAAGTAACCTGTTTAGGCTCAAATCTACATTTATGTCTGTCACCTCATTTATGCCTGTATTAGTCTTAGTTTGCCCTACATATTTTTTAAAACATTTAGGTAAGGACTTGTTTTCTTCATCAGCATAGCCTCCTTTCAGGTTGTATCCTAATAATTTTCGAAATTTCATATTAAGCGTGTCCTGAAGGGGTTGATTTTCTATATCTTCTCTCGTTAATCCTTCATAGTAAATTATATATCCTTCTTTTCTTTTTTGATTGATAAAGTCTTCTATTTCTTCAAAATATTTTTTACTGCCCAAATGTGCATTAGCCAAATAAATTATCTCCCGATTGTCTTTAACTAATACTTTTTTATATTTGGATATAGACTTTTGATAATTAAAAACACGGAACATTGTACAGGTACAAGAAGTCAAGGTAAAGGCAAAAAACAATAAAATTATTTTTTTCATAGCTGTTTTTGAGATTTTATGTACTGTTTACAATAACAAAGCAACAGGAAAAACCTATTGCTTTGCCTTATACTAATTCCTAGAAAATGGCTTTAATTTAAGATAGAGTGTGAAATTCCTTAATTTATGTTATCGGATTTTATCTTCCTGACAAAATACAAAAATAATTTACATTTTAAATGTATATCATATTTTTTATTAACATTGGTAATAACCAATACAAATTTTGTCCGATTTCACTTATAAAAGAGTAAAAAAGTTATATTTGTAAAAACTTCAATCTAAGAATACCATGAGTGTAAGTAACAATATCAGAAAATTACGGGCAAAAACTAGAAAATCACAATAGGAACTGGCAGATTTACTGGAAGCGGAACGCAAAACCTACGTAAACTGGGAAAATGGAAAAACTGACATAAAATCAAAATATATCCCCAAACTTGCCAAAATATTTAATGTAGATATACAGGATTTGTTCAAAGAATCAAATACAAGTTTAAAGATACATCAAGAGAACAGAAAAAATAAAGACAACTCTATAAATAACAGTATCGTTCTTGTAGTACCCGATAAAGAAAGTATAAATCAGTTGGCTGAGGTTTTAAAAAAAAATATTTATCAGAAAACAAATGATTAAAAATGACCAAAAAAGAACGTGTTGATTTTGTTATAAACACATTAGAAGAACTTTATCCCGAGACTCCTATTCCGTTAAATCACAAAGATACTTACACCCTTTTGATAGCAGTTTTGCTTTCGGCTCAATGCACAGACGCACGAGTAAACAAAATCACTCCTCTGCTATTTGCGGAAGCAGATAATCCTTATGATATGGTGAAATTAGGTTTGGATAGAATTGCCGATATCATTCGCCCTTGTGGACTTACTCCGATGAAATCAAAAGGAATTTATGGGCTTTCTCAAATTTTAATTGATAAATACAACGGAGAAGTTCCTAATGACATAGAGGCATTAGAGACATTGCCAGCTGTTGGACATAAAACAGCCAGTGTGGTAATGAGCCAAGGATTTGGTGTACCTGCATTTCCGGTGGATACTCATATTCATCGCTTAATGTATCGTTGGAATCTTTCAAACGGAAAAAGCGTGCAACAAACCGAAAAAGACGCTAAACGTTTATTTCCTAAAGAGCTTTGGAATAAACTCCATCTTCAGATTATCTATTACGGACGCGAATACTCTCCGGCTAGAGGCTGGGATATTAATAAAGATATTATTACAAGAACCATCGGAAGAAAAGAATTTTTGAAATAAAAAAGCCTTTCATTTGTACAAATGAAAGGCTTTAAAACCTT
>CAZOQH010000051.1:0-5658 GCA_964581855.1 uncultured Flavobacterium sp.
AAGTTTCCTGCTCTTTTCTGCTCCATTGCACCATGAGCTTGTGCTGCATCTTCAATAACCAACAGATTGTGTTTTTGAGCAATTTCGTTTATGGTTTTCATCTCACATAGCTGTCCGTATAGATGAACCGGTAAAATGGCTTTGGTTTTAGATGTGATGTACTTCTGAATTTCACTTGTATTGATATTGTAAGTTTGGATGTCAGGCTCTACTAAAACCGGAATTAAATCATTTTCTAAAACAGCAATAATTGAAGCAATATAAGTATTGGCAGGAACGATTACTTCGTCACCACTTTGCAGTTTTCCGAGCTGTTTATAAGCTCTAAAAATCAAAATCAAAGCATCCAAACCGTTAGCCACTCCGATGCAATGTTTGGTTCCGCAATAGGTAGCAAACTCCTTTTCGAATTGCTTTACATTCTCACCCAAAATATACCAGCCTTTGTCTAAAAACTGTTGGAATTGCTGTTTAAATTCCGCTTCGTACGGTTGGTTTATCTTATGTAAATCGAGGAATTTTATCATATCTTAAGTCAAGTCTAATTCGTAAAAGTCTTGTACTAGGGTTTTTGCTCCAAAGCTTTCTTTCCAATACAGCAGTCCTTCGTTTAAGGTTTTCCCGTTATTCTCGTTTGATATTCCGAAGTCAAAAAATCTTTTTTCAACTGCATATTTATCAATCAAAAAATCAAACAAATAATCTATACTTCCGGTTTTACTTCGCAATTCATTGCTCGAAATATACTGAATATGAGCTACATTATCGGTTTCAAAAACAGTAGTTCCACCTATGATTTTTCCTTCAAAATAAACATTATATTGCTTGATATTTTCAGGAAAACGAGTTTGTAAATAAGTTATTTCTTCTAACGAATGAACCGGATTGGAATTGTGTTTTTGTTGTAAATTTGGGATGAGAATCTCGTTCCAAAACTCCGCAAAATCATTAGTTTGTTTTATCTGCAGATTGTGTTTTTCTCCTTTTCGGATTTCGTATTTCCGTTTGGCAGAAATAGTAATATCTTGCTGATAATCAATCACCGAAAGCGTATCTCTTCGGTATAGTTTTGCCTCTTTCAAAAACATCACATACAAGAGTTCGTCAGCAAAGTCTTGGTTGTAAATAGTAGGGAGAACTTTAAAATATACCTTTCTAAAATTGGATTTCAAAAACGAACAAATACTATCAAAAATAGCGATAAACTCTTGTAATTTGATAGTTTTCCCGACAACCAATCCTCCATAAGTTAAACCTTGGTGAGAATGCAACTCCGCTCCTACTCGATTAGCAGGAACGACAGCTACTAATTTATTTTCGTCAAAAACCAACAGCGAAAAATCCTCAAAACGGTCTTTGTGGTATTCCATAAAATTTCGATTAAAAAGGAAAGTCGAATTTTTAGCCTTGGCTATAAAGTCGTTCCATAAATCAAAATCATCCGGAGTATATGGTCGAATCGAGTAGTTTTTCACTTTTGATTTTTTTAGTGAGGTAATTTATCTTTTATCAATCCGTAAAAGAAGGTTCCTAACAAGGCTCCGATCAAAATAATTATTACGGGATAAAAACCTGCTCCGATAAGTACAAAAATAGGTCCCGGACAAGTTCCTACCAATCCCCAACCCAGTCCGAACAAACCTCCTCCGATTAAATAACGGACAACTCCTTTTTCTTTCGGTTGAATGTGAATCGGATTTCCTGCAAAATCCTTGATGTTATTTTTCTTCAAAAACTGTACTCCTATAGTTCCCAACACAACTGCTGTACCGATAATTCCGTACATATGAAACGACTGAAAATGGAACATTTCATATATTCTATACCACGAAACTGCTTCTGATTTTACCATTACAATTCCGAAAACGATTCCTACTAATAAAAATTTAAGATAATTCATAACATTAGAAAATTAAAGGTAAAAGAAACCACGACATCACAAGTCCTCCGATAAAAAATCCGATAACGGCAATAAGTGAAGGCAATTGCAAATTGCTTAATCCCGAAATGGCATGACCACTCGTGCAACCTCCTGCATATCGGGTTCCAAAACCAACCAGTATACCTCCAATCAAAAGAATAGCAATAGTTTTTGGATTTTTAAGCGCATCTTCACCTGCAAATAGCTCTGGCAATAATTTTCCGTTGGGAGCTTCAATATTCATAGCTTGTAATTCTGTCACGGTTTGTGGATTTAAGTTTACTCCACTTCCGTCAGACAGGTAATTATAAGCTATAAACCCTCCTATCATAGCTCCTAAAACGACCATTAAATTCCATTTTTGTTCTCTCCAATTAGGTCGAAAAAACTCGGAAAATCGACCTGCTCCTCCTATTGAGCAGAGCGTTCGTAAATTTGATGACATCCCGAAAGATTTTCCGAAATAAACAAGCAGTAACATTACTACTGCCATTAATGTGCCTGATACATACCAAGGCCATGTTCCATAAATAAACTCCATTATTCTTAATTTTTTACAAAGTAACAAAGATAAGATTTTTTAATGTATGGTTTTATGGTTTACTATTTCTCTCCAACAAAAGAATCTATTACATACAATTTAAGTATAAAATAAAAAATTAACATAAAATTATGTTTGTTTATTAGTTTTAATTACATTTGACACACTACTAACAAAAATTTAAAGTCTTTTATTATGAAAAACACTACATTCTACATTAAAACTTTGACAAAACAACAGGTCTCATTATTTATTTTTTTTGTTTTTACATTTATATTACCTTCACAAATACAGGCTCAAACCGAACCTGCGGTAGCTTGGGCAAAAAAGTTTATAGGGAAATTTTATGGCGCTGATAACAGCAGTATGGCAACAGATTCTTCCGGTAACATATATATGACAGGCGAATTTACAGGAACGGTTGCTTTTGGAGATATTACACTTACTTCTACTTCTGTAGGAAGTTCTGATGCATTTGTAGTCAAAATTAATCCGTCAGGTATGGTGCTGTGGGCAGAAAAATTTGGAGGAGGATTACAAGACTTTGGAAAAGGCATTACGGTTGATGATTTAGGAAATGTTTATACTACTGGACTTTTTAACGGCACAGCCACCTTTGGTTCCGTTACGCTTAGTGGTGAATCCGGCTATCAAAATATTTTTGTAGTTAAGCAAGATTCTTCAGGGCAAGTATTATGGGCAGAGAAATTTTTCGGGTCGGCGATTGGAGGGACACCTCAATTTCAATCTACGAGTATTACTGTGGATACACAAGGGAATTTATATACCACAGGTTATTTTAGTGATGGTTATGGTAGTGGTACGGCTACGTTCGGAAACATTACACTTACCTTTATTACCGAAACTACTGGTAATGCCGGTGCTGATATTTTTGTAGTCAAACAAGATACTTCGGGGCAGGTGCTGTGGGCAAAAAATTTTGGAGCTAATAATAGTGACCATGCAGGAATTATCGGTCGCCAAATTACTACTGATACCTCTGGTAATATATATATAACCGGGTATTTTTCAGGTACGGCTGATTTTGAGAGTACAACACTTACCTGCTTATCTAGTACGGGTGGTGTTTTTATCTTGAAGATGGGCACTTCTGGTGAGGTACTATGGGCAGAGCTTTTCGGAGAAGAGGAAACATTTTTTTCTTCTGTGGGGTATGGTATTACAATCGATACGGCAGGTAATGTATATGTTACAGGAAATTTTAAAGGCGAAATGACTGTCGGTACTGATACTATAACTTCTATTGGCAATTACAATAATATGTTTCTTCTAAAAACAGACAGTTCGGGAACTGGGTTGTGGGCGAAAGGGTTCGGAAATGAAGCAATAGGTAAAAATATAATTACTGATGACTCGGGTAATATATATGTTACAGGATATTTTTATGGGACAGCTTATTTTGATGATATAACCTTAACTTCCAATGGATTATTTAATACCTTTATATTAAAGACAGAAAATTCGGGTATGGTAGAATGGGCAGAGCAATTCGGTTCAACAGAAGGAAGTAATAGTAGTAATCATGTTGCTCTTGGTTTAGGAGAAAACATCTATGTATCGGGACTTTTTTCAGGTACAGTTGATTTTGGAAATACTTCGCTTACAGCTACTGGAACTAATAATATATTTTTAGTAAAAATTGCAATGGACGGAAATCTTATCGTAGAGCAAAAACAATCCGAACAATACAGGGTATATCCTAATCCTGTAAAAGACATTATAAATATCGAAATCCCTAAACACAATACAGAAACAGCTGTTAAAGTATATAATCTTCTTGGACAAGAAGTGATGGATTTCGGTAGTATAACCAATAACAAAAGTCTTGACTTGTCTGAACTGACAACAGGTGTTTATCTGTTGAAAATAAACAACCAGACTATAAAAATTAAAAAACAGTAATCTTTAAATTCTAAAATATATGAAAAAGCTACTTTTTATTTTGATTACGACACTTGTATCCGTATCTACATTTTCCCAAGCAGGGCAATCTGTCAGATTTTTAGACGTGTTTAACAACACAAACTGCGAACAATACTTTGTCGTTTTTGGTGGTGATGGGTGTTCGTGTAATTCCCAACATTATCAAAGTGGTTTTATTAAAATTGCTCCAATGAACACACTTCATCTTAATAGCTCTAATTTAGCTACAATAGGTTTTGGGTTTTCAACATATACAGGAGCATCACACGAATTTATATCTGCAGTAAGGATTGGAGATAACCACCACTTTGAAAGTTCTTGTACTTTTATGAATGGGAACACTCTCGGACAGCCTGGTTGTGCCGGTTCTGTTAGTTCTTGGTCCTTTGTTGTTAAAGATTTAAATTGTCACGATTGTGTCCATACAACAGCAACTTGGTATCCCGATATATGTGGTGGAACAGCTAAATTAGTGTTTAATTAAAGATATACATCAATAGCTCCTTTAAAATTAGGAGCTTTTTTTGTGGAAAAATGTAGAAAAATCAGCATTTTTTTTTAAATAAACTTCTATAGAAAAATTTCTAATACGGCTGTAACCTTCTATTTTAAAGCTAATTCAACGTGTTTTACATCTACAATATGTAAAAAGGCATATATGTTGTTTGTATAGTAGTAATTAACCTTTAAAACTTAAATAAAATGAAAAAGTTATTATTGATAATCGCAATTGCAGTTGGTACGACAACTTTTGCGCAAGAAGAAAAGACAGTTGAAAAAAGAGTTGAAAACACTAAAGAGCAAATCAACGAAACAGCCAAGTCTGTAAAAGAAGACATTAACAAAGCTGTCGAAAACACCAAAGAAGACATTCAGGCCAAAAAAGAAGACATCAAAGCCAACAGAGAAGAAAAGGCTGAAATCAGAAAAGAGAAAAAAGAATTGAAAGAAGCTAAAAAAGAGCTTAAAAGCGACGTAAAAGAAGCTAAAAGAGAAATCAAAAAAGAAGGGCAAGAAGCCAAAAAAGAGTTTCGCGAAGACACTAAATCTAAATAACAAACTAATTTAAACTTGTTTAAATCTACTGTTTTTGGAATTACCATAACAGTAGATTTTTTTTTATAGATATTATCTGGCTGCTCTATCCAACAAAACAAAATCAGCCAGAACCATGGCAGTCATAGCTTCTACAATCGGAACAGCTCTAGGAACCACACAGGCATCGTGCCTTCCTCTTCCGAGCATTTCTACG
>CAZOQH010000051.1:5758-14320 GCA_964581855.1 uncultured Flavobacterium sp.
GTAAGCGAAAAGTCCAAAACCTGATAAGGTTTATTGATAAATATTTCTCCTACGCTCGAAACAAAAGCATTGATTTTAATATTCGGAATAAGTTGTTTTGCAATAGCACCTGCTACAACCCGACTTGCAGTTTCTCGAGCTGAACTTCTGCCTCCACCCCTATAATCTCGAATTCCGTATTTTTTATCGTACGTAAAATCAGCATGCGAAGGCCTATAAATATCTTGTATGTGCGAATAATCTTGTGGTTTTTGGTCTTGGTTCGGGATGATAAAACCAATGGGAGTTCCTGTGGTTTTGCCTTCGAAAATTCCGCTCAAAAACTCAACTTTATCCAATTCTTTTCGTTGCGTAACCAGTTTTGATTGCCCGGGCTTACGTCTGTCAAGTTCTTTTTGAATGGCTTCAAAATCCAGCTCTAGACCACTCGGACATCCATCAATTATTCCACCCAGCGCTTTTCCGTGGGATTCTCCAAAAGTAGTAAGTCTGAATATTTTTCCGAAAGTATTTGCCATTACTCTCCTATTTGAGGTTTTGGTAGATAAACAGCTCTATCCAGAGTTTCTAATTCAAAGGTTCCGTCGTTATTAAGATAATAGCGTATTAATAATTGTCCTCCTAATTTTGAATTATCAAAATCTGCTAAAATCCATCTGTGATTCATAAACTCCATTCTACTTATGATTATAGGATCACCCGGAAAATCATATCCTGCTAATTGATTACCTCCTTTTACATGATTCATATCTAAAATTGAATCTCTAATCTTTTCGATACTATATCCGTCAAAATAACGTTCTACATAGTCTTGAGCCGAATAATTTCCACCTAGGGTATAATGCGACATTTCAAAAAGTTCTACTTCTAATGAGTCAATAACTGTTTGTTTTTGTTCTAACTTTGCTTGCTTTTTCTGTTCTTTTTCGGATTCAAATTTTTCTTTTTTTGTAAAGTATGCGTAGGTAAATACATTTAGTAAGGCCGAAAAAATAAACAAATACAAATAAACTTTCTTCATAACTCTATTTTTATATAAACTTTTATTAACTATTTTACTTCTACTATTAAATTATCATAGGCCAAAAACACGTTTTCAGGCAATTTTTGTTGTACTTCTTCATGAAATCCAAGCATCGGACTGATATGCGTTAGATAAGCCTTTTCGGGTTGTACTCTTTCGATAAATTCAAGTGCCTCTTGAAGTGAAAAATGCAAGTCATGAGGTTCTTCTCGAAGAGCATTAATCACCAATACTTTAGCTCCCTTAATCTTGTCTTCTTCTTGTTTTTCAATGTGTTTGGCATCTGTTATGTAAACAAAATCTTTTAGACGGAATCCAAAAATAGAAAGCTGTCCGTGCAACACATTGATGGGAATAACTTCTGTATTTCCGATACTGAAATTTTGATTTTCTGTAATGACAAAAGGTTGTACTTCGGGTGCTCCCGGATATCTATTTTCGGTTTCAAAAATATAGTCAAATCGTCGCTGTAATGAATCTAAAACTCTTTTATGAAGATAAATCGGTAATTTTCCTTGCCTATGACAAAACGGACGGATGTCATCTAATCCTGCTGTATGATCAGCGTGTTCGTGAGTAAATAATATTCCGTCTAGCTTAGTACAACCGCTTGTTAACATCTGTTGCCTGAAATCAGGACCGCAATCAATCACATACGAAAAGTTATCCCAAGTTACCCATACCGAAACTCTTAACCTCTTGTCTTTATGATCGTTACTCAAACAAACCGGATGCTTACTACCAATAATAGGAATCCCTTGAGATGTCCCTGTACCCAAAAAATATATTTTCAAAACAATAATTCTGTAATTTCATACAAATTTAAAACTATTCCTTTATAAAAACGGGGTAATTTCATAACTTTGTAAAAATATTTTTTTTACCAAGACTATGGCAGAAAAAGAAATCATTCTTAAAGGAGATAGAAAAATAGAAACTATTCCTTCAATAGAAGACAAAGCACTTCGCATCAATTTAAACAACGACATTTACGGTACATTTGCCGAGATTGGAGCAGGACAAGAAACAGTAAGACACTTTTTTAGGGCAGGTGGTTCTTCAAAAACAATAGCAAAAGCAATGTCTGCCTACGACAAAGACTTTAGCGACGCTATTTATGGAGTAGAATCAGACGGGCGATACGTTACTGAATCTCGTCTAAAAAAAATGTTATCGCACGAAATAGCACTTATCGAAAAGCGTTTGGATAGAGCAAAACATCCTAATAAATTGTTTTTTAGCTTTGCCAATACAGTGGCAACCATAGACTTTGCCAAGCAATTTAAAGGACATGGATGGTTGGGTATTCGTTATCAAATCGAGCCTGATCAACCGTATAACGAGATTACTTTACACATTCGCTTCAAAGAAAATGATGTGCATTTACAACAAGAAACCCTCGGAATCTTGGGAGTAAATCTAATTTACGGAGCTTTTTATAAATACAACAATCCGAAAAAGTTATTAAAATATCTGTACGACCATCTCTCAAAAGACCGTTTAGAAATAGATACGATAAACTTTTCTGGTCCTTTGTTTAAGGATGTAGATAATCGACTGATGAGTTTGCAACTGGTTAAAAACGGAATGACCGAAGCGGTTATGTTTAGCCCAGAAGCCATTAATATTTTACCTGCAAATATTTTATACAGAAAAAACATTTTAGCTCTTAGAGGAAGTTTCCGTCCGGTAACCAAGGTGAATATGGATATGTACAAGAAGTCTTACGAAATGTTCTTAAAAGAGAAAAAGGTAGACAAAGACAATACTTTGGTTGTATTCGAAATCACACTGTCTAATCTTCGTTCGGAAGGAGAAATTGACGAAAAAGACTTTATGGACAGGGCTGAACTCCTTTGTTCGCTCGGACAAACCGTAATGATTTCTAATTTCCAAGAATATTACAGGGTTGTCGAATATTTCTCAGAATACACCAAAGAGCGTATGGGAATTGTAATGGGTGTTCCTAACCTAATTGATATTTTTGATGAAAAATATTATAGACATCTGTCGGGAGGAATTCTAGAAGCTTTCGGAAAACTATTTTTTAGAGATTTAAAAGTCTTTTTATATCCGATGCTTGACGAAGAAGGAAATGTCATCAACTCTGAAAATCTCAAAGTACATCCAAGAATGAAAGAATTGTATAAATTCTTTAAATTCAACGGAAAAGTAATTGATATTACAGATTTTGAAAAAGAAAACCTGACTATTTTTTCAAGACAAGTCTTAAAGATGATTGGAGAAAAAGAAGAAGGATGGGAAAAAATGTTGCCCGAAGGTATTTCTGAAGTAATCAAAGAACACAATCTGTTTGGTTACGAAAAAGAAAATACACTCGTATAAAACATATAGAATTTATCTTTTTATTTTTCAGAATCGTTAATTTTAATCTAATTCTGTATGGCAAATGATGTATATTTGCTTTACTAATATTTTATTTATATAATGGATCAAAAAACACAGGATTTTTACAAAAGACTCAAAGAAGAATTACTAAAAAGTTCGCTTTGGCCAAACGAATATCTGTACAAATTTGTAGTGCCTACTGATAATAACAAAATCCAAAGAATAGAAAACATTTTTGATAATATTGGTGCGGTCATCAATACCTCTCAATCTAAGACAGGAAAATATACTAGTGTTTCGATAAGCGTAAAAATGAAAAGCCCTGATGCGGTTATCGAAAAGTATATTGAAGTATCTGACATTGAAGGACTAATATCTCTTTAATATAATATTTTATGCAATTCAACCCAAAAGAAGCTATCAACTATTTAGAATATAATTCTCAAAGAACCAAGCTCATTATTCCGGAATACGGAAGACATTTACAAAAACTGATTGATGAGGCAGTGGTGGTTGAAAATCGAGAAGAACGCAATAAGTTGGCAAAATATATTATCTCGGTAATGGGAACTTTACAACCCCATCTAAGAGATGTGCCTGATTTTCAGCATAAGCTTTGGGACCAGCTCTTTATTATGTCTGATTTTAGATTAGACGTAGATTCTCCTTATCCGATTCCGTCGCGTGAATTATTAAACCTGAAACCAGAAAGATTATCATATCCTCAAAACTTTCCTAAATATCGCTTTTACGGAAATAACATTAAGTATATGATTGATGTGGCAAACAAATGGGAAGAAGGCGAAATGAAATCGGGTCTTATTCGTGTAATTGCGAATCACATGAAAAAATCATATTTAAGCTGGAACAAAGATTCGGTAACGGATGATGTGATTTTCGAACACTTATACGAACTTTCTGATGGTAAAATAAACCTACTAGAAACCAGCGAAGAATTATCTACTTCAACGGATTTGATGAAAACCAATAAGAAAACATCAAATAAACTGAGCCAAAACAATTCGAAAAACCAAAAAAACACTAAACAGAAAAATAGCAACTCAGGTAAATATAAATCAAAAACTCAGAACTAAATATGGCTGTTTTTAAAATTGAAGGTGGATATTCTTTAAAAGGAGAAGTTACTCCACAAGGAGCAAAAAATGAGGCATTACAAATATTGTGTGCAGTTCTGCTTACTCCCGAAAAAGTTACTATTCATAATATTCCTAATATTTTAGACGTAAATATTCTTATTTCTTTATTAAAAAACCTAGGAGTAAAAGTCGAAAAACTATCTGCAAACAGCTATAGCTTTCAGGCAGATAATGTTGACGTAAACTACTTAGAATCGGACGCTTTCAAAAAGGATGGAAGTTCACTTCGAGGTTCTATTATGATTGTCGGACCACTATTGGCAAGATTCGGAAAAGGATACATTCCGAAACCGGGAGGAGACAAAATTGGACGTAGAAGATTAGACACCCATTTCGAAGGTTTTATCAATCTGGGAGCTAAATTTCGCTATAACAAAGAAGAAGCTTTTTACGGAGTAGAAGCCGATGAGTTAACCGGGGCTTATATGTTGCTAGACGAAGCATCGGTAACCGGAACAGCTAATATTGTAATGGCAGCCGTTTTAGCAAAAGGAATTACTACAATTTATAACGCAGCTTGTGAACCTTATTTACAACAGCTTTGTAAGATGCTTAACCGAATGGGAGCTAAAATCTCTGGAATTGGCTCCAACTTATTGACTATTGAAGGAGTTGAAAGTCTGTCGGGAACAGAACATACTATGCTTCCGGATATGATTGAAATCGGCTCGTGGATTGGACTGGCTGCCATGACAAAAAGTGAAATCACTATCAAAAATGTAAGCTGGGATAATTTAGGAATTATACCAAATACATTCCGAAAACTAGGAATAACTCTCGAGAGAAGAGGTGATGATATTTATATCCCGAAACACGAAAATGGATATGAAATTCAGAGTTTTATAGACGGTTCGATTCTAACTATTGCCGATGCTCCTTGGCCCGGATTCACTCCTGACTTATTGAGTATTATTTTGGTAGTAGCCACTCAAGCCAGAGGAAGCGTGCTGATTCATCAAAAAATGTTTGAAAGCCGTTTGTTTTTTGTGGATAAACTGATTGATATGGGAGCGAAAATCATTTTAAGCGACCCGCATAGAGCAGTTGTTATCGGACACGATTTTAAATCACAGCTCAAAGCGACCAACATGTCGTCTCCGGATATCAGAGCCGGTATTTCGCTATTGATTGCTGCACTTTCTGCTAAAGGAACCAGTAGAATTCAAAATATCGAGCAAATTGATAGAGGCTACGAACGCATGGACGAAAGACTTCGTGCTTTGGGAGCCAAAATCGAAAGAGAAGAATAAAACAATGTTTTTGATACAATTTAAAAAGCACAAAGATTCAAAACCTTTGTGCTTTTTTTATGGTTATAAGTTTAGTTAAAGATAATTATAAGATTAGGCTTTAAAAAACGAATCAACAAATTCCATTTTATTAAAGACTTGCAAATCTTCGATTCCTTCGCCTACTCCGATATATTTTACAGGAATCTGAAATTGATCTGAAATTCCGATTACCACACCTCCTTTGGCTGTTCCGTCGAGTTTGGTAACTGCCAAGCTAGTAACTTCTGTAGCTGCCGTAAATTGTTTAGCTTGCTCAAAAGCATTTTGTCCGGTCGAACCATCTAAAACCAATAAAACATCATGCGGAGCATCTGCAACTACTTTTTGCATTACGCGCTTTACTTTTGTAAGTTCGTTCATCAGATTTACTTTATTGTGCAAACGTCCTGCAGTATCAATAATTACTACGTCTGCATTTTGAGATACAGCAGACTGCAAAGTATCAAACGCAACCGAAGCAGGATCACTTCCCATTTGTTGTTTGACAATCGGAACTCCTACTCGATCTGCCCAAACCTGAAGTTGGTCAATGGCTGCTGCTCTAAAAGTATCAGCTGCTCCAAGAACTACATTAAACCCTTTCTTTTTGAGTTGATACGCTAACTTCCCGATAGTTGTGGTCTTCCCTACTCCGTTAACTCCGACAACCATAAGTACGTAAGGTTTTTTGTCTGTAGGAATTTCAAAATCGGTATCGTTTCCGGAATTGGTTTCAGATAATAATCCTGCAATTTCTTCTCTTAAAATCGAATTTAATTCTTCTGTTCCTAAATATTTGTCTCGTGCTACACGCTGTTCAATTCTTTCTATAACTTTTAAAGTTGTATCCACACCTACATCAGACGACACCAATACTTCTTCTAGATTGTCTAAAACTTCATCATCAACCTTTGATTTTCCGGCTACGGCTTTGGTCAATTTCGAAAAAAAACTCGTTGATGTTTTTTCTAATCCTTTATCAAGGGTTTCTTTTTTATCGGATGAGAATATTTTTTTAAAGAAATTCATTAATATGATATTATAATTATTATTTGCAGTACAAAAGTAATACTTAATTTGATATTATCACGACACTTCTTTTTACCTAACCAAAGAAAAATGTCCTCTGTGCTGCTTGCCGTTTTTTCGTTGAATTAAAAACCAATAATCGGTAGAAGGCAAATCTTTTCCGTTTAAGGTTCCGTCCCAACCTATGTCCTTTCCTTGAAAAGAAGTAACGAGTTTTCCGTATCTGTCAAAGATATATACTTCCATTTCTGGCTCTGTACTGCTGTTCTTTATATGCCAATAATCATTTATGTTATCTTGATTTGGAGTAAAAAACTTTGGATACATCAAAACGTGTTTTACTTGAGTTACTGTTCCACAGCCGTTTTTATCTCTAACGTGAATCATATACGAACCGCTATCTACATTCGTAAAAACAGGAGAATCTTGATAGTCTATTCCGTTTAACGAATATTGGTATGTTCCAAATCCTTGAGCGATTACTTCAATGATATTCTCGCTTACGGTAAAATCCGTAACCAAAATATCCAGAATTGTTGCTTGTTCTGATTCTGTAACTATGAATGTTTTAGTAGTTGTACAGTTATTTTTAGTTACCGTAACCGAATAATTTCCTCCTTCAGAAATGTTTATCACATTAGTTGTTGTACCGTCTGACCATTGATACGAATCGAAGTTTGGCGGAATAGAGATAGTGATATTTTCTCCAGGACAAAGTCCATAAACATCATCCATACCCGTTATTTCTGGATAGGGGAAAACAGTAATATCAAAGCTCGCTATTGAAAAACAATCCAGAATTTGATTACTTGTAATTCTTACATATATGGTTGTATTCTCTTCTGGTTGATATATTAAAGGCAGTGGATTCTGATTGATATTTGCATTTGTTAAACTATCAAAATATCTGACATTAAAATCTTCATTAGGAAATTCTGCTAACAGCTGATTAGTGATTTCAGTGAAATTATAGCTTGTTTCTACACAGCCTTCTAAATCATCTATGACTGCAATAGGCATATTGTGGTTAAGAGTAACTTGTACAGTGGCTGTAGCTGGATCTATACAGTTATCTAACTGAGCAGTTACCGAATATTCTCCTTCTTGATATACCACAAGGGTAGATGATGTTTCTGGCAAAGGATTTCCGTTATAAGTCCATTGATACACCACATCGGTTTCATTTACGTTTTCGGCATTAAAGTCAGCAAATAAAGTATGAGAATTATGACAAGAAACTACATCTAAACCAAGACTAACTCCACAAGCAAATTCACAAGAAGTAGAACCAATCCCACCTGTTTGTGTTAAAGATATTTGACCTGAACGTCCGTCATAGTTAGTAATCAAAAAAACATATACATCTCCTTGTTGGGCTCCGTTTATAGTTGCTATTTCTTGAGGATCAGGAGAATAACTACAATCAATAAGATAAGGGTTATTAGGGTTAGCCTGAAGTATGGTTATAGCTTGATCTATAGACGTAAAAGGTCCCCACAAAGCAAAATCTACATCTATTGGAGTTCCGTTATTGGCTACTTGAGAAATATTAAAAGTTAAATCTCCAGAGTTGGCAACCTGTAAAAAATACCAACTAGGATTTGGAGTAGATGATAAACAATCTACACTTCCCATATTCCCTGCTCCTGTACCGTTGCCTACGTTTGGAAATGTCAGAGTCGCACCACCAGCACAAAACTGCTCCATAGGATTAGGGACTGACCATTGAGAA
>CAZOQH010000052.1:0-14254 GCA_964581855.1 uncultured Flavobacterium sp.
TACGGATACAGAGGTTTAGGAGATGTTTTTGTGTTTTTATTTTTCGGATTATTGAGCGTACTTGGGAGCTATTTTTTGTATGCCAAACAATTGGATTGGGTTTTAATGCTTCCTGCTTGTGCTGTCGGACTGTTGAGTGCAGGAGTTTTAAATCTGAATAATATGAGAGATGAATTATCGGACCGAGCCTCAAACAAAAACACTTTAGTCGTAAAAATAGGCGGAAAAAAAGCAAAAGCATATCATTTTGTAATCGTAATTTTAGCTATGCTTTCACTTTCAGTGTTTGCTTGGCTAAAAGATTTCAGACTGCTTCAATACCTGTTTTTAATAGGTTTTATTCCTGTTTTATTGCATCTAAAAAGGATAGCCAGCTATCAAAACCCAAAACAATACGACCCTGAACTCAAGGTTTTATCGCTTTCTACTTTTTTAATCTCCGTATTGCTTTCGATTGTTTTGAATATATAATCTACTCTTGCTGTTCGTCTTTGGTTTTAGAATTTAAAATGACTCTTAAAGTAGAATCATTATAAAAATAACTCATCATCCAATTCACGAAAATAGAAAGTTTGTTTTTTACGCTCAAAATCAACATCAGGTGTAAAAACATCCAGAAAAACCAAGCAAAACGACCTTTAAAGCTAAATTTAGGTAAGTCAACAATAGCTTTGCGTTTTCCGACTGTTGCCATCGAACCTTTGTCATGATATTCAAATTCTTTCAAAGGTTTTCCGTGTAGCATATTTTTAAAGTTTTGAGCTAAAAGCTCAGCCTGATTTAGGGCTACATTTGCTAATTGAGGATGACCAAATTCATATTTGGGAGTTTTCATAAAAGCAATGTCTCCCAAAGCATAAACTCCCTCAAGACCTTCAACCTGATTATGTCGATTGACCATAATCCGATTGCCTCTAGTAATCACTTCAGGCGGAATTCCCTCTAATACATTTCCGGTAACACCTGCAGCCCAAATAAGGTTCCTCGTCTTTATTTGCTCTCCTGATTTTAGCGTAACAATCTCTCCGTCATAATCAGTTACATACATTTCTGTAATAACTTTTACGCCTAAATCTTCGAGATATTGTCGAGAAGCTTTTTTGGCCAAATCACTCATAACATTAAGAGTGTTAGGAGAACCTTCTATTAAAAATACATTCAGATTCGAAAAGTCTTTTTCCGGATAATCTTTCGGAAGAATATTTTTTTTCATTTCAGCCAACGCTCCCGAAAGTTCAACGCCTGTCGGGCCACCTCCCACTACTACAAAATTCAACAAAGATTCTGCTTCTTCAGGTTCTGTTACCAAGACATCCTCAAAATTTTGTAAGATTTGATTGCGAAGTTGTAATGCCTCCGGAATAGATTTCATCGGATAAGCATATTTTTCGATGTTTTTATTTCCGAAAAAATTAGAGGTGCACCCAAATGAAACCACCAAATAGTCGTACTCGTAATTTCCTAACGTAGTAGTTACATATTTGTCTTTGGGATTAACACTCAAAACCTCAGTAATTCTGATTTTTACATTTTTAGATTTCTGAAAAACTTTACGAAGAGGAAACGAAACACTAGTAGGTTCGAGTCGGGCTGTGGCCACTTGATACATCAAAGGCTGAAATTGATGATAATTATGCTTGTCTAAAAGCAAAATATCATATTCAGTGTTGTTTAGCTTCTGAGCTAGTTTTAAACCTGCAAATCCAGCGCCTATTATTACGATTTTCTTTCTTGTTTTCATAGTCTAGTGATAAGATTTCAGACTATAAAGATAGTTATTTATACTGATTCTTTTTTGTAAATTAAGTTTCTTTCAACATTTTTTACAAAGAAAAAATTGTGTTATTTAAACTTCTCAGCTAATTTAACTAACTTTGTACTACCCAAAAATCAAACTATGAAAACAATAACCATCCTATTGCTAACTGTTTTTGCAGTCTCAATAAACAGATGTTCCTCTTCGGATGCTAAAGCATTAAAGGAAGACTTGGTATTTGAGTATGATGCTCAAACTAGAGGAAGTTTTAGTAAAGTAATTATCAAAAATGATTCGTTAGTGGTTATGGAAAAGTCTTTGACAAAAGGAGAAACCATAAATTATTATCCGCTGACCGATAAAGATTGGAAATCATTGGTCAAAGAAGTTCAAAAAATAGATAGAAATAAAATAAAATCTTACGAAGCTCCGACAGCTAAAAGAAATACAGATGCTGCCAGAGCAACTAAAACGAGAGTAATATATAAACAAGAAGTTTACGAATCAAACGAATTTGACGAAGGAGCACCTCCAAAAGAAATCAAAAACCTCGTTGATAAAATTGTAAGCCTTTATGCCAACGCAAAAAAGAATAAATAATGACAATTACAGAAGTTCAAAACGAAATCATTGACGAGTTTGCGATGTTTGATGATTGGACAGAACGATACGAATACATTATCGAACTCGGAAAATCACTTCCGATTATTGATGAAAAATACAAAACAGACGAAAACCTCATCAAAGGATGCCAGTCTAAAGTATGGTTAAATGCACAACAAAAGAACGATAAAGTCGTGTTTACGGCTGATAGCGACGCCATTCTGACCAAAGGAATCATAGCTATTATGATTCGAGTTTTTTCGAACCAAAGTCCGCAAGATATTTTAGAAGCATCAACGGATTTTGTTGACGAAATCGGACTGAAAGAACATCTTTCTCCAACGCGTGCCAATGGTTTGGTTTCGATGATTAAACAAATAAAGATGTATGCTTTAGCTTTTCAGGCAAAGAATTAGTTAATACTTAAACAAAAGATGGAAGAATTTAAAGATGATATTAGTTTAGGAGAACAAATTGTAAGGGTTCTAAAAAGTATTTATGACCCCGAAATCCCTGTGGATATATACGAATTAGGCCTCATATATGACGTGATGGTAAATGAAGATATGGACGTAAAGATTTTGATGACACTTACCTCGCCAAATTGTCCTGTAGCAGAGAGTTTACCACAAGAAGTAGAACAAAAAGTAAAGGCGATTGATGCTGTAAAATCAGTTGAATTAGAACTTACTTTTGATCCGCCTTGGTCAAGAGACTTGATGAGTGAAGAAGCAAAACTTGAACTTGGAATGCTGTAACATTATCAAGAAAATTTGATTGATAATCATTTAAAGAATTTGTATAACCTGTGTTTAAAACTCAACTTCAGTTAAAGTCTATTTCCGAGGTAGCTCTTGAGTTACAAGTTTCGGAATTGACAATTCGAAATTGGGTAAAGACAGGCTTTTTGTCGGTTTCAGAAAACGGAAAAATACCTCAAGAATCCATCGATTTTTTTTTTGAAAAAGTAGCAGGAAAACAAAAGCTCAATGCTAGAGCCAATAAACGCCTAAAAGATTTTCATAATCACGACGAAATTTCCGAAGAAATTCAAAACAAAATAAACAGGACCAAAAATCCCGAAATACTCGGAATTACGTACGAAAACGCACTCTCGGATTCTTACAAAAACAAAGAGGGAATCTATTACACTCCCGATTTTATCGTAAAAGATATGATGAAGGGTTTTGAAGAAAATCTTTCGCATAAAACTTTTTTAGATCCGTGTTGCGGTAGCGGAAACTTTATTTTAGAAGCTATTCGATTAGGCTTTAAACCCGAAAATGTTTTTGGATATGATATAGATCAAAATGCGGTCGAAATCACCAAAAAACGAATTTTTGAGCAAACCGGATACTATTCCAAAAATATTGTAACTGCTGATTTTTTAGAAAAATCAATCCAAGAAAAAAAGAAATTTGATTTCATTTTTACCAATCCGCCTTGGGGGAAAAAAATCTCAAAAAAGGAAAAGCAAAAATACGGTAAGCTTTTTGGAGCCGGAAAAAGTCTTGACACAGCTTCCTTGTTCCTTTTTAGAAGCATAGAATTACTTCGGAAAAACGGAAAGTTAGGTTTTCTGCTACCCGACTCTTTTTTTACTATTTCTGTTTTTGAAGATGTGAGAAAAAAAGTGTTAGAGCACCAAGTCGATAGGTTGATTGACTATAAAAAACCATTTAAAAACCTTTTGACCAAAGCACAAGCAATTGTTTTGACAAAGGAAACCTCAAGCGAAAATCATTTGGTAAGTTGTGAGTTAGAAGGCGTAATTAATAAACGAAATCAAAGTTCGTTTATTAAAAACCCGAAGCTTATTCTGAATTTTAGCACCACTCAAAGCGAAGCCAAACTTGTCAAATATATTTATCAAAAACCTCATATAACCTTAAAAAATAATGCAGTTTTTGGAGTCGGAATTGTAACCGGAAACAATAAAATGTTGTGTAAGACAAAACCCAAAAAAGGTTGGATTCCGGTTTATCGAGGTTCGGATATTTCAAAAGAAGGACTTAAAAAAGCTACGTGTTTTATCGATAAAAATTTAAAGAAATACCAACAAACTGCACCAGAATATTTGTATCAAGCTCAAGAAAAGCTGATATATAAATTTATCTCTAATCAGCTTTGTTTTTATTGTGATACCAAACAAAGATATGTTCTGAATAGTGCCAATTTATTGGTTCTGAACCCAACCTTTCCTGTAAGTGGAAAGGAGTTGACTAAGCTTTTAAACTCCGACTTTATGACTTGGCTTTTCAGAAAGATTTTTACCACACATAAGGTGTTAAAATCCGACTTAGAACATTTGCCAATTCATTTCGAATATTTCGAAAAGTATGGTAACTTTACAGAACAAAATTATTTAGAGTATTTAGGAATAAAAAAATCAAAAGGAACGTATGTTCTGAAGTGATAATTATGGAAGAAGAAATCATTAACCGAGTAGCCAAAAGTCCGTTGCAAATCTTTGATTTAGAAGATTATTTTCCGGAAGGGGAACGAATCGGAATTGACATTTCTCAATGGCTTTGGGAAGGTTTTATTCTAAAAGAAAAAGAGTTTAGAGAAAGCCTCAAAAATCACGATTGGAGCAAATATAAAGATGCTTATGTATATTTGTCGTGTTCGACAGATGCGATAATCCCAGCTTGGGCTTTTAGTCTGGTAACCATGCATTTAGGGGGAATCGCCAAAAAAACGATTATCGGAACCCAAGAAAACCTCAATGAAGTTTTGTATCAAGAAATTCTTTCTCAAATAGATTTTTCACAATACAATGACAAACCTGTGCTTATAAAAGGTTGTGCCAATAAACCTGTGCCAGAAAATGCCTTAGTGTTGGCTTGTCAGTATTTACAACCTTTTGCCAAAAGCATTATGTTTGGTGAGGCCTGTTCTACAGTTCCGTTGTATAAAGCGAGCAAACAAAGTAGCAGTTAAAAATATTCTTGGCAATTTTTAGAATTATCATTACTTTTAGAACCTGTAAAAAATAGTTTATATGGAACAGCTCAATCACGAATTATACGAAAGCGCTCGCAAACGTATTAAGCAAAAAAGAAATTTGTTTGTGCACTTTGTGTTGTTTTTTGTAGGGAGTATTTTTTTGTTGGTAATCGAAAAACTCTTTAATGTAGGAATAACTTATCCGAATTGGTCGTATTGGATAATATTGGCTTGGGCATTTCTGTTTATCCTTCATTTTATAAATGTTTTTATCACCAAACGTTTTATGAACAAACAATGGGAACGTGAGGAAATTGATAAATTGGTTGCAAAACAAAAACGAAGAATTGACGAGCTACAGAAAAAAGTAGAAGAGCAATATAAAACTGAAGAACTATCTTCAGGAGAGAATACAACTTCAGAATGATTACGATAATTGCAGCAGCAGCTCAAAACAATGCGTTAGGTAAAAACAACCAGCTTATCTGGCATTTGTCGGATGATTTAAAACGGTTTAAAAGTCTGACTCTTGATGGTTACATCATTATGGGACGCAAAACTTTTGAATCTCTGCCCGGAATTTTACCCAGACGAAAACATATCGTAATTACCCGAAATCCGGACTTTAAAAAAGAAGGAATTACAGTTGTCCAGAATTTAGAACAAGCTCTCGGAGCAATTCCGGCTGATCAAGAAGCTTTTGTAGTAGGGGGAGGAGAAATATACAATCAAACCATAAATATTGCCGATAAAATTGAACTTACAAGAGTTCATCACACTTTTGAAGCCGATACGTTTTTTCCAGAAATTGATCCGACAAAATGGAGATTGGTACAATCTGAATTTCATTCAAAAGATGAAAAACATCAATATGATTTTACGTTTGAAACGTATTTGAGAAAACAAAATCAAAAATAACACACATAAAAAATATGAACTTCCAAAATACACTTGAATTTGCTCAACAATTAGACAAAGAAGATAAATTAGCCAAATACAGAGATGAATTTATTTTTCCGAAAGTAAACGGAAAGCAGGTTATTTATTTTGTAGGTAATTCCCTCGGATTACAACCCAAAAGAGCCCAAAAATATGTGGATGAAGTGATGAAAGACTGGGCAGAACTAGCTGTGGAAGGTCATTTTTATGCAGATAAACCTTGGTGGGATTATCACGAGCGTTTCGCAGAGCCTTTGAGTCGAGTGGTTGGAGCAAAACCAAGTGAGGTTTCGGTAATGAATACCTTGACAGTAAATCTACACCTGATGATGGTTTCGTTTTATCGCCCGACTACAAAGAGATTTAAAATTTTGTGTGAAGAAAAAGCTTTTCCGTCTGACCAATATTTACTACAATCACAAGTAAGACATCACGGTTTTGACCCGAAAGAAGCCATTGTCGAAATCAAACGTAGAGATGGCGAACACAATATTCGCCTAGAGGATGTTTTGGCTAAAATTGACGAAGTGGGCGAGGAACTAGCTTTGGTTTTAATCGGAGGCGTAAACTATTATACCGGACAAGTTTTTGATATGAAAACCATAACAGCCAAAGGACACTCGGTAGGTGCAAAGGTAGGATGGGATTTGGCTCATGCAGCCGGAAATATCAAGCTCGAACTTCATGATTGGAACGTAGATTTTGCAGCTTGGTGTAGCTATAAATATATGAACTCGGGTCCTGGAAATGCTTCAGGAGTTTTCGTACACGAAAAACATCATAAAAGTGATTTACCGCGATTCGCAGGCTGGTGGGGACACAATAAAGAGAGAAGATTTTTGATGGAACCCAATTTTGATCCTGTTCACGGAGCAAACGGCTGGCAAGTGAGTAATTTACCGATTTTATCACTTGCTCCTTATCTGGCATCGGTAGAGATGTTTGATGAGGTCGGAATGGATGCTCTTATCGAAAAACGCAATAAAATTACGGCTTATCTTGAATTCGTTCTGGAAGAAATCGATAAAGAAGTAGATAGTACTTTTGAAGTCATTACTCCGAAAAACCCTGAAGAAAGAGCTAATCAGCTTTCGGTTTTCTTGCACGGAGAAGGAAAAGAACTTTTTCATTACTTAATGAAAAACGGAGTAATCACTGATTGGAGAGAACCAAACGTAATCCGTTTAGCACCTGTGCCACTTTATTGTAGTTACGAAGATATGTATCGCTTTGGGCAGATTCTCAAGCAAGGAATCTCAGAAGATTTAGTATAAGGAAATTTATAATTTGAACAAATATGTTCACCAAAACCACAGAACAGTCTTCAAAATATGATCATTTAGAAAAAATGACTGTTTCGGAGTTGCTGCACAATATCAATAACGAAGATAAAACCGTAGCCTTTGCGGTCGAAAAAGCAATTCCTCACATCGAAAGTTTGGTCGTTCAACTTATCGAAAAGCTTAAAAAAGGAGGAAGACTTTTTTATATCGGAGCGGGAACTTCAGGAAGACTCGGAATTGTTGATGCTTCCGAATGTCCTCCGACTTTTGGAGTTCCGTTTGATTTGGTCAACGGAATCATTGCGGGAGGCGATTCGGCCATCCGAAAAGCAGTTGAATTTGCAGAAGACGATAAAGAACAAGCCTGGAAAGATTTATCATTACATAATATCTCCGATAAAGATGCTGTAATCGGAATTGCTGCCTCAGGTACTACTCCGTATGTAATTGGCGGCTTGGAAAAATGCAATCAGCACAATATTCTTACCGGTTGTATTACTTGCAACCAAGGAAGTCCACTTGCCAAAGTGGCCCAATATCCTATCGAGGTTGTAGTCGGACCAGAATTTGTAACCGGAAGCTCTAGAATGAAAGCGGGAACGGCCCAAAAAATGGTACTTAATATGATTTCGACTTCAACTATGATTGCTCTAGGAAGAGTGAAAGGCAATAAAATGGTCGATATGCAACTCTCCAATCACAAGCTGGTTGATAGAGGCGTGCGGATGATTATGGAAGAACTTAACATTTCGCAAGAACAAGCACAAGAACTTCTTGAAAAATACGGAAACGTAAGATTGGCTATTGAATCGTCAAATCGTTGATTTGTTGAATCGGTTAAATGATTCAATAAAAAAATACTAGCCCATGCAACCTTTCTATAACTTCTTTCGTCTATATTAAAAAACGGAACGATTAAACGATTCAATAAACGAACAATTCAATCAAACTGTGAGTAAAGTTATCGACTTACATAAAGACGAAAAAAACATTATCAAACAAGCAGTCGGGAATAATCGTCATGCACAGCAGCAGATTTATACCAAGTATGCTCCGAAAATGTTGAGTGTATGCAGGCAATATCTAAAAGATCTTCACAAGGCAGAAGATGTGATGATTACAGCCTTTATGAAAGTGTTCACCAATTTAGAATCGTTTTCATTTAACGGAAGTTTTGAAGGTTGGATAAGACGAATTATGATTAACGAATGTATTTCGTTTTTGAGAGTACAGAAAAAAGTACATTATACCGAAGAAGAATATTTTTTTGAAGAAAGTTATGACGAAATAAACGTACAGTTTTCGGTTGAGCAGATTCAGAATTTAATAGATAATTTACCAGATGGATACCGAATGGTTTTTAATTTGTATGCCATTGAAGGCTTTAAGCATCAGGAAATTGCCAAGATGTTAGGGATTTCGGAAGGAACCTCAAAATCACAACTTTCGCATGCTCGAAGAATACTACAACAACAGATTACTGTTTTAAACAAACAAGAAAATGAAGCAAAATAATAATATAGAAAACCACTTCAGAGACAAACTGAACCAACGCACTATCGAACCTTCGGATAAGGCTTGGGATAGACTAGATGCCATGCTGTCGGTTTCAGAGCAAAAGAAGCCAAAAACAGGTTGGCTTTGGGTGGCTGCAAGTATAGCAGTATTGTTTTCGGTAGTAAGCTTGTTTTTCAGAAATAACTCCGAAAATATACCCCTTCAGGATGATGTCAATTTGGTCGTAAAGAAAAATCATTCAGAAGAATTTCTCCTTGATACTACCGTTCAAGAAGAAATTGAAGAAGGTCTTGTGGACGAACAAGATGTAGCGATTCAGAAAGCAGAACCAAATATGCAAAACGTGTTAAAGGATACTTTTTTGATGACACAAAATAATCAAGATTTTCAGCAGTTGGTTGCTGATCAAATACCAACAGAAAATACAGAAACTCCTGAAAACTACAATATCAATAATGTTTATCTGACAGCAGCTGAGTTATTATCAAGTATAGAAGAATCAGAGGTCAAATCCAAAGAAAAACCCAAAGTAGAAGTAGATTACAGACTCTTACTTTCGCAATCGGAATATGAAGTTGAAGAGCGTTACCGCAAAAAAGCTATCGACCGATTTCTTCAAAAAAAGTACGAAGACGTAAGAGTTGCTATTTCAAACAACAATCAATAAACAACAACATTTTTAACTTAATCAATTATCATTATGCACAGAATTATTTTGTACGTAGTAGGGTTGCTATGCCTTTTTTTATGCGAGGCATTTGGGCAAGAAACAGATAGTTTTGAGAGTCAGACCAAGGCTATTTCAGAAAACATCGAAAAGATTGTAAACCGAGAAAAAAAGCAACTGAAAATCTCAACAGATAGTGTTAATTTGTTGGTTCAGAAAAGTGAAATGACATCAGAACAAGCAGAACAAATCAAACTGGAATTAGCTCAAAAAAGCTCTGATAAAATCAATTACTTAATCTCAGAAGAAGAAGCTAAATTAGTTAGTTTGGTGCAAAATACGGTAGAAGAACAGATTGCTAATCCAGAAGTGAGCAATAATCATGTCATTCAAAACAGAACCCATGCAGTAAGCTCACTTGCTCTAGGTTGGAGAGGAGTTCGAGGAGATAGCGGAATTGAAAAAGATATAAATGGAACCTACTTTAATGCTGGTTTGATGCTGAAAACCCGACTTTTCGAAAATCATAGCCTATACTATCTTAAATACGGATTAATCTTTAATTTACAATCGATAAATCTGGATAAATCCAATAAGTATTATGTAATGAATGGCAATCAGACAGATTATGTCGAATATCCAATAAATATCAGACGAAACTCCGCCTTTACAAATTCATTTTTGCGTATTCCGGTTGCTTTAGAACTCGATTTTTCTAAAAAGACAACTATTCAAGGACAAGACGTATATCGAACAAACAGAGGAATGAAACTTTCGTTAGGAGGTTATATCGGATATAATATAGATTCAAGACAAGTATTAAGATATCGTGAAAATGGTCGAGGTATATCTAAAACCCAAAGAGCAGATTGGAATGTTAGCGATTGGGAATATGGACTTATGGCTATGGTAAGTTACCAAAACATCGGTTTTTTTGTTGATTATGGATTGAATCCGGTTTTCAATAATAATTCTACTGATCAAAGAATGATTTCATTCGGAGTAATATTTGAATAAAACTTATAACTATGAAAAAGATTAAACTACTTATATGGATTATGACTGGTTTATTGACCACGTCAGTATTCTCTCAAAAATCACAAGACGAAATTTTTAATCAGGAAGTAAAACTGATTAAAGATAAGATAGTAGAAATTACCAACAAAGAAAAAGATCTCCTTAAAGAATCGATAGACAGCATCAATACTTTGTTGGAAAACGGAACTATTTCTTTCGAAAAATCAAACGAGCTCAAAGAAGAAATTGCTCAAAAAAGAGCTAAAAATATTGAAGAAAAAGTAAATGCCCAAAACGAAAAATTATCCGAATTAGTAAAATCTAAAGTGCAAGGAGACTTAAAAGAAACTGATAATGGAGTAATGTTAATTATCTCTAATAAAGGATTTGAATTTGTAGAGAATGGAGAGCCTGTAATTTCCAAAAAAGCCAGAACAATATTTAATGTAACTATTGCTACAGGTTATAACACCCTAATAACAGATGGAGATTTACCTTATTACGCATCCAAAAACTTCAGTGCTCATTTTTTTGAATGGGGAGGTACATTGCGAACTAGGCTCAAGAAAGATAGTGATTTATTGGCTCTGCGATATGGATTATCGATGATGTATAATTATGCCGCTCCGAAAGACAATTACTACTTTGTGGTTAACGGAAATCAAACGGATGTAATGGAATCAGCGGTTAAATTCTCAAAAAATAAATTTAGAAATGTGTACTTAACCCTTCCGGTGCATTTAGAGTTTAATATCGGAAAAGCAAATGAATATAGAATTGGATTAGGAGGGTTTGCAGGATATAACACCTCTTCTGAACAACGATTGAAATTCAGAGAAAACGGACGTAAAATTAAGGATATGACCAGAAAAGATTGGAACGTAAATGATTGGAATTACGGATTGAGCGCCTATGCAGGCTACGGACCGTTGTCCATTTATGCAAAATATGATTTAAACCCTGTTTTCCGCAATAATACAGTCGAACAATATAACTTATCCATAGGAATTCGTTTGGATTTATAGTTGACCCGAAAAATAATTCATTTAAAAAACCCAAAATAAGTCGGTGAGTTAGCGACTGGTTTTGGGTTTTTTGTTTTGATACGAAAAACGTAACTTGCAAGCTCGATTTTTTTGATATTCCACTTTAGACCAAATTCATGTTTTTCGTAGAAGTAATCTTACCTTTAGCTTTGGATAAAACCTTTACTTATCAAGTGAGTGAGGCAGAATTTTATTTCATAAAGCCCGGAATGCGAATAGCGGTTCCGTTCGGAAAATCAAAAGTTTATACCGCTTTGGCTGTTGAGGTGCATCAAAATAAACCGTTGCTGTATGAGGCTAAAGAAATCCACGAAATTATCGATGAAAAACCGATTGCGAACCACTATCAAATAAAGCATTGGTTCTGGATAGCCGAATATTATATGTGTAGTATCGGAGAGGTGTATAAAAGTGCTGTTCCTTCTGCTTTGCTTTTAGAAAGCGAAACCATTATCCTGAAAAACAAAGAAAACGAGGTGCTCAAAAGTGAGCTTTCGGATGATGAGTTTTTGGTATATGAAGCACTAGAAAAGCAAAATTCGCTTAAAGTTCAAGATATTATTGCAATTCTGAACAAGAAAACGATTCTGCCTATTTTGCAAAAATTGTTGGCTAAAGGAGTTATTTATTTACAAGAAGAAGTCAAAGAAAATTACAAACCAAAACTCATTCGATTTGTAAGGTTACACCAACAATACGACAACGAAAACGGACTCAAAGAGCTTTTGGAAACGCTGAAAAATGCTCATAAACAAAGAGAAGTTGTCTTAAAATATTTTCAGCTTAAAGCTTCGACCAAAAAACCGATTTCGGTAAAACAACTTTCCGAAACTGCAGAAGCCTCTAACTCCATTATCAAAGCCTTAATTGATAAAGAAGTGTTTGAGGAATATTTTTTACAAACAGATAGAACCGATTTTTTAGCAGAGAATCTACAAAAAGAAATCATCTTAAGCCATGCTCAAAACAAGGCTTTAGAAGAAATCAAACAAAGTTTTGAAACCAAAAATACGACCTTACTGTTTGGAGTAACTTCATCCGGAAAAACGGAGGTTTATATTGAACTTATTAAAGAATATTTACAAAAAGGAAGGCAAGTTTTGTATTTGCTTCCTGAAATCGCTTTGACAACTCAACTCGTTTCGAGACTTCGAAAACATTTCGGTAACGAAGTAGCGGTTTATCATTCTAAATACAACCAAAACGAACGCATTGAAGTTTGGAATCAAGTGCTTAATCAATCCGAAAAAGCCAAAGTGGTAATTGGAGCTCGTTCTGCTTTGTTTTTGCCATTTCAAGATTTAGGACTGATTTTGGTGGATGAAGAACACGAACAAACCTTTAAACAACACGATCCTGCACCACGTTATCACGCTCGAGACACAGCCATTGTGTTGGGAGAAATGCACAAAGCTAAAATCCTTTTGGGTAGCGCAACTCCAAGTATTGAAACGTATTTTAATACCGAAAATCAGAAGTTCGGACTTGTCGAGCTCACAGAACGCTATCAAAAAACAGAGCTTCCGAAAATCGAAATCGTAGATTTAAAAGACAAACATTTTCGAAAAAAAATGACCGGACATTTTAGCGATACGCTTTTAGAAGAAATTACTAATGTGTTAGAAAACGGTGAGCAGGTTATTTTGTTTCAGAATCGTAGAGGATTTGCACCTATTTTGGAATGCCTCACTTGTGGTCATATTCCGCAATGCCCGAATTGCGATGTGAGCCTTACTTATCATAAGCAAAAAAGTCAAATCCGTTGTCATTATTGCGGATATGCTATTGCAAAACCTATGCATTGCCATGCTTGTCAAAGTGTTGAGCTTACTACAAAAGGTTTTGGAACCGAACAAATTCAACTCGAGTTAGAAGAACTTTTTTCAGATAAAAAAATCATTCGAATGGACCGAGATACCACAGGAGGTAAATTCGGATACGAAAAAATTATTGATAGCTTTAAAACCCGTGAATCGGATATTTTGGTCGGAACACAAATGCTTGCCAAAGGTTTAGATTTTGATAATGTCGGGTTAGTCGGAATACTCAATGCAGACAATATGCTGTATCATCCGGATTTTAGAGCTTTCGAGCGAAGTTTTCAGCTGATGACACAAGTTTCCGGACGAGCAGGGAGAAGCGAAAAACAAGGAAAAGTTATTATCCAAACATATAATCCGACACATCCGATAATTCAGAAAGTAATCAAAAACGATTATCTTTCGATGTATAAACAAGAGCTTACCGAAAGACAAACCTTTGAATATCCACCTTATTTTCGCTTGATAAAACTTACTTTAAAACATAGAGATTTTGAGAAGTTACGAGATGGCTCGATGTGGTTGTATCAAAGTCTGAAAAACACCTTGGGACTTCCTGTTTTAGGTCCGGAAGAACCACCGGTTGGGAGAATAAGAAATGAGTATATCCGAACCATTTTGATAAAAATTCCGAATAATAAAAACCTGAAGTCAGT
>CAZOQH010000053.1:0-14117 GCA_964581855.1 uncultured Flavobacterium sp.
GCTGTATTTTGACAACCGTTAGCGTCTGTAACCAACACTTCATAGGTAGTAGTAATCAAAGGTGAAACAATAATCTCCGAAGTAGTATCACCTGTATTCCATAAATATTCAACATCTCCAAAACCACTTCCTGTAGCAGTAAGCGTTGTACTTTCTCCATAACAAATAACCACATCAGACCCTACACTTACAGAAGGAAGCGGATTTACGGTGATGTCGATACTACTCGTTGCAAGACAAGGAACGGCACCAAGTGAATAATGTATTGTATGGGTTCCTACTCCAGCTAAAGATGGATTAAACATTCCTGATGAAGAAACTCCAGGCCCTGACCATTCCCCACCCATATGAGAAACCATTAACTGAGTAGAATTATCATCCAAACAAAATTCTCCTGGATCGATTATTGTCAAATCAGGCATACCACTTTGCGCACCATTCGGGTGTAATGATAAAGTAAAATTATTGGAGGGAGCTCCTCCCGAAGTATTTCCGTCACTCCAGTTCTCCACAACTATCATAATTACATCTCCTGCTGCCACATTAGGTGCTGGAACTGAACTATTACAAGGAAAAGCTGTACCAAACTGTACACATCCATTAGCATAATCTGCATAATTACACCCCAGTTGATTTGAGGTACTAAGAATTGAGGTACAAGGGGCAACTCCTGGAGGAATATTAAATATAGCAACATCCAAAAACCCAGTATTTACGTCTCCGTCAATAAGTAAGTTAAGAGGTCCGCCTTGTGTAATATATAAAGTAATATAGGCAGCCGAATCTCCAATCCAGTCTAAACATGTTCCTACCGAACTTCCTGGAGTACTAAAAATAAAAGGACCTGCTGTTCCCGATTGACAAATTGATGCTTGAACATGACATTGAGCAGATAGCTTTACATTGAACAAGATTCCCGAAAAGAATAAAAGAAATAATAAGTATTTTTTTTTCATCAGAATTTCTGTATTAAATTATTCTAAAAACAAATGAGCTATTAACAATCCTGAACAAAAAAACCTTTTTTAACATGAAAAGAATGACAAAAAGGTCGAAACAAAACCATCTTCCTATAAAAAAGAGAAGCTATTAACTTATCTTTTTTCCACCAATCTTATCTTAACTACTCTAAAACCGACTTAATTCTTTTTATCAAATTATTACCGGTAATAACAAATAAACGTAGTACTAATAAAAACATCACCTCCACAAAACTATGAACTTAAAACCACTGTTTAGGGTGTCTTAAATGCCTTATAAGTTAAAATATCAGAAGACATAAACATAAATTAACAAATCCTTTTTGTTTTAATAATAAAACCCTCAAAAACACTTAGATATCTATCAAAAAGAAATCATAATACTCTAAAGTTTCCATAACTATGATGAAAATTTAATAGCCATCTATTGAAGAAAAGGAGTAAAAGTATTCTTCCAAGAAAAAACAGTGGGTGTAGACCGATAAAATAAAAAATAATCTTAAAACATTTTTTTAGCCTAATCTAAATTTATATTTTTGCCAGGCTAACAAATATTTATCAATCTTAATTATATGAAATCTTTTCTCTATATTGCTTTATTCTTATCTTCAATATGCGCCATAGCTCAAACAGGAAGTCTTAAAGGAACTATTACATCCCAAGACAAAAGAGTCGAAGGAGCAAGTATTTCGATTACCGGAACGCCTCTATACACAAAAACCGATAGCAACGGAAATTTCGAGCTTACAAACATTCCTATCGGAACGCAAAGAATATCGGTGTCTTCGGTTGGATATAGAAGTATTAATGAATCGGTTATCATAGAGGAGAACCGAGTATCGACTATCGAGTTTAAAATTCAAGAAGATTTATTAGATATAGAAGAGGTTGTAATTACAGGTACGCGTAGCGAAGTACCTCAATACCGTTCACCTGTGATTGTGAGTAGAATTAATAGTAAATCATTTGAAACTACTCAATCTTTAAGCCTTTCGGAAGGACTAAATTTTAGTCCTGGATTACGTTTGGAAACTAACTGTCAAAATTGTGGTTTTACGCAAGTAAGAATGAACGGGCTCGAAGGTCCTTATTCTCAAATTCTTATAAACAGCCGACCTATTTTCTCAGCACTTGTCGGAGTATATGGCTTAGATATGATTCCTGCTTCAATGATTGACCGAGTGGAAGTTATTCGAGGTGGTGGAAGTGCACTTTATGGTGGGAGCGCTATTGCAGGTACTATCAATATAATTACTAAAGATCCTATTGAAAACACTTTCGAAATCGGAACTAATTATTCTTTTATCGATTATGATTCTCCTGACAGAACCTTAAGTGCCAACGGAAGCATCGTAAGTGAGGACCTCAACAAAGGAATGAGTTTTTATGCTTATAATCGTGACAGAAAGCCTTGGGATGCAAATGGTGATGGGTTTTCTGAAATGACAAAACTCAAAAACACAACCTTCGGGTTTGATGCTTTTTGGAATACATCTGATTTAAGCAAACTTAAACTTAATGTTTTTAACATCAGCGAATTTCGTAGAGGAGGAAATCATTTTCACTTACCTGCTCACCAAACTGATATCACCGAACAATTAGACCATAAAATTTTGGGTGGAGGATTGTCTTTCGAAAAATTCTCCTCAAACTACAAACATAAATTTTCGATTTATACTTCTGCACAAACTGCGAAAAGAGAAAGCTATTACGGAGGAGGAGGACGCGTCCTACAAGAAGGAGATGTATTGACTCCCGAAGACATCTTGGCTATTAATGCATATGGAAATTCCAAAGATTTGTCATTGGTCGGAGGACTACAATACTCGTATGAATTCAACGAAAAATTCCTTTTACTTTCAGGTTCAGAATATCAAGTAAACGACGTGGAAGACAGAATGCCTGGTTACAATCGACTTATTGACCAAAAAGTAGGAACACTAGGGCTTTATTCACAACTAGAAATCAAACCAACCGATAAAATGACATTTTTGGTAGGTGCTCGATACGACAACGTAAATATTAACGGAACTTATGACCTGGATGTCGAATCATTTGAAGACAAGAAAAACATCAACGTTTTTGTTCCAAGGCTGACTGCCATGTATTCAATCACAGATTATCTAAAAGCTCGTGCTTCATTCTCACAAGGATATAGAGCACCACAAGCTTTTGATGAAGATTTACATATCGAAACCGTTGGTGGAGCAGCTATGTTTACCCGATTGGATCCAAACCTAAAAACCGAACGTTCAAACAGCTTTAACGCTTCTTTAAATTTCACGAAAAACCTTGGAAACGTACAATCAAATATTGTTTTAGAAGGTTTTCACACCAAATTAAATGATGCTTTTATCACCTCAAACCCAAGTGAACTTCCGAGTGGAATTGCCGTGGCAACCAAAAGAAACGGAAGTGGAGCAACTGTTACCGGACTCAATTTAGAATCGAGCTTTGCTGTCTCTAAAAAAATTAACTTCCAATTAGGAGCAACTCTTCAGAGCGCAAAATACACTGACAACGAGGTAATTTGGGAATCCGAAGACGGACAGGAAATCATCACGACTAAAAAGATGTTGAGAACACCCGACTTGTACGGATATTATACCTTTAACTATAATCCAATCGAAAAACTTACACTTTCACTTTCGGGAGTTTATACCGGAAAGATGAATGTTTCACACTTGATAGATCCAACTACCGAACGTACCGTTATCAAAAACGTTAAAGACTTTATCGAAAACAACATCAAAGTAGCATATGATTTTGACATTAAAGACAATTGTATTCAGGTTTATACAGGAATTCAAAACATGTTTAATGCTTATCAAAAAGACTTTGACAAAGGAGCCCTTAGAGATGCCAATTATATTTATGGTCCTACCCGACCTCAAACCTTTTTTATAGGAATGAAATACACTTTAAACTAAATTGATGTTTATGACTAATTCTGAAGAAAACTATCTGAAAACCATATATCACATCTCTTTGCATTCTGATTCAGGCATAACAACCAACGCAATTGCAAATGCTATGGAGAGCAAGCCTTCTTCTGTGACAGACATGATTCAGAAGTTAGCCGAGAAAGAATTGGTTTTGTACAAAAGGTACCAAGGCGTTGAACTTACCGAAAAGGGTAAAAAAGAAGCTATATATATTGTAAGAAAACATCGACTCTGGGAATGTTTTTTAGTAAACAAACTTGGGTTTTCATGGGATGAGGTTCATGACATTGCCGAACAATTAGAGCATATTAATTCTGAAAAACTCATTGACAATCTTGATAAATTTTTAGATTTCCCGACAAAAGATCCTCACGGAGATCCTATACCCGATAAAAACGGGAATCTCCCAACCATAAAACGACAGTTACTGTCTTATGCGCCCTATCATACCAAACTTATAGTTGTAGGAGTTAACGATCACTCCTCTGCATTTTTGCAATATTTAGATAAACAAAGTATATCCCTAGGAGTAAGTATTGAAATTTTAGAGAAAGAAGAGTTTGACCATTCACTCAAAATTCGCGTAAATAATCGTGAGATTATTATTTCTGATGTAATTGCAAACAATATATTTGTCAAATAAAAAAACACGAGCTTATAGCTCGTGTTTTTGTTTGTTTAAATCTGTTTTTACTTTTTTACCTCATAATTGTTTGCTTCCTATCCGGACCAACCGAGATAATTTTTATAGGAACTTCTAATTCACTTTCGATAAAAGCAACGTAATCTTTTAGCTCTTGCGGAAGTTGGTCATAAGAAGTCATTTGTGTTAAATCTGTATTCCAACCCTTTTTTTCTACATAGACAGGTTCTACATTCTCAGGTTCGATGTTATACGGAAAATGATGGATAATTTCTCCTTTATATTTATATCCCGTACATACTTTCAGGGTATCAAAACCTGACAAAACATCTCCTTTCATCATATAAAGCTCAGTTACTCCATTGACCTGAACAGCATATTTCAAAGCTACTAAATCTAACCAGCCACAACGTCTTGCACGTCCTGTTACCGAGCCAAACTCGTTTCCGACTTTAGCCATTGTGTCTCCTACCTCATCAAAAAGTTCGGTCGGAAACGGTCCGCTACCCACTCGGGTGGTATAGGCTTTAAAGATTCCGAAAACTTCTTTTATCTTATTCGGAGCTATTCCGAGTCCGGTACAAGCTCCTGCAGCGGTAGTATTAGAAGAAGTCACAAACGGATAGGTTCCGAAATCAACATCCAAAAGCGATCCTTGAGCTCCTTCGCACAAAATTGACTTTCCTTCTTTTATTGCTTGATTCAGATAAGCTTCACTATCGATAAAGGTAAGTTTTTTAAGTTCTTCGATTGAAGTGAAAAATTCGTCTTCCAGTTCTTTAAGGTTATATTGCAAATCTACATCATAAAAAGCAATCATTGCTTCGTGTTTATCTGCTAAAGCCCTATATCTTTCTTTAAAATCCGAAAGTTCTACATCACCTACTCTGATTCCGTTTCGTCCGGTTTTATCCATATATGTAGGTCCGATTCCCTTAAGAGTGGAGCCGATTTTTGCTTTTCCTTTTGAAGCTTCCGAAGCAGCGTCCAAAAGTCGGTGAGTAGGCAAAATCAGGTGAGTTTTTCTAGAAATAAGCAACCTTGAATAAATATCAATATTAAATTTTTCTAACCCTTCTATTTCTTTAATAAAAACTACCGGGTCCATCACTACTCCATTTCCGATAATATTGATGGATTTTTTGTGGAAAATTCCTGATGGAATCGTTCTGAGCACGTGTTTGATTCCGTCAAATTCCAAAGTATGTCCTGCATTAGGTCCTCCTTGAAAACGTGCAATAATGTCGTATTTTGAAGTGAGTACATCAACGATTTTACCTTTTCCTTCGTCTCCCCACTGCAATCCGAGTAGTAAATCTACTGTCATTGTGTTGTATAAGTTTTAGTTTGTTAGTTGTCGTTTGTAGAATCTGTTTTTTTGGTACCGTAGAAATAAAGTGAGTGACTGTGCACATCTACTCCAAAAAGATCTTCTATTGTTTGTTTAATAGTTTGAATTCTAGGGTCACAAAACTCAATTACCTCACCTGTATTGGTAATAATAATATGATCGTGTTGTTTGTCGAAATATGACTTTTCATAATGAGCTTGGTTTTGTCCGAATTGATGTTTGCGAACCAGCCCACATTCAAGAAGAAGTTCAATTGTATTATATAGCGTTGCACGACTCACACGATAGTTTTTGTTTTTCATTTTAATATAAAGCGACTCTATATCAAAATGGTCGTGACTATCGTAGATTTCCTGCAAAATTGCATACCTTTCGGGTGTTTTTCTATGCCCCTTATTTTCAAGATACTCGGTAAAAACAGTTTTTACGATTTCTTGATTTTTTTCGTTTGAAGCGCTTGTCTGTGTCATATCCTGCAAAGGTACTTTTTTTAGTTTAAATCTACAATAACCAAATATTAAACCTGTTGTTTGTCAAAAACTAATTGTAAGCCATTATCAACCAAATGAGCGATTTGCGGACGATTTTGTTTTACTTTTTCGAGATGAGCAAGCACTTTTTGCACAAAATCAGAGTTGTTTTGTTGGTGTGCTAATTCTACTATCTCCACAGAAAGTAGCCAATCATTAGGATGTGATGAAGAAACTAATCCGAACGCTTCTTTAAGAGTGGTATCAGATGGTTTTCCTTCTCTAATATTCCGAACAGAAGCATATAGCTTTTCTAACTCTTCTCGTTCGGGAGTTATTTTCGCTTTTATAGTTTTAGAGGAAGGAACATGAGTAATCATATCAAAACTTTTCACATCTGCAGGACCTGAAAAACCAGATACGATTTCTTTTCCAACTGCCATATCATACGTTCCCCATTCCGGTCTAAAAAGTATTTCATCTCCATGAGTTACCGTACAATCTTTAAAACTTATCAATATTATTTTTCCTTGTAAATTTCTCGAACCTGTAATGATTTCTCCTTTTACCGTAATATCTCCTTCAAATTCAAGAGTAACAGTTTTTCCTTCGTAGATATTATAAGCCATAAGATCTCTCGGACTCATATCTTCGATAGCCAGGTTGATTCCTTTTAGTGTTCCAATCGGGCTTCCGAATCCGTCAGCATGGTATTCTGTAGAATGTCCTACCAGCTCTTTTTCTCGATAAGCCAAAGCTGTTTTGCCTGTAGTTTGTATATAAACCGGATTTCCTTTGTGTTTAATAGCATTAGTAAAAACTCCAGAAATTTGCAATCCTGTACTGAGCTCGATAGTTCCTAATGCTTTAGAGTTAATCAATTTTTTTATTGCACTGTATCCTCCTGTACGCAAGGCCATTTTATTAGCAAACTCTTCGAGCACCATACTCAGATGGGCAAAATCAGGAGTTACGTATAGCTGAGGTTGGGGTTTGGTAATATCAAAGTTTTGCTCAGCTGCTTCAATCGAATACGGTATTTTTTTTACATTATCAGTCATACACCAAGCACTCTCACCTATTGACGACAACAACCCTGCTCCGTAAATTTTAGGATTGTCCACTGTTCCGATAAGTCCGTATTCAACCGTCCACCAATGCAAGTTTCTAATTTTTGCCATTTCAGACAATTCTCCCATATTATTCTGTAGTTCTTCAACTGCTTTTTCGGCTTTATCTATTTCTTCTTGCGGAGTACCTTCGGCTTCTTTTAAGATGGATAGCAAGCGAATTGCTTCGTACATTTCGTAATCTCGAGCTGAGGAAATTGCTTTACATCCAATTTCACCAAAACGTCTTAAATATTCTGCATACTCCGGATTTGCAATAATAGGAGCATGTCCTGCACCTTCGTGAATAATATCCGGAGCGGGAGTATATTCTATATGTTCTAGTTGACGAATATCTGATGCGATTACCAGCACATTATAAGCTTGGAATTCCATAAAAGCATTCGGAGGGATAAAGCCATCAACGGCTACAGCAGCCCATCCGATTTCCTTTAAAATTCGGTTCATTCCGTACATACTCGGAATTGATTCAATAGAAATTCCTGTTTTGCGCAATCCTTCGAGGTACGATTCATGAGCTACTTTACCTAAATAGTCTACATTTTTACGCATAACATACCTCCAAACCGCCTGATTAATCGGAGTATAATCTTCGTAATCCTGAGGTTTTATAAACTGTTTTAGATGATCCGGCAAGGAATCTATCAAGTGATTGCTTTCGTATCCTGTTTCCATAATCTTTACAAAAAGAAATTTGGGTTAAATATACGATTTTAGTTTAATTGATTCAAGTTAATAATTATCGAGCTTCTAAAACTTGACGATTAAGAGTCTCTTTTTCTCGGGTGGAATTTATTTATTATTTCAGACAAGTGTTTTCTGTCTAAGTGCATATAAACTTCGGTTGTAGTAATAGATTCGTGTCCTAACATGAGTTGGATTGACCTTAAATCTGCTCCATTTTCGAGTAGATGCGTAGCAAACGAATGTCTGAAAGTATGAGGAGAAATTGTTTTGTTGAGTTCGATCTGAACCGCTAAGTTCTTGATAATCGTAAAAACCATAGCCCTTGTAAGTCCTTTCCCTCTTCTGTTTAAAAAGAGTGTGTCTTCAAAACCTTTTTGTACCGGAAAATAAGGCCTACATTCTTTTCGGTATAATTCAATCAATTTTTGGGTACTTCTCCCAATAGGAACAAAGCGTTGTTTATCACCTTTACCAGTTATTTTTACGAACCCCTCGTCAAAAAACAAATCAGAAATCTTAAGCGTTGTGAGTTCTGAAACGCGAAGTCCGCAGCTATAAAGCATTTCTAGTATAGCTTTGTTGCGATGAGCCAAAACTCTTGCTTCTTCAGATGTGCTGTCAAACTGTATGGCATTTATCAGATTATCAATATCCTCAACCGAGAGCACATCGGGTAGTTTTCTGCCTAT
The DNA here is from genome assembly GCA_964581855.1 of uncultured Flavobacterium sp. Lineage (GTDB taxonomy): Bacteria > Bacteroidota > Bacteroidia > Flavobacteriales > Flavobacteriaceae > Flavobacterium. Next base: position 8,896 of record CAZOQH010000053.1, read on the forward strand.
TTTAGGAGTTTCAATCAATTCTAGCGGATTAGTTTTTCGGTAATCTTCGAAAATCAAGTAATTAAAAAAACTTTTTAATCCTGAAATAATACGAGATTGTGAGCGCGGATTTATTTCTTTTGAAACTTCGTATATAAAATACTGAACTTGTTCTTCCGATATAGCTACAGGAGAAACCTCTATGGATTTACTTTCTAAAAAGCGGCAGAGTCGTTGCACATCAAAAACGTAATTTTCGATAGAATTTTTCGACAATCCTCTTTCGATTTTCAAATAATTCTTATAATCGGTGATATATCTTTCCCACTTTTTCATCCCATTATTTTCTCATTCAGACTTTATCTTCTAACAAGGGGACAAACCTAAAGGTTCCGAACTCGTGTTTTTCGAATTGAGTTTCGTTTTTTCGGATCAGCATGGTCATAACCTGCACTTCATCTCCGAGCGGGATAACCAGCCTCCCTCCTATTTTTAGCTGAGCCATAAGTGCATTCGGAATTATTTTTGCTCCTGCTGTTACCAAAATCGAATCAAATGGTGCTTCTTCCGGAAGTCCTTTGTATCCATCGCCAAAAATTAGTTTTTTCGGACGTACACCAATTTTGGGCAAAAAAATTTTGGTCTTTTTAAAGAGTTCGTTTTGTCTTTCGATGCTGTAAACTTTTGCACCCATCACACATAGCACAGCGGTCTGATAACCGGAACCTGTACCTATTTCTAAGACTTTATCTTCTTTTTTTACTTCGAGCAATTGAGTTTGAAAAGCAACCGTATAGGGTTGCGAGATTGTTTGTCCTGCACCTATAGGGAAAGCTTTGTCTTGATAAGCAAAATTCTCAAAACCAGAATCCAAAAATAAATGTCGAGGGATTTTTCGGATAGCTTCCAGCACTTCGACATCAGTAATTCCTTTTTCTTGCAAAGCTTCAACCAACTGGTTTCTAAGTCCTTTATGTTTTTGAGTATCGTTCAAGGCAATGTTTTTTTGGAGGTATAAAGTTAATAATTTTTTGTATCCTTACAAGGCAAAACAAGAAGTCTGCTAAGGCGACGGTTCTTAAAAAGTGTTATTTAACGAGGCATTAACATCTCAATAAATTAGCTATCAATACTTTTGTGATAAGTATTTCGACTATGAACACACCTTTTTCATATACGTTATTATTGTTTTTGGGATTCGGGATTTTGTTTTCTTCCTGTTCTGACCCTAAGTCAAACGACTATTCTGCTTATTTTGGAGGAGAAATTATAAACCCTAAAGATACATGGGTTTTCTTTTATAAAGGTGAAGAATTATTAGACAGTATTGCCTTAGACCAAGATAATCGCTTTTTAAAAAGATTTGACTCCTTACCCGTTGGTTTATACAGCTTTAAACACGAAGCTGAATATCAATATGTGTATTTTGACAAAAACGATAGTATAATGATTCGTATCAATACAAATGATTTTGACGAATCTTTAGTTTTTTGTGGACGTGGAGATGAAAAGAACAACTTCTTGGTCGAGATGTACTTAAAAAATCAAAAGGACAGAAATCTTATGTTTCCTACCTTTGATTTGGAAGAAGATAGTTTTAGTAAAAAGGCCGATTCTTCTTATCAAGAAATTTTAAAATTCTATACTTCAAAAAAAGAAGACATAAATTGGGACAATCATTTTGATATAATTGCAAGAGCTAGCGTAGATTATCCTTATTACACCAAAAAAGAATTTTACCCTGTTGCGCATCGAAGAAGAACAATGAAAGATATTCGCCAAAATCTTTCGCCTGAGTTTTATAATTATCGAAAAAAAGTAGACTTTAACAACGACTTACTTATTGATTTTTGGCCTTATATTCAATATATAAACACTACTATCGACAATATTGCCAACAGCGACAACAACGGTTTTTTATCTGATTCTCAAACTACACTTCGAAAAATTGAAATTGCAGATACAATTACCAATAATCAGATATTAAAGAATAAAATTGCAAATAATATTGCCTTTCGTTATCTCATGGATAAGGAGGAAAATGCAAACGATACTATATTTTTAGAAAGATATTTCGAAGTATCTAAAGACGATGACAAAAAGGAAAAGGTTAAAGAACTAGTGAATTCGATTCGAGATTTAACCTCAACAGGCCATCTTCCGACCCTTACTCTAAAAGACCTAAAAAACAACCTTGTTTCGACTGATGATTTGTTCGAACGCAAAACAATTCTATATTTTTGGTCGACAAGAAACGAGAGTCATTTTTTTGCTGTGCATCGCAAACTCCAAATGATTATAGAAAATCACCCAAATGTAGATTTGATTGCAGTAAACCTTGATGAAGGCTATGAAGATTGGATAGCTTTTTTAGAAAAAAACAGAAGGTTTGTACATCCTAAAATCAAACATTATCAAACTTCGGATTTTGAAAACCTAAAAGAAAAATGGGTGGTAACGCGCGAAACCAGAGCTTCAATTATAGACAAAAACGCTCAAATCATTAAAGGCTTTACCAATATCTTCGAGTCTACTTTTGACAAACAACTATAATTCTCACTATCTTTGTTCTCTGATAAACTTTAGTTTTTAGCATGAACGAATTACGAATCGTATTTATGGGAACTCCTGATTTTGCTACCGGAATTCTCGCTTCTATCTTAGAACAAAATTATAATGTAGTAGGGGTTATTACTGCTCCTGACAAACCTTCGGGAAGAGGACAAAAACTTTCGGCCTCGTCTGTCAAGCAATTTGCTCTTGAAAAAGGATTAAAAGTATTGCAACCGACAAATTTAAAAGACGAAAAATTTTTAGAAGAATTAAAGTCTTTAAACGCAAATCTGCAAGTTGTTGTGGCTTTTCGGATGCTGCCTAAACAAGTATGGGAAATGCCCGAATTAGGCACTTTTAATTTACACGCTTCTCTACTTCCGGATTATCGAGGAGCTGCTCCTATAAACTGGGCTATTATCAACGGAGAAAAAGAAACAGGAGTTACTACATTCTTTATTGACGAAAAAATAGATACAGGAGCAATGATATTAGCTGATCGTGTCGAGATAGGAGAAAATGAAACCGCAGGTGACTTACACGACAAGTTGATGAATTTAGGAAAAACAACTGTTATCAACACTCTTAGACTCATCGAAAAAGGAGAAATAAAAACTACGGTTCAACCTCATTCTGAAAATTTAAAAACAGCTTATAAGCTCAATAAAGAAAACACCAAAATCGATTGGACAGCATCGATGGACCATATCTACAACCTAATTCGAGGACTTTCTCCTTATCCATGTGCTTGGACGATTATTGAAGATAAACAAGAACAATGGAATGTGAAAATATACCAAGCAAAAAAAGAGATTGCCTCACATGATTATCTCATAGGAACACTGCTTTCAACAAAAAAAGAAATAAAAATAGCCGTCCGAGAGGGCTTTGTACATTTAACATCAATTCAGTTCCCTGGTAAAAAAAGAATGACAGCTCAAGAGTTCTTAAATGGGTTTGAATTTTCTTCAAACGCAAAAGTTTTATAAGTAGATTCATTTATTTTAGAACTCTTTATTAACAAATGACTGCAAGTTATTAACAAAACAATACAAAATACATTAAAATACTTGTATAAGTCATAAAAGCACCTAATTTTGTTTGAACAAAAGTAAGAATTGTTTAACCAAAACCATTAAATTATCAAATTATGAACAAATCAGAACTAATTGATGCTATTGCAGCTGATGCTGGAATTTCTAAAGTAGCTGCTAAGAAAGCATTAGAATCATTCACTGAGAATGTTTCTAATGCTTTGAAAAAGGGAGACAGAGTTTCTTTAGTAGGATTCGGATCTTTCTCTATTTCTAAGAGAGCTGCAAGAGACGGAAGAAACCCTCAAACAGGAAAAACTATCAAAATCGCTGCTAAAAACGTAGTAAAATTTAAAGCTGGTGCTGATTTAGAAGGTGCTGTAAACAAAAAGAAATAATTTTGTTTATTTCAAAAAATTAGAAGGTGCTGTAAACAAGCACCTTTTTTTATGTAGTGTTAAAAAAGATATGGACTATGCTTGATAATATTCAAAAAGGAAAATTACTTTTAGCCGAACCTGCGTTACTTCAAGACATGACATTTGCTAGAGCTGTTATTCTGATTGTAGAATACAACTCGGATGGAGCGGTCGGTTTTATACTCAATAAACCCATTAGTTTTACTGCATCTGATTTGGTACCGGATATGAATGCTCCGTTTCCGCTTTATAGTGGAGGTCCGGTAGAACAGGATAACCTCTATTTTATTCACAGCAAACCCGAAATTATTCCGTTTAGCACTGAAATTTGCGAAGGAGTCTTTTGGGGAGGAGACTTTGAAGCAGTAAAAAAACAAATCGAACTAGGGAATATCTCTGAAAACGAAATTCGATTCTTTTTAGGATATTCGGGTTGGTCTGCAGGACAATTAGAAAGCGAAATACAATCTAATTCATGGATTGTAATGCCTAATCCTTATAAAAACGACATTCTATCCAAAGCAAAAAAAGATGTATGGAAAGAACAACTAAAGACCTTAGGCGAAAAATATGCTATTTGGGTAAATGCTCCGGAAAATCCGGAATTTAATTAATATCCGTTTTATAAATTATCCATGAATACTTTCTTTTTTGCCATAGTTCTGAATAATCTTAGCCTCGTATTCTAGCCATTCTTTCCAACGCTTTTCAACATCCACATCCGTTGCATATTTTCGGGCATAGCCTAAAAACGTGGTGTAATGATTGGCTTCAGAAATCATCAATTCGTGATAAAACTTTTTTAGCTCTTCGTCTTTAATATTTTGCGAAAGCACTCTAAACCTCTCGCAACTACGAGCTTCAATCATGGCTGCAAAAAGCAAACGATCAATAAAAGATTGGTTGCGAGAACCGTCTTTTTTTAAAAATCGCATGAGTTCATTTACATAATCATCTCTGCGTTCTCTGCCAAAAGTATAGCCTCGTTCTTTTATAATATCGTGAACCATTTTAAAGTGTTGCATTTCTTCAATGGCAATATCTGCCATTTCGGACACTAAATCCTCATGCTCCGAATTATTGATAATAAGCATAATCGCATTGGTAGCTGCTTTTTGTTCACACCAAGCATGGTCTGTTAAGATTTCTTCAAGATTACTTTCTGCAATTTTAGCCCACCTCGGGTCTGTGGGAAGTTTTAAACCAAGCATAACAAATTATTTTATACAAAAATCGG
>CAZOQH010000054.1:0-3532 GCA_964581855.1 uncultured Flavobacterium sp.
AAGCCAAAGATATTTGATATTGCATACCCAAATAGTCCGATTACTAATGTTAAAAGTACCCAAAAAGCGTTTTCATATGTTATATTCAAATACCAGAACACTAATTTGTGTCCTGCTAAGATACAAACACTCATCAAAGACACCATTGCTAACATCATTTTTTTATAGTTAGTAAAGGCAGCTTTCTTTCGGTTAAGGAAAGGAAAAAATACTCTTGAAACAATTTCGAGTAAAGCAATAGCTAAATTTATAACAATTAAGATAGAATTATAAATCCCTACCATAGTTGGTACAGAAAATAATCCTAATAAAAATATACTTGTATTATTGTATAAAGTGGGCAAAAATTGATTCACAAAAATAGGAAAGTTGCTAGTTATGGTATTTTTAATTATTCGTTTGGGCAACCATATAAATTTTAATTTATATTTATATATCAGCATTAGTTGACCTACTAATCCTGCTCCTATCAATCCTGCACTTTGTAATAATGGATAAATCCAAAAATCTTCTTCTGTTTTAATAAATACAAACACGCATAAAGTAAAAAAAACTTTAATTCCTACGTTCAAGTAAGTTATGTACCGCATTTTTTCAATTCCTTGAAAAAACCATTCAGGAAATAAAGTATGCCCGACCAAAGACAACATACATAAACCATATATCAATTTGTACTCATAAAAAGGTGGATACAAATAGACTATTAAACCTATCAGTAAAAGTGAGAGTAGTAAAAAAATAGTTTTAATTGTTATTACTTTGCTATAAATAAGATTTAACTTGTTTTGACTGTCCTTGAAAACAGCAACATCTCTAACAGCTGTTATTTTAAAACTAAAGTCGGTAAGTGATTGAAAATACGCTACTAAAGCAGTAGCAAACACAATGATTCCGTATTTTTCAAACCCCATTACCCTTAATACGTAGGGCAAAGTAATTAAAGGGAGAACCATACCTACTAATTGTATGGCTGATAAAGAAACAAAGTTTTCTAACAGAGTTTTGCCATCTTTGCTCTTTAATTTATTTTTAATTTTATTTACCACAATATCTCACAAAAATCCCTAATTCCTTATAATTCCGAAGAAAATCAGCTGTAAATATAACTTATTTTTTAACATATTGTTCTGGAATAGTGTTTTTGTTATTGTACAAGGCAAACTAAAAGCAATATTCTAAAAGACTTTTGTATTATTACCTTAAATCTTATAATACTCTTTATACCATTCCACAAAATTTTTGATTCCTTGTGTTACCGAAAAATCAGGATTGTAACTATATTTTTTTCGTAGGTCTTCTACATCAGCCCAAGTTTGGTTTACATCTCCGGGTTGCATAGGCATCATTATTTTTTGGGCTTGTTTTCCGGTTGCTTTTTCTATCTCTTCGATAAACTCTAATAGTTGTACGGGTTTGCTGTTTCCGATATTAAAGAGTTGGTATTTTTGGTCTTGATTTTTATCTTCTACGATTAGGTTAATTCCTTGGATAATATCGTCTATGTAGGTAAAATCTCGTGAGAGGTCTCCGTTGTTAAAAACCTGTATAGGTCTGTTGTTGAGGATGGCATCGGTAAACAAAAACATTGCCATATCGGGTCTTCCCCATGGTCCGTAAACCGTAAAAAAACGCAATCCTATGGTTTGTATATCATACAGATGGCTATAGGTATAAGCCATTAGTTCGTTGCTCTTTTTGGTGGCTGCATACAAACTTATGGGGTTATCCACGCTTTGGCTGGTCGAAAACGGCACATCAACCGAATTTCCGTACACACTCGAGCTACTGGCATAAAGTAGTTTTGTTACTTTGTACTGGCGACAAGCTTCGAGTATGTTTACAAAACCTAAGATATTGCTATCTACATAAGCCATCGGATTTTCGAGGCTGTAGCGTACGCCTGCCTGAGCAGCCAAATTGATAACACAATCAAAATTTTCGTTTCTGAAAAGCGTTGGCAAGTGCTCTCTGTCTTCCAGATTGAGTTGTACGAACTTAAAATCCTCCGAATGCAAAGAGCTGGTTATCGCTTGGTTATATGCAATATCGCTTTGGTCAATCCCTAAGTTTTTTAATCGAGCATACTTTAGGTTTACGTCATAATAGTCGTTGATATTGTCTAAACCTACCACTCGATATCCGTTGGCTATCAATGTTTCGCACAGATGGTAACCAATAAATCCTGCTGCTCCTGTAACTAATATTTTCATGATAATACTACGAATAAATACGAATGATACGCATAAATATTACGAATAAAGCGAATGTAGTGAATATGTTGGATGATAAGAAAAAATTACAGTTTGTTGTCTGCTTTTTCTCCTAAAATTCCTTTTACGTCATACACCACTCCTTTTTCTTTTTTGAGTGTATCCAAATCTAAATCTAAAAATTCTTTGTGTGCTACTCCCAAAACTACAGCATCAAATTTTTGTGTAGGAATCGTATTTATACTATCGAGTTTATATTCATGTTTTACCTCTGTCGGATTTGCCCACGGGTCATAAATAGTAACCTTAATGCTATAATCTTGTAGTGCCTTGACCACATCTACAATTTTGGTATTTCGAACATCCGGACAGTTTTCTTTAAAAGTAACTCCTAACATCAAAACTTCCGCTCCGTTTACTTTGATGTCATTTTTAATCATACATTTTACTACCTGCGAAGCCACATAATCTCCCATCGAGTCATTGAGCCTTCGTCCTGCCAAAATAATTTCAGGATGATACCCGTGCTGTTGGGCTTTTTGAGCCAAATAATACGGATCTACTCCGATACAATGTCCGCCTACCAATCCGGGTTTAAAAGGCAAGAAATTCCATTTGGTTCCGGCTGCTTCTAAAACATCGTGTGTATCAATATCTAAAATATTAAAAATCTTTGCCAGCTCGTTTACAAAAGCAATATTGATATCGCGTTGCGAATTTTCAATCACTTTGGCTGCTTCGGCTACCTTAATGGTCGGAGCTAAATGCGTTCCGGCTACAATTACGGATTTGTAAAGTTCGTCTACTTTTTGTCCGATTTCGGGAGTTGAACCCGAGGTAACTTTCAGTATTTTTTCGACCGTGTGCTCTTTATCTCCCGGGTTAATGCGCTCCGGAGAATATCCCGCAAAAAAGTCTTGGTTAAACTTTAATCCAGAAACTCGCTCTAATACCGGTACACATTCTTCTTCGGTTACTCCCGGATAAACGGTAGATTCATAAATTACTATGTCTCCTTTTTTGAGCACCTTACCCACAGTTTCGCTGGCTTTGTATAGCGGAGTCAAATCCGGACGGTTGTTCTTGTCCACCGGAGTCGGAACAGTAATTACGTAATAATTACAGTCTTTAATATCCTCGAGGTTATTGCTTACAAAAAGTCCTTTATCCAACGTATTAGACAATTTGAGTACTTCCTGAAGAACTTGGTCTTCTACTTCTAAGGTCGTGTCTGTTCCTTGTCTTAATTCGTCAATTCTCTTTTGATTGATGTCAAATCCTACCACGTTGTATTGGGTTGCAAATAATCTGGCAAGTGGTAA
>CAZOQH010000054.1:3632-13997 GCA_964581855.1 uncultured Flavobacterium sp.
CCGCTTCCGTAAAAAATATTGTCTCCTAAAACCAACGCTACTTTGTCTTTTCCGATAAATTTTTCTCCAATGACAAAAGCTTGTGCCAATCCGTTGGGTTCGGGCTGTTCTGCATATTCAAACCTACAACCTATTTGAGACCCGTCACCCAATAATTTTTTGAAATTCGGCAAATCATACGGAGTAGATATAATCAAGATTTCGTTGATTCCTGCCAACATCAATGTCGATAACGGATAATATATCATCGGTTTGTCATAAACAGGCATTAATTGTTTGCTGACAGCCAATGTCAAGGGATGTAATCTGGTTCCTGAACCTCCTGCAAGTATAATTCCTTTCATCTTATTCGTATTGATTTTTATAATAATCCATATACTGCCCCGAAGTTACGTTTTTTAACCATTCTTCATTTTCGAGATACCAATCTATGGTTTGAGCCAATCCTTCTTCGAAAGTAACAGAAGGTTTCCAACCTAACTCTTTGTTTATTTTAGTAGCATCAATCGCATATCTTTTGTCATGCCCAGGACGATCTTTGACATAAGTAATTAGTTTTTCGGATTCCCCTGCTGCTCTTCTTAATTTAGCGTCCATAAGTTTGCACAGCACTTTTACTAAATCAATATTTTTCCATTCGTTAAAACCTCCGATATTATAGGTTTCTCTGTCTTTACCTTGATGAAAAACCAAATCAATCGCTACAGCATGGTCTTTTACGAACAACCAATCGCGTGTATAATTTCCGTCTCCATATACCGGAAGTGGTTTATTATTGATGATGTTATTGATAAAAAGCGGAATCAATTTTTCGGGAAAATGATACGGTCCGTAATTGTTGGAGCAGTTCGAAATCACAAACGGCAATCCGTAAGTTTCTCCGTATGCTCTTACAAAATGGTCTGAAGAAGCCTTAGAAGCCGAATAAGGAGAATTAGGACTGTAAGGAGTAGTTTCGACAAAAAAGCCTTTTTCTCCTAAACTTCCGTACACCTCATCGGTACTGATGTGATAAAACCGCTTGCCTTGAAAGTTATTGTTCCATATTTTTCTGCACGAATTCAAAAGGTTCATCGTTCCGATAACATTGGTTTTTACAAAAGCCAACGGATCGGTAATTGACCTATCTACATGAGATTCGGCAGCCAAATGAATTACGCCTTCAAACTGATGCTTGGTAAAAATCTCATCCATAAAATCAGCATCGGTTATATCTCCTTTTATAAAAGTATAATTCGGAGCGCTTTCGATATCCGAAATATTTTCGAGATTTCCTGCATAGGTCAATGCATCCAAATTATAAATCTGATAATCGGGGTACTTGGTTACAAATAATCTAACCACATGCGAACCTATAAATCCTGCTCCTCCTGTTATTAGTATTTTCATGCTATTATTACGAATTTAACGAATGATGCGAATATTACGGACAACCATCCCGCAAAAATCATTTTCCGATTCCCTGATATACAAATCCTATTTTTTCTAACTCCTTTTTGTCTAAAATATTTCGTCCGTCAAATACAAAAGCTGGTTTGAGCATCGAATCATAAATGCGTTTCCAGTCGTAGGTTTTAAATTCATCCCATTCGGTTAGCACAGCAACAGCGTGAGCGTTTTCGACCGCTTTATACGGATCGTTTTCAACTTTTAAGCGTTGTCTGTTTTCGTCAGACGAGCGAGAGTTAAGATAATCTAGGTCAAAATAAATTTGATGTTCGGCTACTTTAGGGTCGTACACATGAATATTTGCGTGTTCGTTCAACAGGTTATCCGCTACATAAATCGCAGCCGATTCTCTGGTATCGTTAGTGTCTTTTTTGAAAGCCCATCCCAAGAAAGCAATTTTTTTGTCCGAAACCGTATTGTATAGTTTTTTTACGATATTTCGCGAAAAGCGATTTTTTTGGTGGTCGTTTATCTTGATGACTTGAGCCCAATATTCGGCTACTTCATCCAACCCATAAGATTTAGAGATATAAACCAAATTCAAAATATCTTTCTGAAAACACGAACCTCCAAAACCTACCGAAGCCTTCAAAAACTTATTCCCGATTCGGGTGTCCATTCCTATGGCTTTTGCTACTTCATTTACATCAGCTTCTGTTTTTTCGCACAATTCCGAAATGGCATTTATAGACGAAACGCGTTGAGCCAAAAAGGCATTAGCGGTGAGTTTTGACAGTTCTGAAGACCATACGTTGGTCGTCAAAATTTTATCGTTATCCACCCAATTAGCATAAATATCTACCAATGTTTGGATGGCTTCGTTTCCTTCCGGTGTTGAAGTGTCTCCTCCTATCAATACTCTATCGGGATGTAGTAAATCTTGTACTGCTGTTCCTTCGGCTAAAAATTCCGGATTAGATAAGATTTGGAATTTAGTTCCGTTTCCGGAAATATTATCTAAAATATCTTTGATTGCACTTGCTGTACGTACCGGAAGAGTTGATTTCTCTACAATAATTTTGTCCGTGGTAGCTAATGCTGCAATTTGTCTTGCTGCCAATTCGATATATTTTAGATCGGCTGCCATTCCTTTTCCTTCTCCGTAGGTTTTGGTTGGAGTATTCACCGAAATAAAAATCATATCGGCTTCTATAATCCCTTTTTCGATATCTGTCGAAAAGAAAAGATTTTTTCCTCTTGCCTGCTGAACAATATCGCTCAGACCTGGTTCATAAATCGGAATTTTAGTTACATCCGGATTGTTCCAATCGTTAATTCTTTTTTCGTTTAAATCTACAACTGTAACTTTTATGTCAGGACATTTATAAGCCAAAACACTCATTGTTGGTCCTCCTACATAACCTGCTCCGATACAACATATATTTTTTATCTTCATGCTACGAATGTTACTAATACTACGAATCTTTACCAATATAAATTAGATGCCGTTTATGCATAATATTCTATTAATCTTATTTTAAGTTTTCCCAATACCACTTAACGGCCTCTTTTAGCCCTTGTTTCATAGAATATTGGGGATTGTAATTTAATAATTGTTTTGCTTTGTCTATACTTGCCAACGAGTGCGGAATATCTCCTACCCGATTCGGACCATGAACTGCCTCTACTTGGGCAATCTCTGCATCATACTCTGACAAAAACTCTTTTAGATAGTTTACTAAATCATTTAAGGTGGTTCTATCTCCAAAAGCCGTATTATATACTGTGTTTATTGCCTCAGGATTGTCGGTTGTCATTGCCAGTTCATTCATCTGAATGACATTGTCAATATAGGTAAAATCTCTCGAATAATTCCCGTCTCCGTTGATAATCGGACTTTCGTGGTTGATGAGTTGCTTTACAAAAAGCGGAATTACGGCTGCATAAGCTCCATTAGGGTCTTGTTTACGTCCGAAAACATTAAAATAACGAAGTCCGATGGTTTCTATACCATAGGTTTTACTAAAAATATCTGCGTACAGTTCGTTTACATACTTTGTAATAGCATAAGGTGATAGTGGTTTCCCTATTTTGTCTTCTACTTTTGGCAGACTTTCAGAATCTCCGTAAGTCGAAGAGCTCGCTGCATACACAAAGCGCTTTACACCTGCATCTCTCGAGGCGACAAGCATATTCAAAAAACCTGTAACGTTGGTTTCGTTACTGGTAATCGGGTCTTTTATCGAACGAGGAACCGAGCCTAACGCTGCTTGATGCAAGACATAATCTGCTCCTTCTACTGCATTTTTACAATCTTTTATGCTGCGAATATCACCCTCAACGAGTTTAAAATTTTTATTGCCAAAAAACGGTTGGATATTATGTCGATGTCCTGTCGCAAAATTATCTAAACAGGTTACAAAATATCCTTTTGACAAAAAGTATTCGCATAAGTTTGAACCTATAAATCCCGCTCCTCCTGTAATTAGTATTTTTTGCATATTATTTTCTAAAAATATTTTTGAGTCGTTGCCTCCAGGTTTTCGGACGATACTCGTCATCATAATATTCGTACGAAGAATATTTATATTCCGAATAGCCGTAGCCATACTTTGCTTTACTTTCAAATCCGTTTAGCAACAAACTCAGATTCGGCAACTCTCCTTTTTTATATTTTTCGTTTACGATTGACAACATTGATTTTTTAGTAATACTTTGTCTTACTAAATATAAAACCACATCACAATATTCTGAAATTTCCATGGCATCCGAAACCAATCCTACTGGAGGCGTATCCAAAATAATGTATTCGTATTCTTTTTGTAATTCCTCTATCAACGAAGCCATGTATTCTCCCATGATTAGCTCCGAAGGATTCGGAGGTATTGGTCCTGATACAATCACATCGAGATAAGGAATATGGGTTTTCTGGATAATCTCCTCTAATGATTTTTGACCGATTAAATAGTTTACGGTTCCTGCTTCGTTATTCAAATTAAAATCTCCATAAATCTTAGGTCTTCTTAAATCGAGCCCTACCACGATGGTTTTCTTTTCGCTCAACGCAAAAACAGTGGCTAAATTAACCGAACAATACGTTTTTCCTTCACCACTTACCGAAGAAGTAAGCATCAGGACTTTAGAGCCCGTTAGGTTTTGCTTTTTGTATAAAAACTGTAAAGACGAACGCACTCCTCTAAAAGATTCGGCTAAAGAAGATTTGGGATATTCGTAAACAGTAAGGTTAGAATGTTTTTTATGTTTTTTCGGTAGAATTCCGATTATAGGAACTTTGGATAAGCGTTTAACTTCTTCTGAATTGTGAATGCTGTTGTCCAACAAAACATTTAGCAGTATCAATAGCACCGGAATTAAAATCCCTAAAAATATAGCTATAACATAATTGATGCTTGTTTTAGGTCCGATTAGCCCACCTCCTACATCTTTGGCTTTATCAATAAAGTGAACATCCGACATATTAGAAACCCTTAGGATTTCGGCTTGATTTCGCTTAGCAAAAAAGTCACTTAGTATTTCTTGTTCGAGGTTAAACTTTCGGAGAATTTCCATGTGCTCTTGTTTTTCAACAGGCATTTTTCGGATACTTTGTTCTACTTCCCCTATTTTAGAATTTACCTCTTTTAGTTCTTGGTCTAACGAAGTTCGAGCAGAAATAATATTTTGTAACAAAACAAGCTTTATCGATTCCATCTGAGAATCTAATTGTTCGAACTCGGTTTCGTTTTTAATTCCGTATGAAGTTTTAGAGCGCCTTACCGACAAGTCAATAAGAGCAGATACGTTTGACACCACATTTACATCTTCAATTCCCGCTACAGTAGGAGCTGGTAATTGCGAAAAATCAGAGCTTTTTTGAAGGTAATTTTCAAGCGAGTTATAATATCTTATTTTTCGAAGTATGCCGTCTTTTTCTAAGTCATATTGCGTAAGTTTGGAGGTCAGAAGCACGTCTCCTACTTCGGGTAATTCATAAACACTTTTATCTTTGGCAAAGTCTTTCATAGCCAACGAAGTCTTTATGTTTTCGTCTTGCATTCGGGCAATAGTACTGTCAATAAAACGAATGGTATTTACGGCAAATTGATTTTTACTATCGAGTTGATTTTTACGGAGAACCTCAGTAGTGGTGTTGAGGTACTCTACTAATCGCCTTTTGTTAGTCCCCTGAAGCTCAAGCCTTAAAATTGAACCTCCAGTTTTGCTGGTAGAATTAACAGATATACTCTGATATCTAGCAACTACAGCATTAAAGTTTTGAAACCTTACATAATATTCTTTGTTCGAATAATTATAAAAATTATCATGCAGGTTAAGTTTCCAACTCAAAAAAGGTAAGTTTATTTGCTGCCCGACCTTAAATGTCTTTGTTAAAACTCCTTTTTCTACGTTAAAAACCTTGAGAGAATCATCGACATATCGTATGGCTTGTACTTGCTCTTCTTCGAATTCTATTCGAACTTGATATTGAGAGTCATTTACTAGCTTAACCTGAATCAGATGATTAGCCAGCTGTGGTTTATTCTTGTCAATTTCTACGTAAAAAGGCACTCTTCCGTAGGCATCGGTATAATTATATTTTTGTTTTTCGAGATAATCTATATAGTATTCCAGTTTTTCTACCACCTGTTCGTTGTGGTATCTCGATCGGAGCGTTGTGCTAATGGTTTGTACTTTATCAGAAACACCTCCCCAATTAAAAATAAGACTGGTATTCGAGGTAAGTAACGGGCTTGTTTCTTCGCGAACTACAATTACTGAATCTAATGCGTAAATTTTTTCTTTCCGTATATTGATTTGATAAGCTATAAACAAAAACAACAATATACAAGCGATTATCCATTTCCAATATCCAATTACTTTTAAGAAAAAACCTTTAAAATCAAACATTATTTGATTCTCGGAGAACGAAAAGTCTTTTAAATCAAACATATCTTAAAGCGTTCTTAATAATACAATGGTGGTCATTATGAGCGAAAGTCCTGCTACTACTGTTGCTAATGTTTGAGCAGCTGTTGTTCCTGTTCCCCATGATTTTTGAGGCAGTGGCTGCACATAGATATAATCATTGGGTTGGATATAATAATACGGAGAATCCATGGTCTTTTTGTCTGTCAAATCCAAGGTATGAATTTCTGAGCCATGTGGGTATCGCCTGATAATATTTACGTTTTTTCTATCCCCTACCAGCGTAATATCTCCTGCTGTGGCAATAGCCTCCATAATAGTTACTCTATCCTGAAATAAAGTATGGGTTCCTGTTCTTCCTACTTCTCCGTTTACCGAAAATCGGAATCCTGCCAACTTTACCTCTACAAATAAATTAACCGTTTCTTTATAATGATTTTCTTTGAGTTCTTTTTCAATTTTACTTCTTACTTCATCAGCGGTATATCCAAGTACATTCATTTCCTCTAGCAGAGGCATTCTAATGTTTCCGTGGTCATCCACTACATAAGAACTAAAATAAAGTCCGGTTTCTTGAAAAGACGCTCCTCCGCTTTGTGTTTGTCCTCCTTTTTGGAACAAAGGAGCTAATGGGTCTTCTTCTAAATTAGACTTAACTTCAATTCTGAGTTGGTCTCCGACCTGCACTCTATAAGGCTTAAAAGCTACTTCTTTTACTGATTGACCATTTTCTGAGTCTTTTTCTTGTAAATAAATCAAGTCTTTTGTGGGTACACAAGCTGACAAAAAAACCAGTAAGATAAGAGGTGTTAGTATTTTTTTCATTAGTATTTCATTCTACTATAAGCGTACAAATATATGTTTTTTTTTAATTTGTCTACTATATGATTAACCTTGTAATGACACCTCAAATGGGATTCTTTTTTGAATACTTCTTCCCAGAGTAACTTCGTCTGCATATTCTAATTCATCTCCGATAGCTATGCCCCTTGCTATGGTTGAGAAAGTCACATCATAATCTTTGATTTGCCTGTAAATATAAAAGTTGGTCGTATCACCTTCCATGGTCGGACTTAAAGCAAAAATAACTTCAGAAACACTTCCTAATTTTACTTTATCAACCAACGAAGCAATCGTAAGATTTGAAGGTCCTATACCATCAATAGGTGAAATTTTCCCTCCCAAAACATGATAAACACCTCTAAACTGTCCTGTATTTTCAATGGCCATAACATCTCTTACATCCTCAACCACACATATCACACTCTGATTTCTGCCCGGGTTTGCACAAACCTCACATATATCCGCATCCGAAATATTATGACATTTTTTACAAAAAACTATATTTTGGGTTACATCAATAAGAGATTGAGCCAAAATTTGTGTTTGCTCTTTGGGTTGTTTCAGTAAGTGCAATACCAATCGCAAAGCACTTCTTTTACCAATTCCTGGTAACTGTGACATTTCTTGAACCGCTTTTTCGAGTATTTTTGAAGAAAATTCCATTTTGCAAATGTAGGAATTACGAATTAAAAACTGCAATTTACATTTTTTTATGCTTTTAGTTGATTCTTCCCCTTTCTCGTATTTTTTATTTATTTTAGCCCAAATTATAATCTATGAATTTAATAACCGGAGCCACAGGATTGGTAGGTTCGCATCTTTTGCTTTTATTGCTTGAAAACAACGAAAGAGTTCGAGCTATTTATAGAGATGAAAAGAGTAAAGAAAAAACCAAAATTCTCTTCAAGCTATACGAAAAAGAAGAGTATTTCTCGAGAATCGACTGGGTTCAAGCCGATATAAACGATATTTCTACCTTAGAAAAAGCATTCGAAAGCATCTCGTATGTATATCATTGTGCTGCCTATGTATCTTTGTCCTCTTCGGACGAGAAAATGCATAAAATTAATATCGAAGGAACCGCAAACATAGTCAATCTCTCGATAGACTTTGGAATCAAAAAACTCTGTTATGTGAGCTCGATTGCTTCGTTGGGTACTCCCGAAAACCCTAAAAAAGCAATTACAGAAGAAACCGAATGGAATCCGAATAGCAACAATACCGACTATGCCATCAGCAAACACGGAGGCGAAATGGAGGTTTTTAGAGGCTCGCAAGAAGGATTAGATATAGTTATAGTAAATCCGGGAATCATCCTCGGACCTGAATTCTGGAATCACGGAAGCGCAAGATTCTTCGGAAAAGTAAAAAAAGGAATGCTCTTTTATACTCGAGGAAAATCGGGCTTTGTGGCAGTAACAGACGTAGTTCGAGCTATGTATGAATTAATGAAAAGCGACATAAAGTCCGAACGGTTTATTTTGGTAGCCGAAAACATCTCACTTCAGGATTTTTTAAATAAAATTGCCGATTCGATTCAGGCAAAACAACCAAGCGTTTATGCAAAACCTTGGATGACTAAATGGGCAGCTCAACTTGATTGGCTTGTGTCAACTCTATTTTTTCAGAACAGGAATCTTACAAAAGCAATGTCTGATTCAGCACATTCACAAACTTTTTTTTCGAGTGAAAAAATTAAAAAAGCAATAGGGTTTGAATTTACCGATATATCAGAATACATCAATCAAATAGGGCAATATTATTTGAAGAGGAACAAATAATGCTGGTAAATAGCATTTTGTATGCTATTAAAAATTAATACTCTTTACGATATTTACAACTGAGTTAATGATATACTGAATTCCGATTGCGAGCACGATAAATCCCATAATTCTGGAAATAGCAACGATTCCCGAAGCACCTAAAGCTCTTGCTAAATATTGAGCACTTCTCAAAATTAAGAAAATAGTTACTCCGATAGCTAAAACAGCCAAACAAATCATAATTCTGTCCACGCTATCAGAATAATCTTGATATGAAGCAATCATAAGCGAGATAGAACCCGGTCCGGCCAACATCGGAATGGCTAACGGAGAAAGAGCAATATCGCTTCGGTTTTGAGCATCATTCTGCACCTCCTTTTTGATTCCTCTGTTTTTGCTAAATCCGCCCGAAAGCAAAGCAAAACCAGAACTCATAATTACGATTCCGCCTGCAATCCGCAAAGAATCAATACTGATTCCGAAAAACTGCAAAGCATATTCTCCTACAAAAAACGAAATAATCAGAATAATAATGACATTAATAGCTGTCCAAAGTGAAGTTCTGGATCGAGATTGTTTAGAATCTCCGTCAGTCAAAGCTATAAAAATCGGAATGGCTCCTAAAGGATTTAAAACCGAAAATAAAGCAAAAAAGATATAAATAAATACGTTATCCACTATTAATATTTTTTTGCAAATGTACAATTTAAACGTTCAACCCAAGTTATTTTTTTGTAACTTAGTAGGAATTAAACTTACAAAAAAATGTTACAAAAGAAAACCCTTGTTATTGGAGCCTCAAACAATCCTGAACGTTATGCTTACAAAGCCATGAAAATGCTACAAGAGCACAATCATCCTGTGGTAGCTGTAGGTCGTAAAGAAATTGAAACTTTGGGAGTTCAAATCGAAAAAGAAAAAGTACACTTTGACGGAATCGACACCGTAACCCTTTACCTAAACCCTAAAAATCAAGTAGAATATTACGATTATATTATCAGTTTAAAGCCTAAAAGAGTTATTTTTAATCCCGGAACCGAAAACCCGGAATTCTATAAAATGCTCGAACAAAACGGAATCGGATATGAGGTGGCTTGTACGTTGGTGCTTTTGAGTACACAGCAGTTTTAAAATCAAAAATTTACTCGTTGTGCTTTTTTACTAAATACCAACAACCCAACAAACGTAATCAATCCGTTTAAGACAATCAGTTCTACATCAAATTTATAACTCCCGAAAAACAATTCGGAGTTTTCGACAATCCAAAACGTAAGCAGTGGTGAGAGAATACAGATAATGGGTGTGGTTTTGTCCAAAACTTTTCGATTTTTCATAAACAATCCAAAAGCATAAAGTCCTAAAAGCGGTCCGTACGTATATGAGGCTACTCTAAAAATCATACTCACAACCGAAGCATCATTAATAGCATTAAAAATCAGAATCA
>CAZOQH010000055.1:0-13780 GCA_964581855.1 uncultured Flavobacterium sp.
GAAGATATTAAGCTTAATAATCCATCTTTACAGGTTATGAAAGATGATGTGCTTTTAAGAACGGTACATCCTCAAGTGCTTCAAAATATTGACGGAAGTATAACTATAATTGGAGAGTACGGTTTTGAAACATTAAGTCTTACGGTAGCTTCTAGAAATCCGGGAACCTATAAATTTGGCGTGGATAACACAAATATCGCTTATTATAAATACGATGAAGAAGGACTTGTTTTAGAGTACTCTACTATAGAGGGAATAGATAATCCAGAGTTAGAAGATGATCTGGGAGAATTAATAATATACCCGGCTACTCACCCTAAAGCCAGTCCTATTGAAGGAACTATCTCAGGAGAATTTAAGTTTAGAGGAAAGATTTTACATGATAGTACCTTAGGGGAACCCAATATTTTCTTTCACCAAGGAACGTTTTATAATTTAGTAGTAGAATTGCCATAATAAAAGATTAAAGTTAAACATGAACCGAAGCCGAAAGTTTTTACTTTCGGCTTTTTTTATAAATACAAAATCATAAAAGTTGTATATTTAGCCTCGCGAGAATAAAATTATAAAAAAATGAAAAAATTATTAATTTGTGCTTTAAGTGTTATAGCAGTAAATAGTATGAATGCTCAAGAAGTAATGACTCCTGAACTGCTTCTTAAGTTAGGAAGGGTGAGTCCTGTCGGAATTACTAAGGACGGAAAAAATCTAATATACAGGGTGTCGACTCCTGATATGAAAGAAAATGTGCTCAATTCTAAAACCTATATAATCCCGATAAGCGGAGGAAAGGCTACAGAGATTGAAGATTATAAATCATTGATTGCTGACAAAAATATTTCGCCCGACGGTAAGTATGTTTTATATCACGAAGAAGTTTTGGTCAACAATGTATTGAGTAAAGATATTTATTCGGATTTGGACAAATCTACAGCTTATGTGTATGATGGGCTAGATTATAGACATTGGGATAAGGACAATGAAGGTAAATTCAATCATGTTTTTTATAAAGAAAACAAAGAAGGAGCAAAAGGAATCGATATTATGGAAGGCGAGCCTTATTATGCCCCACAAATGCCTTTCGGAGGAAGTGAAGACTATATTTGGTCAGCGGATGGTAAAAGTATTTTATACGTAAGTAAAAAGAAGGAAGGAACAGAATACGCCAAAAGCACTAATTCGGATATTTATGCCTATAATTTAGAGACCAAAAGCACTACAAATCTTACCAAAGATAACTTGGGATATGACACCAACCCGGCTCTTTCGCCTAAAGGAGAATTAACTTGGTTGCAGATGAAACGTGAAGGCTATGAGGCAGATAAAAATGATATTATTGTAAGGGTGAATAATGAGGTAGATGTGAATCTTACCGCTCATTGGGACGGAACAGTACACAGTTTTAAATGGAGTCCGGACGGAAAGAAAATTTATTTTTTAGCTCCGATTGACGGTACAGAACAACTTTTTGAAGTAGATTATATCGGACGTACTCGCAAAATGCCTGTTGTAAAACAAGTAACTAAAGGAGATTTTGACTTAACTACTATTGTTGGTTTTTCGGGGAATAATATAATTGTAGGCCGTCAGGATATGAATCATGCCACAGAGATTTATTCGTTTGATCTGAAAAAGAAAACATGGAAGCAAATCACCAAGGTTAATAATGATGTGTATGACAGCCTAGCTTTAAGTAAGACTGAGCGAAGATATGTTACTACTACAGACGGAAAACAAATGTTGGTGTGGGTTGTACTTCCTCCAAATTTTGATCCGAACAAAAAATATCCGACACTTTTGTATTGTAATGGAGGGCCTCAGTCACAGGTTTCACAATTTTATTCTTTCCGTTGGAACTTCCAAGTCATGGCAGCTCAGGGTTATGTAATTGTAGCTCCAAATCGAAGAGGTTTGCCTGGATTCGGAGTAGAATGGAATGAGGCAATCAGTAAGGATTGGGGAGGACAAGCTATGAAAGATTACTTGACAGCTATTGACGAACTTTCGAAAGAAAAATATGTAGATACTGATAGATTGGGAGCTATTGGTGCAAGTTACGGAGGATATTCGGTTTATTATTTGGCTGGAATTCACGAAAAGCGTTTCAAATCATTCATCTCACATTGTGGAGTTTTTAATCTGGAAAGTATGTATGGAACAACAGAAGAAGTTTTCTTTACGAATTGGGATGCAGGTGGAGCTTATTGGGAAAAAGACAATGCTGCAGCTCAAAAAACTTACAGAGAGTTTAATCCGATAAATAATGTGGATAAGTGGGATACTCCAATTTTAGTAATTCATGGAGGTAAAGATTATCGCGTGCCAATAGGGCAGGGACAAGAGGCTTTTCAGGCGGCACAGCTTCAAGGGATTAAAAGCAGATTTGTATATTTTCCTGACGAAAATCATTGGGTGCTAAAACCTCAAAATGCGTTAGTTTGGCAAAGTGAATTCTTTAAGTGGTTAAAGGAAACCTTGTAAAACAAAAAAAACTCCAACAAAATTTTTAAATTGTGTTGGAGTTTTTTTTAGACTTATAGATTATAATTCCTGAACTAATAACCAAGCCTCAGGATTTATATTTCTTATTTCTTTCAGATTTTCTTGAGCTTCTTGATATGTAGCGTAACTTCCGAACAGAACAGGGAATAAACCGTGTTTGTTTTTGTCTAATTTTCGTGATTTATAACCTTGTTGGCTTAACTCCTGAAAAGCTTTCTCTGCATTGGCTTCTTCTCTAAAAGCTCCTGCAACGATGTGATAGTTTAATTTTTCTTCTTTTATCACAAGGGTTACAGGCTCTATATTCGGATTTTGAATCACAAATGTAGCTTCCTGAATTTTGTTTTCAATCTGTTGTTGAACCGATTTTTCTACTGCAAATGTCTCGTTTTCTATATGATTGCCATAGTAATAATCAGCAGTAAATAAGCCCAGAGTAAGTACTACTGCTGCAGCTACTCCGTATTTAATATAAGAAGGCTTTCTTTTGCCAGAAGGCATCGGAACTACAATAGGTTCTTGATTTTTATCTTCGACTAAAACTTGTTCTTTAGAGGTTTCGGAAGGCTCTTCACGAACGTAACTTCGTCTGATGATAGGCGAAACCACAGGTGAAAGACCAAAAGAATCGGTAAGATAATTAATGTTTTCTGTAGCAGTGAAAACCAAATTGTTTTCGGTGTTTAAATGGATTTCTCCAATGTTTTTAAGCTCTAAAACAGCTTTGCTTTCTAGCGTTTTTTTCCAAAGTGAAACCTCTTGCTGCACCATAGAAACAGCTTGGTTGTAAGGTATTCTTTCACTTTGCGAAATGTGGTGAATTAGAAGTCCGTCATTTTTTTTAAGCAAAGCATTAAAGGAGATTACCTTTTTTGGAGGATAAAATGTATAAGTATTGGGTTGCAGTTTTGCCGATTGGGTTTCGCTTAAAAAAGACCCAAATTCAGGAACTGTAACACATTGGTACCTATACAAAAGCTGTGCTATGTGTTTTTCTAATTTCATACCTGCAAAAATAGGGAATCAAACTTGTAAATAAAACTTTCGATTCGAAAGTTTTCCACATTTTACATCGTAGAATTCCTCTTAACCGAATAGCTGTTTTAAAAAAACATTAACCTAATTTTTTTAATAAATGCATAATCAATACGTTAGAAAATTATCTGAATTTTCTTTAAAAAAAGACCTTGTTTTTATTTGTAATAAATCTAAATAAAGGTAAATTTGCACCTGTAATTCACATTCGAGATGCACAGATTCACACTATTGATAGCTTTTGTTTTTATAACTCATATAGGAATAGCGCAATTAGGAAATCTTAAAGGTACTATCCGATTTAATGATTCTCATCCTGCCATAGGAGTTTTGGTTTCTGTAAAAGAAATTAACAAAAATACTATTACCGACGAAAATGGTGAATTTGATTTAACGGTTCCTTATGGAAGTTATACACTAGAAACCTCGAGCATTGAAGCAGAAGACAAATCTATTTTTGTGCGTGTGGACGCTTCGTTCGTCCCTATAAATATCACACTCGAACAAGCAAGTAAGACGATTGAACATATAGTTATCGTTAAAGAAACCCCAAAAGCCGAAATCGAGAAAAAAGGATTTGCCGTCAATGTAATTGAAACCAAACAGGCAAGTTTGCGAAACCTTCAAACTTTAGAGTTATTAAACAGAACGGTAGGGGTTAGAATCCGTCAGAATGGAGGATTAGGTTCAGATTCTAATTTTAATATCAATGGTATTTCTGGAAACGGAGTTAGGGTATTTGTAGATGGAACACCAATTTCAACATACGGTTCTTCTTTTGATTTAAACAGTATCCCGCCTTCGATGATTGAACGAATTGAAGTTTATAAAGGAGTAATTCCTGGATATTTGTCAGAAGATGCCTTAGGAGGTGCTATAAATGTGGTGTTGAAAAAAACAATGAGAAACAACCTAAATGTAGGTGTTTCTTATGGCTCGTTTAATACTGCACAAGCTAATTTTAGCGGATTGTATCGTACAAAAGAATCAGGATTTACGGTTAAGGCTTCGGGATTCTGGAATTATTCGGATAACGATTACAAAGTCTGGGGAAAAATGATTTATAATACGTTGCCTAACGGACAGCAACAACACATTACTGCAAAAAGATTTAATGATGCCTTTCGTTCTGTTGGAGGTGTTTTCGAAATAGGATATACTGACGTAAAATGGGCGGATAACTTTTTTGTAGGGCTGACCGCTTCGGATTCGTATAACGAAATTCAACATGGAGTATTTATGACCGATCCGTACAAAGGAAGATTTGTAGAATCTGATGCCATGTTGTTTAATGTAAC
Source organism: uncultured Flavobacterium sp. (assembly GCA_964581855.1). Classification (GTDB taxonomy): domain Bacteria; phylum Bacteroidota; class Bacteroidia; order Flavobacteriales; family Flavobacteriaceae; genus Flavobacterium. The sequence goes on from CAZOQH010000055.1 coordinate 4,836, forward strand.
TTATAACAAAAAGAACCTATTGGCAGAAGGATTGGATTTAACGGTGCATGGCATTTACGGAGAGCGTAATCGCATGGTGAATGACACGGTAAAATGGGCATATAATTGGGACGGGGCAAGAGAAGTAAACCTTTACGGAGAGCCTGTTTTAACTAGTTCGGGAGCACAACAAGGAGCTCCTACATTAGCCAATATCCATAGAGATGTTTTTTCTTTACGAACAGGATTCTCTTATGCTATAAATGATAATCATAAGTTTTTGCTAAACAACTTGTACAATACTATTGACAGAGTAGATGATGACGAGATAAGAACAGTTTTAGAACGAAACTTTATGGGAACAAGAAACTTTTCTAAAAGCATAACCTCTGTAACCTATGAATTTAATGCGTGGCAAAACAGACTGAAAACTTCTTTGTTCGGAAAGTTATACAATCAAGAAGTAGAACGAATGAATCCGGTTGTTGAATCAATCAACGGAGTGAATACAAGGGTAGAAGATATTGCAAAAAAAACTATTTCTACAGAAGGATACGGAATTGCTTTGTCGTATGTGATAATTCCAAAAATTACCTTGTTGACTTCTGCCGAAAAGGCGGTGAGATTACCCACCGAAAACGAAATATTTGGAGATGCCGGAGATAATATGGTAGAGAATGTAGGGCTTAAGCCAGAAGAAAGTAAAAACTTTAATTTAGGATTTAGATTGGGTCAGTTTAACTATAATAAACATGATTTTAATTTTGCTGTAAATGGATTTTCAAGAAGCATTACCGATCGAATTGCTACAGCTGTTCAAACCTCAATCAATACTCATATTCAGGTTCTTCCGAGTGTGAATCAAGGAAATGTGAGGTCAAAAGGGTTCGATTTTGAGTTTGATTATACCTATGACAATAACTTCAGACTTATGTTTAATACCTCGAAATTTGATCTTACTACCAAAGATTACTATAACCGAGAAATGACAATTCCTAACGAACCGCTATTTACCATAAATACAGGAGCTCAATATTCGTTTAAAGATATATTAGGCAAAGGTTCGCAGCTAAATGTGTTTTATCACTATATGTTTGTAGATGAATTCTTTTATTTATTGCCTCCCGGAAGCAACAATACCGGATATGATTTTTTCAAAATTCCTCAACAAGATATTCACGATGTCGGTCTCAGCTATGTTTTTCCTAATAAAAAAATCATCTTAAGTTTTGATGCAAAAAATATTTTCGACAAACAAGCTTTTGATAACATGGGAGTGCAAAAGCCCGGAAGAGCTTTTTATCTTAAATTAAATTACGTAATTAATAACATCTAATATATTTTACTATATGAAAAAGATTTTTCTTAAACCCTTAGTTTTGTCCCTTGTTTTGGGAGCATTATCTTTCACTTATACAAGTTGTAGTGATGATGATAACGGAAGTGCAAACTCAGAATTTCCAACCACTGAAGACAGATGGATTACGGTTGCAGGAGCTGTGATGGGAACCAATGATGCTACTCCAGGAGATGGAAACGGAGGAACCTTAATTTATTCGGTTACTAAAGAAGATGCTAAAAACCCTAATACGACAATCGATGTTTTCGAGAATGGGTTTATTGTGCCATCAGCCCGAACAGCGCGTTTACAATCTTCAGAAAACGGATTTACATTTTTCAACATTGCATACGGAGGAGGAAACGGAGGAGAGTTTTCGAAATATCTTGTAAACGGAGGGAATAGTTTTACTCAAACCGGAAATACAGTAAGCATCGCTTCTTATGCTGGTACTAATCCACGTTGGGTAAAGTTATTCGATGGAGATAAAACCGGAGTGGCTGTAAATGTAACTTCACCAGAAGTAAAAACAGACGAACAAAATAATTACTTGTATACAAGAGGAACCGCTACAGTTCTCTCTTTAGATATGGTAAACGCAGCAATTTCGGGTGTAAAAACCTATGAAATTCCGCTTTCAGAAACAGAAGAAGCAGAAGGATATCACATCTTTAGATTAGATGCTCCTACTCTGAACAATGCAGGAAATAAATTGATTATCGGTACATGGATGCGCAAAACAAACCCTCAAACCGGAGAAAATCAAACCGAATTTGAACGCTTAGGTTCAAAATCAATTGTAGTAGATTATCCTTCTTTAGAGAACCCTCAGATTATTACATCAACGGTAGGATTTGGAGATACTAGCGGATATCGTAGTTTCAATGCTTTTTTAGCAGATGATGGAAATGTTTATCAAGCTACCCAAAGAGATGCAGCAGGATCACATATTTTAAAAATAAATCAGAGCAACCAATACGATAACTCGTATGTGTTTAGTTTAGATGATGCATTAGGAATAACAGGTTCTTATATCGAAAATTGGAGATATGCAGGAAACGGAAAAGCCCTAGTGATGTATACGCACCAAGATGCAAATGTGTCGGCACTTTCAGGACAATCACAAAGTTATCTGGCTTTGCTAGATTTGAACGCTAAAACAGCTCAACAAGTAGACTTACCTTATCACACGGATATGTATTTCTTTCAATACCAAGGATTCGTTGTGGACGGAAATGATGTTTATGTAACTATTTCTCCTGTAGGACAAGACGGAAATATATACATCATCAACACTTTAACGGGTGAGGTTACCAAAGGAGCTAAATTAGTAAACAGACCTGGAAACCACTTTATCGGTGCTTTTTAATATTAGAAAATAGTAACCTAATTCAGTAGAATTTTTTCAAACAAAATTTTTAATTATCATAAAATGAAAAAAACAATAGCCATTTTAGTATTAGCAACCACTATGTTGTTTGTTTCTTGTAAAAAAGAAGAAAACCGAAGAAGAGGAATTGATTACAATCAAATCAAGCCAGAACTTGCCTTATCCGAAGAACAAGAAAAGCAATTTGATGAGATAGTAGCCAAATATCAAAAAATTGCAGAAGAGAGCAGAGCAGCAGCAACTGCCGATGGTGCAAAGCCAGACCGCGTAGAAATGTTCAAAAAGATGGAAGAAAGAACAAAACTTCAAAATGAAGATATGAAAGCTTTCTTAAACGAAACTCAATATGAAAAATATGCTGATTTTGTAGATAAAAACGCTCGCAAAAGACCACGTTACAACGATGAGTTGTTAGCTAGAATTAAGACAGAATTGAAGCTTGATGAACAGCAAGCCAAAATGCTTGAAGCTACTAATGATGCTTTCGAAAGAGCTTATCAAGATGCACACGACTTGTATCACGGCAACGGAGAGTTAGCCAAAGAATATTGGCAAAAATATGATACTGAAAGGAAAAACGCCTTAAAGCAAGTATTTTCAGAAGCACAATATGCTAAGTTTATAGAATTAGTAAGCGAACAAAATAGATAAAAACTATCAGATTGAGATTTGAAATTCGAGAATTTTTGAATTTCAAATCTCAATTTATAAAGCATAACCTTTAATGGGGATTATAAAATCACTGATAAGAAAACGAAGAAAAAAAGAATCGCTCTTCAAGTACATAATGGCATTATTGCACTTATGGCTCGGATTGCTTTCTTCATTAATTATTTTTGTGGTTTGTCTTACAGGCTGTATATATGCTTTTAAAAATCAAATTATTGATTTCTACAATCGAGATAAAGTATATGTAAAAGTTGGTGAAAACAGAATCCCACTTGATACTGTTCAAGAAAATTTCAGAGACAAAGGATGGGTAATTGATGAATTTATTTTACCCGAAAATAAAAAAAAGAGCATCATTATCAGTTATACTGATCAAAATACTAAAATCTCTAAGACACAATATTTTGACCCTTATACCGGAACGCAATTGGGAGGTGCAAATAACGGGCTAGACCGTTTTTTTGCAGTAGTACTCGATATTCATAAAACATTGTTGATAACCAAGGCGGGCAAACAAATTGTAGGTGTGGCTACTTTGGTTTTTTGTTTTTTGTTGCTATCAGGGTTTGTACTTTGGCTTCCTAAGAAATGGAAAGATCTCAAAAACGGATTAACCATAAAATGGAAAGCCAAATTTTATAGACTTAATTATGACCTTCATAACACACTCGGATTTTATGCGCTTTTGATGTTGTTTTTTATAGCCGTAACAGGGCTTTATGTTACTTATCCGTGGATGAAAAGCGGTATTATTGTTTCGTTAGGAGGTAATCCGGTTCTTACCTCGGGAGCAACTCAGGAGACAACTCAGGAAGTTTCAAGTGCTTTTTCAGATTTACTCCAACAAATGGTTGATAAACAAGACGAATTGATAGCTACACAAGAAACTAAACCTATTTCTATTGACAGCGTTAATATTTTGGCTAATCAATATCTAAAATACACTGCCACAACGCTCATTCGCTTGCCCGGAGAGAGTGACCCGTGGTATCGTATCAAAAAAATAAACACCAATAATTGGTTAGGAGCCCAACTCCCGGATGAAATTATTTTTGATAAAAAGGGTGAAGTCAAATCTATTGAACGATTTTCAGATAAACCTCTGCACAAACAATTTGTCGAAATTTCAAAGCCTCTTCATACAGGAGAAATAATGGGTTTGCCTAGCGTAATTCTATACTTTCTTATTTCGCTAATAGGATGTATGCTTCCTATTACAGGGTTTATTATCTGGTGGAAAAAAGTAAAGTAAAACTACCTTATAATTAACTAGTTCGGTTTATTGTTAAACATTTTGTAAATCATACAATTTGGTTATTTTTGTCAAAAAAGCAAGACAAAATGATGACCTCAAACGAACTTTTCTATACGTTAGCACTCATCCGAACTGAAGGTATAGGTGATGTGTTTGCCAGAAAGTTGTTAGACAGTTTTGGATCAGCCGAAAATATATTTTTAGCCCAAAAACAAGATTTTAATAAAATTTCGAGGTTACCTGATAATGTCATTAGTCGAATTTTAAAACAAACATCATTTAAAATAGCCGAAAAAGAAGTAGCTTTTATACAAAAACAGAATCTTAAAGTATATGGGATAGAAAGTGAGGATTATCCCGAAAAGCTTAAACATTGTCCTGATGCGCCAATTCTCCTTTTTTCGACAGGAAGTACAGCCATAAATAATCGCAAAGTTTTAAGTATTGTAGGAACTCGACAAATTACCTCTTATGGAGTTTCTTTTTGTCAAAAATTAATCGAAGAACTCACACCTTATAATCCGGTAATTATTAGTGGATTTGCTTTAGGAACAGATATCTGTGCACATCTGTCTGCTATAGATAATGGTTTGCAAACAATAGGAGTTTTGGCTCACGGGTTTGATAGAGTCTATCCTTCTTCTCACAAAAAATATGTTCGTCAAATAGAAGAAAACGGAGGTTTTTTGACCGAGTTTTGGAGTGGCACTGTTCCTGAAAAAGAAAATTTTGTCAAACGAAATAGAATTGTGGCTGGTATTTCTGATGCTACTATTGTGATCGAAAGTCCTTCAAAAGGAGGTTCGCTAATCACCGCAAATTTAGCAAATGATTATTCCAGAGAAGTGTTTGCAGTTCCAGGGAAGACAACTGATAAATACAGCGAAGGTTGTAATAATTTAATTAAAACTCAACGAGCTAATCTACTCACTTCTACTCAAGATATTTTATACATGCTCAATTGGGATGCACAACCCAAAAAACGAAAAACAATTCAGAAACAACTTTTTTTGGAACTAAATCCGGAAGAACAAAAAATATACGATTATCTCACTAAGAACGGAAAAGAATTATTAGACCTTATAGCCAAAGGAACTGAAATCCCGGTTTATAAAGCTGCTGCAGTATTGTTTGATTTAGAAATGAAAGGTGCGGTTAGACCACTTCCGGGAAAAATGTTTGAAATTGTTTAAGTCGATTTTTAAAAATTTTGAGCTAATTTGTGTTTAATATCCTATTTTTGTTCAAAAACAAAAAATATGATTTCAATAGACCCGAAAGAGGTGGCACCAGCAAAAGTTCAAGCATATTTACAAGGTGCGGTAGGGCCTCGACCTATCGCTTTAGCAAGTACACTTGATCAAAACGGAACTCCTAATCTTTCCCCGTTTAGTTTTTTTAATGTTTTTAGCTCGAATCCTCCGATTTTAGTGTTTTCACCAGCTCGAAGAGTTCGAAATAATACCATAAAACACACACTTATAAATGTTCAACAAACTAAAGAGGTGGTGATAAGTGTAGTGAATTATGATATTGTTCAACAAGTTTCTTTATCGAGTACCGAATATGCTGATGGAGTCAATGAATTTGTTAAATCAGGACTTACTCCATTAAAATCTGATGTAGTGAAGCCTTTTAGAGTAGCTGAATCTCCAGTACAATTCGAATGCAAGGTAAATGATATAATCGCTTTAGGCGATGGTGGAGGAGCAGGAAATCTGGTGATCTGTGAGGTGGTCAAAATTCACGTAAGTGAGGATGTTTTGGATGAAAATGGAGCTATTGATCAGTATAAAATTGACTTGGTTTCAAGAATGGGAGGAAATTGGTATTCTAGAGCTAATAAAGGACTTTTTGAAGTTCCGAAACCACTGGTAACCTTGGGTATTGGAGTGGATCAGATTCCGGATTTTATTAAAGAAAATAAAACACTCTCAGGTAATGATTTAGGAATGTTAGGAAATATCGAAGTGTTGCCTACGCAAGATGAAATTACTACTTTTGTAAACGAAACCTTCGAAGCAAAGGCGGTTTTAAGTTCAGACGATACAGACAAAATATTCAATAAAGCTAAAGAATACTTGGCTGAAAATCAGGTTTTAGAGGCTTGGAAATTGCTTTTAGCAAGCTCTATTGCTCAAAAAAAAGCTTAATACAGAATAATCAGCAAGACAAATAAAGAAAGATAAATTTAAAAAAGAATAAAAATGGAAGTAGTAGGAAAAGTAAGAATGGTTGATACTACCAAAGAAGTAGGAAATAACGGATTCAGAAAAAGAGATATCGTAGTAACTACAGAAGAGCAATATCCACAACATATTTCAATTCAATTTGTTCAAGACAAGGTGAGTTTGTTGGATGCTTTTAAGCCTGGAGACGATGTTCGTGTTTCTATCAATTTAAGAGGAAGAGAATGGGTTAATCCGCAAGGAGAAACAGTTTATTTTAATACTATTCAGGGCTGGAGAATTGAAAAACTAGTGGCCGAAACACCATCGGTTTCGTCTCAGGTTCCTCCGGTTGCTCCACCTGAAGCCTTTGAACCAGCTCAGAATTTAAACGAAGAAGATCACGACGATTTACCGTTCTAATTTGCTTGAGCAACCCAAAATAAAGTATAAAAAACCGAGCTTCTAAATAGAGCTCGGTTTGTGTTTTTAAGAAAAAACTATTCTTAATTAACCACTTCTACTGCTTCTTGAATAGTCTGGTCTAGCGTTGATTCCTGTTTCTTTTCTGCGTTTTTTCTACAAGTAAGACAAAGTTCAGAATCACCGATTTTTCTTTCATTCCAAGCTTGTTCCACAGTTCCGCTGTGCTTTTCTCTATTTCTAATGTGTTGACAGTCTTCGTTAATGTGGTATTTGTTTCCTTGATTGGTCCAATAAACCAAGTCTACTCCATTGTTTAGATTTTTGATAACGTCGGTCTGAGCATTGATTTGTTCTGTGTATTTTTCGATAGAAGGTGGGTTAAAGTCATAACTTCCAATTCCTGCAATAAGTAACGCAACTCCTGCAATGCTTCCGAAAATTGCTTTTTGTTTTCCGTCAATTTTTTTGTTGGTAAGCACAAAAATTATCAAAGGCAAAAACGCTACAATAGCTGCAACTACACCTAATTGACTTTGTAATACAAATAGAAATTTATTCTTTTCGGAAGGAGGATCAAGGCGACCTGCTTTTTTCCATAACATAGAACCGATAAATACCAGTATCAAGTCAAGAACTACTAATCCAATAGTCCATACATTCAAAATGGATTCTTCTGCACTAACAGCTTTTAGTATAAAACGTATGGCAAAGATTTGTGCTACAATAGCACCTATCCATAATAAGGCAGCAAATAACCGAAGTTGTTTTGCTTGTCCTTTTGCTTCATCTGTTGCTACAAATTGTTTTTGTTGAGTCATGATCTTTCTTTTTAAAGTTAGTATAGTCTAGGCAAAAGTAGCTATTTTAACGAAATTAGTGGTAATGTTTAAAAAAAATATAAAGAATAGAATTAGAATCCAATTACTAGTCTTGAACAATTAAAAATAAAGCGAGAAATAAAATAAAAACAGAACAAATTACATAAAGCATATACCTAATAAATAGTAAGGAATTAAACTTTAATTCGTATTTTTACGACTTATCAAAAATAATAATACATGAAAAAAATCACTTCTCTATTAGTTGTTCTAATTTCAGGTTTTGGCTTTGCTCAAGAAGACATTACGTATCAGGTGCCTCCACAAGAAATTCTAGAATTAGTAGATTTTCAGAGGGCTCCGTCTATTTCGATGGACAGTAAAAAGGAGCAAATCGTGTTTATGTATCGAAACACGTACAAAACTTTGGCCGAAATTTCGGAAGAAGAAATGCGTTTGGCCGGACTTCGCATTAATCCGAAAACCAATATTTCGAGTACGGTTACCTATGTAAACAACATTCAATACCGAAAGTTTAAAGACAAAAATCTTGTTCAAATCAAAGGATTGCCAGAAAACCCGAGGCTTGCCAATTTTGCTTGGAGTCCGGACGAGAGCAAAATGGCCTTTACGCATACTACTCAAACAGGTGTTGAGGTTTGGGTTGCTGACTTTAAAACGTTATCGGCTAAAAAACTAACCGATGCCAAAGCCAATGCAAATCTCGGGAATCCAATTACGTGGTTCAAAGACGGAAATTCACTTTTGGTAAGAATGCTTCCTAAAGATAAACCAGAGCTTATAGATACTAAAACAGCGCTTCCGACAGGACCAATCGTAACGGTAAGTGATGGAAGTTTAGCGCAAAACAGAACCTATCAGGATTTGTTGAAAAATAAAA
>CAZOQH010000056.1:0-13496 GCA_964581855.1 uncultured Flavobacterium sp.
TATTTGTATGATTTTATCACTTACGGTTTTACCACAAATTTTCTATTGGGCTTATAGGAAGAAAGAGTAATATTTCAGTATTGATTCAATAAAAAAACCTCAAAAGTTTAAACTTTTGAGGTTTTGTGTTTATAACAGTGTTCTATTTTACAAGTGAATAACTTCTCCGTAAGCATCTGCTACTGCTTCCATCACAGCTTCACTCATTGTTGGGTGTGGGTGAACTGCTTTTAGGATTTCGTGTCCAGTAGTTTCTAGTTTACGAGCTACTACAGCTTCTGCAATCATATCGGTAACTCCTGCTCCAATCATGTGGCACCCTAACCATTCTCCGTATTTGGCATCAAAAATCACTTTTACGAATCCGTCAGGTGTTCCAGAAGCTTGAGCTTTTCCAGAGGCTGAGAATGGGAATTTCCCTACTTTGATTTCATATCCTGCTTCTTTTGCTTTTTTCTCGGTATATCCGACAGAAGCAATTTCAGGTGTTGCATACGTACATCCTGGAATATTTCCATAATCAAGAGGTTCTACATGTAATCCTGCTATTTTCTCTACGCACAAGATTCCTTCAGCAGAAGCTACGTGAGCCAAAGCCTGACCTGGAACAACATCTCCGATAGCATAATATCCGGCTACGTTAGTTTGGTAAAAATCATTTACCAAGATTTTATCTTTATCAGTTTTAATTCCAACTTCTTCTAGTCCGATATTTTCGATATTTGATTTGATTCCAACAGCCGAAAGTAAAATATCTGCTTCTAAGATTTCTTCTCCTTTGGCTGTTTTTACTGTAGCTTTAACTCCATTTCCTGTAGTATCTACTTTTTCAACCGAAGCATTAGTCATAATATTAATTCCTGCTTTTTTAAGCGAACGCTCGAATTGTTTTGAGATATCTTCGTCTTCAACCGGAACAATGTTTGGCATAAATTCTACAATTGTAACATCAGTTCCCATTGAGTTATAGAAGTGAGCAAACTCTACTCCGATAGCTCCGGATCCTACAACAATCATTTTTTTAGGCTGTTCAGAAAGCGTCATGGCTTGACGGTATCCGATAACTTTTTTACCGTCTTGCGGTAAGTTTGGTAATTCTCTAGAACGAGCACCTGTAGCGATAATTATGTGCTCAGCTGAATATTCGGTGATTTTACCATCATTATCTTTTACCTCGACTTTTTTCCCTGCTTTTACTTTTCCGAACCCATTGATGATGTCTATTTTATTTTTTTTCATCAAAAACTGAACACCTTTGCTCATTCCTTCAGCTACACCTCGAGAACGTTTAATGACAGCTCCGAAATCTTTATCTACATCATTTACCTTAAGGCCATAATCTGATGCGTGTTTTAGGTAATCAAAAACCTGAGCTGACTTTAATAATGCTTTGGTTGGGATACATCCCCAATTCAGACAGATTCCACCTAAGTTTTCTTTTTCAACAATAGCTACTTTAAATCCGAGTTGCGATGCTCTGATTCCGGTTACGTAACCTCCAGGGCCACTTCCTAAAATTATAATGTCGTATTTCATTTCTTAGTACACGGTTTATAGTTGAAACTTATAATCAACTAAATTATTAAAAATGTATTACAGTTTATTCATATTATTAGCCAATGTCTCGATAAACTTACCAATAGGTCCTTTTATCATCATAGCCATCATCGGGTTAAAGCTCCCTTCAAAAGACAATTTCACATCAGAGCTTGTATCAGATACTTCGTTGATATCAGCTGTCAATGTAAAAGGTAGTTTATCTGATGCTGCTCCTAATACTACTTTGTTTGGAGCTGTTTTTTCTTTCATTTTAAGTTTAATCTCAGGCATTCCTTTGAGTCCGAAGATAAAAGAGTCTTCGCTGGTAACTTCAAATTTAGCCGTATTTTCGGGCATTAACTTTTCGAAGTTTTTTACATCAGTCAAAGAATTAAACAACTCTTGAGTTGATTTTTGTACTGTAACTTTTGGGCTTTCTAAATTCATTTTTCTTTTTTTTCAGATTTGCGAATCTCAAAACTCGCTACTATTAAACATCCCATTCCGATGGGTTTTCTCTCCATTTTGAGAGAATCTCTTGTTCTTCTTTGGTTATATACTTCTTGTTAACAGCCAAATTTAGTAAATTTTCGTAATTACTCAAGGTAAAGAGTTCTACATTTTGCTGATTAAAATTATCTTGGGCTATTTGAAATCCATAACTAAAAATAGCTGCCATTCCTTTTACATTCGCTCCATTTTCTCTTAATGCATCAACGGCCTGCAAGCTACTCTTACCGGTAGAAATTAAATCTTCGATAACCACCACGCTTTGTCCTTTATCTAAAAAACCTTCGACTTGATTTTGACGTCCGTGTTTTTTAGGTTCCGGACGGACATATACAAAAGGTAGTCCTAATTTTTCGGCCACCAGAATTCCTATTCCGATAGCGCCAGTAGCTACTCCTGCAATTACGTCGGGCTTTCCGAACTTATCTTCGATGTGTTTTGCGAACTCATCACGGATGTAATTCCGAATCGGAGGAAACGACAAGCTAATTCGGTTATCACAATAAATCGGGGACTTCCAGCCTGAAGCCCACAAAAAAGGTGTTTGCGGATTTAATTTTATTGCGTTTATTTGCAAAAGCAATTCGGCTGTTTTTTCGGCTGTATCTTTACTAAAAATCATAATTGCAAATGTATAAAGTTTTTGTCAATAACAGACCTTTGTTTTTAACAAACAAAATAGAAAAAGAAACTGATTTTCAATTATTCTTATTAGACAGCGTTGATATTGAACAGCTTGTAAGTAAAATCTTTAAAAATAAAATTCATAAAGCTTTTTTATACCATCCGGACGAAAAAGAAATTTTAAACACACTTAAAAGTAAAATTGCTGTCGAAAAAGCAGCTGGAGGGTTAGTTTACAACTCAAAAGGAGAAATTCTTTTTATTTTCAGAAACGGAAAATGGGATTTGCCCAAAGGAGGAGTAGAAAAAAACGAAAAGAAAAAGGAAGCTGCCATTCGCGAAGTTAAAGAAGAAACGGGTGTAGGAAAATTACAAATTATCGAAAAACTTCAAAAAACGTATCATATTTTTAAGAGAAACGGAAAATTTAAACTCAAAATCACGCATTGGTACCGAATGGAATCTTCTTTTGAAGGTACACCCGTTGCCCAAACCGAGGAGGGAATCGAAAAAGCCGTTTGGGTAAAACCAGAAGAAGTTCCGACTCTGCTCAAAAATTCGTACGAAAATATTAAACTGTTGTTTTAAAGCTGGAGTTACCTTATTTTTTATTGACTACTTCTGATTTTTTGTTCCCACTGCCAAGCAGATAACAATCCTTGCTCGAGGGTGAGTTCAGCTTTCCACCCTAATATTTCATTCGCTCTAGTTGTATCTGCAAATGCTTCGGTTACATCACCTGCTCTTCTATTTGTAATTTTATAAGGTAATTTTTGGTTAGAAACCTTTTCAAAAGCCTGAATAACTTCTAAAACCGAACTCCCTTTGCCTGTTCCTAAATTAAAAATTTCTACTTTTTCAGAGTTTTGTTTGCTAATAAGTCGTTGCAAAGCCTTAACATGAGCTTTGGCTAAATCTACTACGTGGATATAATCTCGGATACAAGTTCCGTCTGGTGTTGGATAATCATTTCCGTAAACTGACAGTTCTGGTCTTAAACCAATCGCAGTTTGTGTAATAAAAGGAACTAAATTTTGAGGTACCCCAATTGGCAATTCTCCTATTTCTATAGATTCGTGTGCACCTATAGGATTGAAGTAACGCAGTAAAACGGCATTTATAGAAGATACTTTGGCAACATCTATAATAATCTCTTCTCCAATCTGTTTGGTGTTTCCGTAGGGTGACATTGCTTTTTGGATAGGAAATTCTTCTGTAATCGGCATTATATCAGCCTGCCCATAAACCGTACATGAGGATGAAAAGATAAAGAAGGAATCTTTTTTTTCTTGCATCTGCTGTAAGAGATAAACCAAAGAATTGATATTGTTTTCGTAATACAAAAGTGGATTTTCGACACTTTCTCCGACAGCTTTAGAAGCAGCAAAATGTATGACACCTTTAATATCTGTATATTTTTTAAAAAGACTATCTACATCTTTTTTTTCTCTTAAATCAAGTTGCTCAAATATTGGTTTTTGATTGGTTATCCGGATAATTCCTTCTAAAACCTCTATCGAGGAATTAGACAAATTATCGACAAGCACTACTTCAAAACCTTCTTTTTGTAGTTCTACCACTGTATGTGAACCAATAAATCCTAGACCTCCTGTTACGAGAACCTTCATCTTCTATGTATTTTACAATGTTTTTTAACAATGGCGAAGATACAAAAATTTGAAACGTAAGCATTTATTCATAGGACTGATAAAAATTATTTTTGTTAAACCTCTCAGTTAGTATGTAAAAAAATGATATATTTGGAGCTTTACTAAAAAACAAAAGATTATGTTTAAAAAGTTTTTATCTATCGCTTTCTTAGGACTTTTATTAGTTGCCTGTAAAGAAAACAATGCTGAAGCTGTTCAGAATGAAGCTGTTCCGACAGAAACTCCAGCTGCTGAGGCTACTCCAGCTGTAACCGAAAATTCAGGAGCTGTTCAGGTTCAGCCTCAAGCTACTCAACCACAACCGACTACAAACGCTGGTCCGTTTACCCAACAACAGCCACAACAACAAGCTCCTACAACTGGTCAAACAGCTCCAGGATGGTCAGGAAAACCGAATCCTCCTCACGGACAACCAGGTCACAGATGTGATATTCAGGTTGGAGCGATTCTTCCATAATATTACTTTGTAAAGGTTATACTAAAAAACAAACCCTTGACTTAAAATAAGTCAAGGGTTTGTTTTTTAATCTTAATTTTTAATATTATAAATCTTGTGCTTCGGCCAAAAGCTCAGCTATGTCAAGAACTTTAATATTTCCTTCTTTTTCTTTGAATTTGATTCCGTCGGTTAACATCGTATTACAAAACGGACAACCTGCAGCAATAATATCAGGCTGCACCTCTATAGCATCTTCTGTACGCTCTATGTTAACGTCTTTGTTTCCTTTTTCAGGTTCTTTAAACATCTGAGCCCCTCCTGCACCACAACAAAGTCCGTTCTTTTTTGAGCGTTTCATTTCCAAAAGTTCAGCATCTAATTTTTCGATAAGTTCTCTTGGAGCTTCATACACATTATTAGCTCTTCCTAAATAGCAAGGGTCGTGAAAAGTGATTCTTTTTCCTTTAAATTGCCCTCCTTCGATGGTCAATTTTCCTTCGTCTAACAAGGATTTTAAAAATTGTGTATGATGCAATACTTCGTATTTTCCGCCTAATTCAGGATATTCGTTTTTGATGGTATTAAAACAATGCGGGCAAGCCGTTACGATTTTTTTTACCTCATAAGCATTGAGTACTTCGATATTTGTCATGGCCTGCATCTGGAAAAGAAATTCGTTTCCTGAGCGCTTTGCCGGATCTCCGGTACAACCTTCTTCTGTTCCTAATACAGCAAAAGACACGTTTGCACGATTGAGTATTTTTACAAAAGCTTTAGTTATTTTTTTAGCTCTATCGTCAAAACTACCTGAACATCCTACCCAAAATAGTACATCGGGTTGCTTGCCTTGAGCCATCATTTCGGCCATTGTTGGTACTTGCATCATCTTTAATTATTTTAAATTTTAAGATTTGAATTTTAAATTGTTTCCATTTAAAATTCACATTCAAAATACAATTTTAATTTTCGTCTTTCCAGTTTAATCTATCCATTTGGTTATACTGCCACGGAGCTGCATTGTTTTCGATGTTTGTCATCATATTATTGAGTTCAACCGGAGCAGCACTTTGTTCCATAACCAAATATTGTCTCATATCCATAATTATCGAAAGCGGACTGATGTTTACCGGACATTCTTCTACACAAGCGTTACATGTAGTACAGGCCCAAAGCTCTTCGGGTGTAATATAATCGTTAAGTAATTGTTTTCCGTCTTCGACGAATTTCCCTCCGTTTTTGGTAATATTTCTACCAATCTCTTCGATACGGTCGCGTGTGTCCATCATAATCTTACGAGGAGATAATTTTTTACCTGTAATATTAGCAGGACAAGCCGAGCTACATCTACCACATTCTGTACAGGTATATGCGCTTAATAATTGAAACCAATTTAAATCTGTTGCATCACTGGCTCCAAATTTAGCCGGAACTGCATTTTCCTCCGAAGCCGGAGCAGCAAAAGGGTCTGCATTCGGGTCCATCATCAACTTCACCTCATTGGTTACGGTTGAGTTGTTTTCAAATTTTCCTAATGGATTGAGATCCGCAAAATACGTATTCGGGAAAGCCAATAATATGTGTAAATGCTTTGAATAATATAAGTAATTTAAGAATGCTAAAACCATCACAAAGTGTCCCCACCAACCGATTCTTTCTAAAACAACAAGTGTTCCTTCTGATAGCGAACCAAATACAGCCGGACCTAAATGTTGGGTTACTGCAAATCCGAAACTTCCTTGTCCTTCGAAATGAGACAGTCCTCTGTTGTATAAAACCTCGTCGGTTCCGTTCATAGTAAAGATACAAGTAACTAAAATGATTTCCATAATCAAGATAAGGTTTGCATCTTTTTTAGGCCATCCGAGTAGTTCTTTCTTGTTTAATCGAGGAAGCTTTAATAAATTTCTACGCGATAAAAAAGCTATAGTAGCTATCAAAGCCAATACCGATAAGATTTCGATAAAACTGATGATAAAAGTATAGAAACCTCCGAGTGAAGGCTTAAACACTCTATGAGTTCCGAACAATCCATCGATTAGAATTTCGATAAGTTCGATTTGAGTGATGATAAAAGCAGCATAAATTGCAAAATGCAACAAAGCCGGAACAGGTCTTTTGAACATTTTCTTTTGTCCGAATGCCACCAACAGCATATTTCTAAAACGCTCTTTCGGATTATCTGTTCGATTTACAGGCTGTCCTAATTTGATGTTTCTGATAAGTTGTTTGACATTCTTAACAAAAAATCCAACTCCTACAATAAGAAGTAAAGCAAAAATAATATTAGATATCATACTCATAAAAGCATCAATAAAGTTTCTATTCGTTTTCTTGGGGTGCTACGTAAGGCTTGTTCTTTTTTCCGAATACCGATATATTTACGTATCGAGTTGGGTTTAGTCTTACATCTTGCAACAATAGTTCTAATTCTTTTGAAGCAGCTGATAAATTATTATACATGGCTTCGTCTTTCATCAGCTTTCCTAAAGTTCCTTCTCCTGACTCTATATCGGACATCATTTTATTTACATTAGCTAGGGTAGATTCTAAATCTTTTACGGCTTGTGCTAAATCGGCTTCGGTCAATGAGTTTGAAATCTTAACAAAGTTGTCTGATGTTTTATTTAGGTTGTTCATCATTTGATCGATATTCTGCTGATTAGTAGCAAGCATTTTATCCAAAGTTTTAGAAGCAGAATTTAAGGTTCGCATAGTTTGCGTCAGTTCTGCAATAGCTATCGAAAGGTTTTCTTTATTTTCTGCATCCAACAAAGAATTAACATTAGTAAGTAAGCTATCTGCACTTGTTAAGGTACCCTCTACTTTATGCTGTAAGGGTGCTAATTGATCGCCTGCTTTGGCTATCATTCCTAATCGAATGGCACTTTGTAGAGTATCTCCATCTTTTGCCATTATGTTATCTTCTAAGTTCGGAACCACAGCTATTTGTTTACCTCCAATAAATCCAGGTTCGTAAACTTGTAACAAGCTACTTTTAGAAATCGGAAAATCTGTTTTTACTTGAACTTCCACAACTAACTTTCCTTGTCGATTAATGGATATATTGTTTACTTTTCCGATTCCAAGTCCGTTAAGAGTGACAGGTGCTGAGGCAGAAAGTCCTTCTACATTGTCATAAACTACGTAGTAGTTTTTGTATGAACTAAAAAGATCTTTTCCTTTTAAGAAGCTGTATCCCCAAATAAATATCAGAATAGAAGCTATTACGAGTATTGCTGTTTTTATTTCTTTAGTTAATTTCAAAACGGTAAAATTTTAATGCAAAATTAAGTTAATAATATAGTAGAATCTTTCTAAATTAGTTGATAACCTCAGAAACTTTGACTTGTTTTCCTTCTTTAAAAGCTACGATATAAGCGTCTTTGTAACCTTTATTTCGAGCTTGTTCCAAAAGAGACTGGGCTGTTTTATAATCATTGGTTTCTCCGTAAAAGTACTTATAAAGACTTCCGTCTTTTCTTTTCGAGATGGCACTAAGGCCTTTAAAGTTCTGAGGCTTAGTGTCTAAATTAGTTCTACTGGCCGAGATTTGAACTTTAAAAACAGCTTGATTTTTATTAAGTGTTTCTGATGTATTAATATTTTCGGAATCTGTATAAGCAAATGGTTCTGAATATGAATAATGTTCTTGTTTATAACTAATAATTGCATTTGCAATTGATTGTGCCAATTGATTTTGTCCTTTTTCTGAGTTTAAATAATTTGCTTCTTCTCTGTTAGACAAAAAACCAAGCTCAATCAAAATAGCAGGCATAGCACATTCTCTTAAAACCAAATATCCAGCTTCTTTAACACCTCTGTTGTTTCTTTTAAGACTATGAGTAAAATCTTTTTGAATGGCACTAGCCAATAAGATGCTTTGATTTTTATACTCTCCTTGCAAAAGCATCAGTCCTACAACCGAATCCGGGTTATTTGGATCATAACCCTGGTATTTTTCTTGGTAGTTTTCTTCTAAAAAAATCACAGAGTTCTCGCGCTTTGCAACCTCTAAACTGTGTTTATCTCTGGCAACCCCCAAAACAAAGGTTTCTGTTCCAAGAGGTCGAGAATTATCGACTGAATTGCAATGTATGGATACGAAAATATTGGCTTTTTCTTTATTAGCAATCTTTGGTCTTTGGTCTAATTCTATAAATACATCAGTTTTTCGAGTATATCCTACTTCTATATCGTTATATTTTTCAAGAATTTTTCCTACTTTAAGCGTAACAGCAAGAACAATATCTTTTTCTCTAATTCCGTTTTTAACAGCTCCCGGATCTTTTCCTCCATGTCCTGCATCAAGAACAACTTTAAAACTATCGTGTTTTTGTGACCATACTTGGGGAGAAATCAGTAAAAAGGAACAAAAAAGTATAAAATAAATTATTGATTTAATATTCATCAGCATTCCAAAATTTTCAGGGTTAAATATTATGGTTATAATTTTCCTAAAGGCGTAATCTTGCTAAAAAAAATATACGTAAGTTTGCCCTGTTCAAAAATTAAGCCATAATTTTACAAAAATAGAACTAAAACCTTTGCGAACAAAGTTATTTCATATCGTTTTTTGGACAATTTTCCTCAGTGTTTTTTCTGTGAAATCCTATTCGCAGGAATTCCCTGCACCACAAGTAGGAATTACTCCTAAAGAAGAAACAGATTCTATCTCGCAGCAGCCTTTAGAAATTACTGAAGATTCAACCAATACCCAAGTCCTAGAGTTAGACTCCTTAAAACCTAAATCAGGCAAGCTAGAAGGAATTATTTCCAGAAAAGCCAAAGGAAAGAACCTCAATAATATGAAAACTAACATTTCGTATCTTGAGGACGAGGCCGAAATCAAATATCTTGATATGGAACTTCAGGCTGGAATTATTATTATTGATCGAAATAAAAACGAAGTATATGCCAAAGGTATTGTAGATACAGCAGGTGTTTATACGCAAATCCCTAAATTTACTCAAGGCGGAAATGTGGTAGAACCCGATTCGATGCGCTTTAATTTTGAAACCAAAAAAGCTTTGGTTTATGGCTCGAGAACACAACAAGGAGAATTAAATATCAAAGCAGCTATTAGTAAAAGAGAAAACGACTCTATTTATTACATGAAAGATGCGTTTTTTACGACTTCTAAAGACATTGATAATCCGGAATATTATTTTCATACCCGAAAACTAAAACTTGTCCCGGGAGAAAAAGTTGTGGTCGGACTAACCAATATGGTGATTATGGACGTCCCTACTCCGGTTGGAGTTCCATTCGCGTTCTTTCCGATAACTGACAAAAACACTTCGGGATTCTTGATTCCGACTTTTGGAGACAACTCCAGACAGGGTTATTTTTTGCAAAACGGAGGATACTATTTTGCGCTATCCGACAATTATGACTTAGCGGTTTTAGGAGATTATTATACCAACGGAAGTTACGGATTACGGTTTCAGTCGAGTTATGCATGGAGGTATAAGTTTAGAGGTAACATAAACCTACGTTTTGAAAATCTTATCAATAGTGAGCGAGGACTTCCTGATTATTCAAAGACAAGAATTTACAACATTCAATGGAGCCATAGTCAAGACCAAAAATCCAATCCGAGCTCTCGATTCTCTGCCTCGGTAAACTTAGGAAGTAGTACCTATTTTCAGAACTCCATCAATCAGATAAATGTAAGTTCGAGGATGAACAACACCATGAGTTCTTCGATTAATTATGCCAAGACATTCAATACAATTCCTCAAATCAATATGTCGCTTACTGCAACACATTCTCAAAATACCCAAACCCAGAGAATTGACATGACGCTTCCGACCTTGCAGTTGAGTGTGGATAGAATCTATCCTTTTGCGTCAAGAGACGAGAGTAAAAAAGGTATTATTAAAAACATAAATTTCCAATATAATCTAAACGCTAAGAACAGTTTTACTACAACCGATTCGCTGTTTTTCACCTCTGAAATGTTCAAAGATGCCAGAACCGGATTACAGCATTCTATTCCGATTAGTACAAACTTTAAAGTACTAAAACACTTTAGTATTCCGCTTTCGTTTAATTATAACGAAGTTTGGACGATGAATACCATCAGAAAATATCGTGATTTTTCTACTGACAGAGACACCATAATTGATGTAAACGGATTTGACGCCTTCAGAACCTATGGTTTTTCTACCAGTATAGGTACTACAATTTACGGAACTTTTGATTTCGGAAAAGAGAAAAAACTACAAGGCTTAAGACATACCGTAAGACCAACTGTTTCTTATGGATATTCTCCTGCTTTTGAACAATATTATGACGAATATCCTATCGATGCGATGGGAACAACCATGAGGGAATACACTAGGTTTGAAGGAGGACTTTACGGAGTTCCTGGAAACTCCTATGCAAGTAGTATAGGATTTAATCTCTCCAATACTTTTGAAGCCAAAATGCGAGATCGAGATTCAACCAAAACAGAGCCGCGAAAAATAATGCTTCTCAATGCCTTAAACTTCTCAACTGCTTATAACCTTGCTGCCGATTCGTTGAGGTGGAGGGAAGTAAACATGAATGCGGGTACAACATTAATGGACGGAAAATTAGGTCTGAATTTAATTGCTCGTTTAGACCCTTATGCCTTGAATAGTGCCAATCGAAGAATTGACAAATTTAACATCGAAAATGGAGGAAGTCTTTTCAGATTATCAGGAGCAAACTTTACGATGAACTATTCGTTCTCAAGTTCTGATTTTGAAAGAAACACCTCTTTAGGAAACAATGAACAAGGAGCAAGAAACGGAGGACGAGAAGATGACCTGTTTGGTTCGGATATGGAATCTAATCGAAGAAATCGAGGAAATCTGGATGAGAAAAAAACCTCCAATGTAGGAGATTTTTATACGCTTAAAATCCCTTGGGATTTACGACTTGCTTACTCTTTAACTTATAGTAATGATCGAAGGCAAAACGAAATAACTTCGAATTCACTCATGATTTCAGGCAACGTCGATTTAACCGATAAATGGAAAATCGGAGTCTCAACCGGGTATGATTTTGTTCAGAAAGGAGTTACTTTTACGCAATTCCGATTCGAAAGAGATTTACTCTCATGGAGAATGGATTTTTCGTGGGTTCCATTCGGATACAATAGCCATTGGGGATTCTTTATCGGGATAAAATCCTCTATGCTTCAAGATATTAAATGGGAAAAAAGGAAAACTCCTGACCCCGTATTTTAAAAAATAAAAAACATGAAACTACAACTTTCTTTCTTATTCCTATTTATCGGAGCAATAACTTTTGCTCAAAGCGAAGAAACTCTGCAAAAAGAAGCAAAATTGATGTATCAGGCCAGTTACAACATGAATTTTGAAACGGTTCTTGATTTAACTTATCCCAAAATATTTGATCTTGCAAGTAGAGAACAGCTTGGCCAAATCTTGCGAAATAGCTTTCAAAACGAACAATTTAAAATCAGACTTGTATTTCCTGAAGTAACATTCAAATACGGAAAAATAAAAGAAGTCGAAGGAAAAAAAGCAGTACTTATTACTTACGTTTCTGCCATGCGAATGACTTTTACACAAAAGTTTTATGGCAACGAAGCACAAGAAATGCTAATGGGACTAAAACAATCATTACCCGAAAAGAAAGTTTCGTATGAACCCAACACAAATAGTTTTTTTATAGAAGGAACTGATGCTATGATTGCCATTTCGGACAATCACACTAATAAAGCTTGGAAATTTATCACGTATGACAAAGTGCAGCGACCAATGCTTGTTGAGATGTTAGGAGAAAACCTACTCAAAGAATTGGGTTTATAAATCTCTTTGTCTGATTTTATTTTTAATCTTCATCCACCTATACTTTCGGATAAATTCAGCTTGTTTTGACGTTACCAAAAGTGGTTTTTTGTCAGTTTTAGCCTTAAAAAAGCCTTGTAAATAATCTGCGAAAAGCAGTGGTTTTTTCTTTTTGACAGCTAGTTTTAAAGAAGCTAACAAAGTAATCCAAAATCCGTATCCTAATCTATAAAAGGCTTCGCCTTGCTTGTATCTGGATTTTTTGTTGTATTCCGAACCCGTTGGTTTTAGATGTTTTACTTCAAGTGAGGTATCTACAAAAACTTCCCATCCAAAGTACCTTGACAAAAGCTCATCAAGAGTGTCCCAACCCATTTCGGGTTTGAGTTTTCCTATTTCTAAAAAACATTCTTTTCGATACGATTTAAAAGCACCTCTGATGTGATCATTATCCGTTAGGCTTTCTAAAACCCAGTTGCCTTCTTTTTCGATAAATGCCCTCCCTCCAGCCATTCCTACTTTTGGGTTTTCAGAGAAAATTTGAGCAATTCGCTCAAAATAATTTTCGGGCAAAATCAAATCTGCATCTAATTTTACGATAAAATCATAGTTTTCATCTAATGTTTCTAAACCCCAATTAAAAGCATTTATCACTTTTGAACCCGGCAAATGAATTTGCTCGGAATTAGTATTTACCAAAGAAATAAAATTATGTTTTTGGGTAAATTCTTTGACAATTGCGGCAGTATTATCCGTAGAATTATCGTTGACCACCACTACTTTTTGAGGCAAAAGTGTTTGCTTTAGAATCGAATCTAAAGTCAAACCTATGTTTTTCTGTTCGTTATAAGCAGGAATTATGATGTAGTAAATCATTTATTTTTGCTTTTCAGCATATACAATATAATATCTGGGAGTAAATCTTCGAAG
>CAZOQH010000057.1:0-13029 GCA_964581855.1 uncultured Flavobacterium sp.
GTATGGTTTTAGTGAAAGAGAGAAGTTTTTTAAAGATATTTTTGAAATAGAATATGACCCTTTAAATGATGAAGAAACTATAACCGATATTAAAAAATATAAAAACAAGAGAAAGAAAAAGCTCGTATATACTAATGTTTTTCACGTTAAAGACTACTCTATTACCAAAAATCAGTTTTATATAACAAACCTTATATTTGGTTTCAGCTTTGACATCAATAAAATAAAAACTACAGGAGTTGTAATAGAACAAAATGTGATGTTTAAAAAAACTCCTAATGAGAACTATACTAAAACCCTTACAGATATCGGGCAGTTAGATTTTAGTTTAAATTTAGAAATAGAGCCTGTCATAACCAGAACGAAAACGATAATACAAATTCGATAAAACTCAAAAAACACAACTAAATAAAAATGAAAAAATACGAAAATACAGGAAATAAAGATACCCGTTCGGGTTTTGGTGCAGGACTTACAGAACTTGGACAAACCAACGAGAATGTAGTAGCACTTTGTGCCGACTTGATAGGTTCACTTAAGATGGACGATTTTAAAAAGAATCATCCGGAACGCTTTTTCCAAATCGGAATTGCAGAAGCCAATATGATAGGTATTGCAGCAGGAATGACTATCGGAGGTAAAATTCCGTTTACCGGAACCTTTGCTAACTTTTCGACAGGTCGTGTATATGACCAAATTCGTCAATCGGTAGCCTACTCAGAAAAGAACGTAAAAATATGTGCTTCGCATGCAGGACTTACCCTTGGAGAAGACGGTGCTACACATCAAATCTTGGAAGACATCGGATTGATGAAAATGCTTCCGGGGATGGTAGTAATCAATCCTTGTGATTATAACCAAACCAAGGCAGCTACTATTGCTATTGCGGATTATAAAGGTCCGGTTTATCTCCGTTTCGGAAGACCTTCTGTACCTAACTTTACCCCTGTAGACCAAAAATTCGAAATAGGAAAAGCCTTGATGCTAAACGAAGGAACAGATGTCACTATCATCGCAACAGGACATCTAGTTTGGGAAGCTCTTGTGGCTTGTGAAGAATTAGAAAAAGAAGGTATTTCAGCCGAAGTAATTAATATCCATACCATAAAGCCTTTGGATGAAGAAGCTATTTTGAAATCAGTTGCTAAAACAGCTTGTGTGGTAACAGCAGAAGAGCATAACTTTTTAGGAGGTTTAGGTGAAAGTGTGTCAAGAGTACTCGTTCAGAACAATCCTATTCCACAGGAATTTGTAGCAGTAAATGATACTTTTGGAGAAAGCGGAACTCCTGATCAACTGATGGAAAAGTACGGATTGAACAGTCAAGCAATTGTCAAAAAAGCTAAAAAGGCAATTGACAGAAAGTTTAAAATATAGTTTTTAGCCAATTAACTAAAGGTTGCCTCAAAATAAAATTTTAAGGCAACCTTTTTTATTAGAACCAGAATCCGACATTTACCCACCAAAAATTTTGGCTTGTTTCTGGAGACCATGAATATTTTATTTCGATAGGCCCTATCAGAGTTTCCAATCCATATCCAATCGCATATCCTGAATAAGCTGGGCTCACAAACCAGGTATCCCATTTGTCAAAAATTTTGTCTCCTGCATTGGCAAAATTAGCGTAAACGTTGAAATGGTTTTTTCTTATAAATTCGTAATCCATCCCAATTGTCCCAGAAATATAGCTGTTTCCGGAAATATTAAGAAAATCATATCCATAAAAATGTCTAAAATTATTTATGGTATGATAGCCATATCCTCCTAACAAAAAGTCTAATAGTCCATCTCCTTCTCCTAGTGTAAATCCTGCTTCAGCTTTAGCTCTAAGAGTAAGCTTGTCGAAAAAAGTTTTTGCATACCCGAATGTTCCCTGTCCGATGGAGTACTTTCCGAAATCGTGTTCGAGTACGGTTGAATTTAGAATCCATTTGAAGTTTCCGTCAAAATAGATTCCGGTTTTAGGAAAGTATTTTTTGTCATATGTATCTAGTAGAATATGGGCGAACACGCTTAAAAAATTAGAACTTTTATAAACATCATTAAAGTCTTGTCCGTCAATAGTTATTGTTTCTGAGTTTATATCAATGATTTTGTGTTCAATACCGGCTCCGACTAAATAAATTTGTTGTAAAATAGTTTGAAAATAAGCTTGATTGGTAATGTCGTAATATTTTGCGTTTATATTTTTAAGTCCTTCTAAATCGGGTATGTAATCTGAAAAGTTGGCAGGTATGTCTGTTTTGAATTGATTGAATCTCGAACGAAAACCAAAACTCCAATGAAATCCGTTGTCGATATAATAATCCAAATTGTATCTGAAATTGTCGCCCAAAATCACATCACCCGAAATCACATCGTTACGAGTTAGTAAATTCTTGTGAGTAATATTAATCAGGAGTCCGCTTTTGTATAATTCATCGTAATGTAAACCGAATCGTATATATGTTTTTATTTCTCTTTCTCTTAAGTCAATTACCAATTTATCTCCTTCGTGTTGGTCTTTTTCAAAATGATAATTAATGGATCTAAAGTTTTGAGTAGCATTAAGTCTATTAAAACCTTCGTTAAAGTTATCGAACGAAATAGGTTCTTCTGTTTTGAATCTCAACTTACCTAATACATATGATCTAGAATAGTTTTCTGAGCCTCTAACTTCTATACTTGAAATATCTTTTAGATAGATAGGATTGGTGTTGACTTTTCTTTCTTTTTTAGGATTTTGTTGTTTTTGAGCAATTTTTTTAAATAACTCTCTGTACTGTTCTGCTGCAATTTCCCCGTTTTTAACAATTTCTTCAGCTTGGTTAAACGAAATTACATTATATCCGGTTATGTCGGGTTTGACATAGATGTCTGTTGAATTTTTCTTTTCTTCCATAGTGTCTAGCATCTGAAAGTTAACAATTTGCATCACTACTTGAGCAGCCGAAGATAATTCTTCTTTTTTCATCAAATCGGTTTGTACATCTACTCCGATAATTATATCAGCCCCCATATTTCGCACCTCTTCAATGGGATAATTGTTTACAATTCCTCCGTCAGTAAGATATCTTCCATTAATTTCTACGGGAGAAAAAAGTGTCGGAAAAGCTCCACTTGCTACTATAGCCTGAGCGAGATTACCTTTGTTGAGCACCACTTCTTCTCCTGTCTCTATATCTGTGGCAATACATAAAAACGGAATCGGGAGTTGGCTAAAATCTGTAATTAGTCTACAGTCATATAAGAGTCTACTAAATAAATTGTAAGTATTTTGTCCTTTCGAAAGTGCGATCGGAATTCCGAATTTCATTTTCTGAAAAGGAAGAGTAAAAGCATATTTTTCGTCATTTTCTTTATCATAAAATGACTTTACGCTACGTGGAAGTTCGTCCTGAACTACACGATCAAAGTCTGTAACTCTAAAAATAGAATCGAGTTGCGAAGCACTATAACCAGCTGCATATAATCCTCCAATCATAGCTCCCATACTGGTTCCTCCGATATAGTCAACCCGTACTCCTTCTTCTTCTAAGATTTTAAGTACTCCGATATGAGCTAATCCTTTGGCACCACCACCACTTAAAACGAGTCCTATTTTAAGGTCTTTTTTGTGCAAAGGCAAAGAGTCTCTTTCTTGAGAATACATTGCGACGGAAAATAATAAAAGTCCTATAGAAAATAAGTGCCTCATTCTATTAGTTTTTACAGACGGTAGTTTTATGCATCTAATGTACAAAAAAACGATGTAATGATGCTTTTAATTAGAATTTAAAACTCAGTCCGGTATATAAACCTAGAATATAGGGCTTAAAGTTTCCGTCGTTTTTACTAAAAGTTCCAAGTTGGTATTTAAACATGGGTTCTAAGCTGGCTTCAAACGATTGAAAGATTCTATATCTAAAACCCACGCCTAAATTGGTGCTAAAGTGTACCTCGTTAAGGTTGTCAGCTTCGCCTAAAAGTGTACTCATACCGTTAGAAATAACAGAAACTTCATTTTCATTTAAAAACAACGTACTCATTCCCCCTATAAGTTCGATTTCGAATCTGCGGTCTAAGAGTTTGTACGAGAGTTCAACAGGCACTTCTATATATCCGAATTGTTGATTTATTTTGCCTTTAGTAGGAGTAAACTCGCTTTGCGATGTAAAAGCATTTACAGGTCTTACCACTATGTTTTCGGAGGTTTCGTTAAAATTGATATTTACTATATTCGATAGAATGTCTTTTGTATTTGCAGAGGCGTAAATTTCTACGTTTTCAGTATTGTATCCGACCGAAACTTTGTTGATTCCGGCTCTTATGTTGACTTTTGAGTTTAGAGCATAGCTAAAACCCATTCCATAACTCAATGTGGTTACATTTTTTTTGGAGTTTTCAATAAAATTATCCGAAATAGGTGAACCATCAGTGATAGAATTCATAGTGATAGGAGCAATAGTTGGAGTTATTTTCCATTTGTTAAAAGAGACTTGTTCTTCTATATTTTCCTCAGTTTCTTTTTCGCCTATTTTATTGAGCTCTTCAAGTTCTTGTTCGACAGTTTCAGAGGTTGCTAATAATTCTTGCTCTGGCTGTATGACAAAATCTTTCTGGGTGATATCTTTAGTGTGATTCTTGTTTAATTCTGTATTTTTAGTCTGAAGTGCTACTTCTGTAGAGTCATCCTTTTTACCATCGATTAAATTCTCGTTATTCGATTCTTTTTGATAGTTGTTTGTTTCCTTTTTTTGAGTTTCGTTAATTACAATTGAAGAACTTTTATTTTTAGCAGTTTGGTTTGAGTTGTCGTCTGTTTTGTAATTCGAGGCTTGTTCTGTTTCTTCTTTTATGGGTTGAGATGATTCTACAAGCTGAATAGAGGAATTTTTACTCCAATCGGATGTTTGCTCGTTTGTACCCGATTGATTATTTGTATTAGTTTCGTGGTGAACCGAGTTTGAATTTAGGTCTTTTCCTGAATTTATATGAGGTGTTTCGGGTTTGTTGTTATCTGTAAGCTCGATAGAATCTTTAGGAATAAACAGCTCCTTCGCAAAAAATATTCCTAACAATAATGTAGCAGCAATACCCGAAGCTTTAATCCAAAACGGAATGATTTTTCGTTTCTTTTCTTCAGGATGCAAAGCATTGCTGATGTTTTCCCATGCGTCAGGAGGAGGCGTGGCTTCAAGATGTTTGAGCTTTTCTTGAAACAATCGTTCTATGTTTTTTTTCTCTTTCATGGTGCAGTATATTCTTTTTTGTCCAAAGACAATGTTTCTATTTTTTCTTTGAGTATTGCTTTTGCTCTAGATAAATTGGACTTTGAGGTTCCTTCGCTAATATTTAATAATAATGCTATTTCTTTATGAGAGTAATCGTCTAAAACATATAAATTAAACACGAGTCGATATCTATCAGGTAATTCTTGAATCATTTTTAATAAAAGATCTAACGAAAGTCCTTCTTCAGTATCTATTACGACTTCATCTTCGGTAACGGTGTTTTCTTTAACTACCTCAAAAATAGGCGAACCGCGATAGGTTTGTAAAATATGATTTATCATCACTCGTTTAATCCATCCTTCAAACGAACCTTTAAAATTGTATTGGTTTATTTTTTTAAAAATGTATAAAAATCCCTCTTGTAGATTGTCTTGGGCCTCGTCATAATTTCGAGAATACTTTAGGCAAATTGTGAACATTTTTGATGAAAACAACTGATATAATTGTCCTTGAGCCTTTGGCTCATTTTTTTGACAATCAAGTATTAGTTGCTTTATATCCATAACAGCAGACCGTATAATTTTTATTTAAGAGTCTTCTTCAGAAGCATACACTGGGATTTCGATTATGTGATAAATAGGAGTTTGGTTGTCATTTTCAAATCCTTGGAAAAATTTAAATACATAAACCGTTCCGCTTGGTTGATTTACCTTGAATTCAAAAGACATTTCTTGCATTACATCTTCTTCTAAAATATCAGTCGAACAGTCACTTCTGTCATATACAACATTTTCGACCGCTATGATTCTTGAGTTCGATTCACTATAAAAGTAAATCCCATTAGGATAATGGCAAGTAGATAATTTTTTGTAAGTCAATATTATTTCATAAGTTTTGCCATAAACAAAGTAATCAGGTATTTCTATATCTTCAACCGGAATAAGTTCCAGATGATAACGAGGGTAATCAGTATCGTCAGGAATACATGAAAAGCAGATGGCAATTAGTGCAATTAGTGCAAGAAATTTTTTCATATGATTTATAAATAATATTTGTATAAACTTAGATGCAAAAAACACAAATAGGTTGCGTAAAACAGACAAAAAAACCCGATGTTACTTCGGGTTGTTTTTGCTTATTCTTCGCGCTCTTTTATTTTGGCTTTAATCTTTTCTTCTAGTTCTTCCATCAGTTCTGGATTGTCTTTTATGACTTGCTTTACAGCATCTCTACCTTGACCTAACTTTGTGTCTCCATAACTAAACCACGAGCCACTCTTTTTGATTATTTCAAAGTCCACCCCTAAATCAAGAACTTCTCCTGTTTTAGAAACTCCTTCACCATACATTATATCAAATTCAGCGGTTCTGAACGGAGGCGCCACTTTGTTTTTGATGATTTTTACTTTAGCTCTGTTTCCGATTACATTATCTCCGTCTTTGATAGCAGTAGATTTTCTGATGTCAATACGAACAGAAGCATAAAATTTAAGAGCATTACCACCGGTTGTAGTTTCTGGGTTACCAAACATTACTCCGATTTTTTCGCGAAGCTGGTTGATAAAAAATACCGTACAGTTGGTTTTGCTGATGGTTCCGGTAAGTTTACGGAGTGCTTGTGACATCAAACGAGCGTGTAATCCCATTTTAGAATCTCCCATTTCTCCTTCAATTTCACTCTTTGGAGTAAGTGCTGCAACAGAGTCAATTACTACAACATCAATAGCCCCGGAGCGAATCAAATTTTCGGCAATTTCTAGAGCTTGTTCACCGTTATCTGGTTGCGAAATAATTAGTTCGTCAACATCGATTCCTAATTTTTTAGCGTAGTTTCTGTCGAAAGCGTGTTCTGCATCAATAAAGGCTGCGATTCCCCCAGCTTTTTGAGCCTCAGCAATAGCGTGAAGCGTTAAAGTCGTTTTTCCAGAAGACTCAGGGCCATAAATCTCGATTATTCTTCCTCTTGGATAACCATTAACCCCTAAGGCTAAGTCTAGCCCTAAAGAACCTGACGGAATTGCTTCGACTTCTTCAACAGCCTTATCTCCTAATTTCATGACGGTACCTTTACCGTAGGTTTTGTCTAATTTGTCTAACGTAAGCTGTAAGGCTTTTAATTTTGCTTCTTTTTCTGCACTCATTTTATCAAAATTTATTCCGTAAAAATACTTATTTTTTTAATCCTATGCAAAGAGATGTTTTAAATACATAGAGAAGTTTCAAATAAAAAAGCACATACTAGAGCTTCTTAAAATTTTAAATAAAATAAAGTATATTTGATTACATTTGTAACTTGTCTAAAATTCAGAGAATGGGATTAGTTTCAGCTAAAGAAATTGCAAAAGTTATCAAAGTTGATAAATACGGATTTGTAGGAACATTTCTGGGTTGGTCACTAATGAAAGTGCTACGAATTTCGGTACTCAACAAGATTTATGACAGAAATAAGCACCTTCAAGGAACAGAGTTTCTGAACGCCATTCTTGATGAGTTTCAAATTAAATTTGAAATTCCGGAAGAGGATCTTAAAAGAATTCCAAAAGAAGGAGCATATATCACAATATCCAATCACCCCTTAGGAGGAATAGACGGAATTCTTCTATTAAAGTTAATGCTCGAAAGAGAACCCGACTTCAAGATTATAGCCAACTTCTTATTGAACAGAATAGAGCCATTAAAGCCCTATATAATGCCGGTTAATCCATTTGAAAATCACAAAAACGAAAAGTCAAGTGTAGTCGGAATTAAAGAAACTTTACGACATTTAAGCGATAATAAACCACTAGGAATTTTTCCGGCAGGTGAGGTTTCAACCTATAAGGATGAAAAAATCGTGGTCGATAAACCTTGGGAAGAAGGTGCAATAAAAATAATTAAAAAAGCCCAGGTCCCGGTAGTTCCGATATATTTTCATGCTAAAAATAGTATGCTGTTTTATATCCTTTCGAAAATGAATGATACCTTACGAACAGCCAAATTGCCATCGGAATTACTCACGCAAAAAAAACGCGTCATAAAAGTGCGTATCGGAAAACCAATTAGTGTGGCGGAACAATTAGAACACTCCACCTCTATAGAAGAATTCGGAGAGTTTTTACGAAGAAAAACCTATATGCTTTCAAATGCATTTCAGAAACCAACAGGTAAAATTCTTAACACACAAAGTATTATTCCGAGAACCAATAGACCTCCAAAAGAAATTGTCAAACCCGCGAATCAGGATAAGATAATTGAGGAGGTTAAAGAACTCAGAAAAGGAGATTATAGACTCTTACAGAGCAAAAACTATGAGGTTTTCTTCGTAAATGCAGAGAAGATACCGAACGTTTTACATGAAATAGGAAGACTAAGAGAAATTACATTTCGAGAAATTGGAGAAGGAACAAACCAATCAATCGATATTGATAAATACGACCAATATTATCATCATATGTTTCTTTGGGATGAAGAAGCACAAAAAGTAGCAGGTGCCTATCGAATGGGCTTAGGCTCACAAATATTCCCTAAATACGGAATAAACGGATTCTATTTACATGAACTTTTCCGTTTTGAAACCGAACTGTACGACATGATGCATAATTCTATCGAAATGGGACGTGCATTTATTACTAGCGAATACCAACAAAAACCCATGCCTCTCTTTCTTTTATGGAAAGGAATAGTTCATACGACTTTACGATATCCTGAACATAAATATCTAATAGGAGGAGTAAGTATAAGTGATCAGTTTTCAGACTTTTCGAAGTCTTTGATGATTGAGTTTATGAAATCTCATTATTATGACCCTTATATAGCGCAATATGTTTACCCTAAAAAAGAATATAAAGTAAAACTCAAAGATGCAGATAAAGATTTCGTCTTTAATGAGACTAAAGCAGATTTGAATAAATTTGATAAAATTATTGATGAAATCGAACCCGAAAATTTACGTCTTCCGGTACTTATCAAAAAATATATAAAGCAAAATGCAAAAGTAATCGCATTTAATGTAGACCCACTCTTTAATAATTCAGTAGATGGTTTAATGTATATCCGAATTGCGGATTTGCCAGAAAGTACCGTAAAACCGGTCCTAGAAGAATTTCAAAAAGAATTAGAGAAAAAATTAGAGAAAAAATAGTTTAATGAAGCATAGATAACATAAAAAACTCTGCCAACTTGACAGAGTTTTTTGTATTTTTGCAGATTACAATAAATGAATTTGATTCAGAGTATGGAAAAGGTAATCGAAGAAAAAAAACAAGGAACCAGCCTTGTGTTGGAACAAAACACCAGCAATACAAAAAAGCTTTTTATAGAAAGTTACGGTTGTCAGATGAATTTTTCTGATAGCGAAGTTGTGGCTTCTATTTTGGCTAACCAAGGATATAATACAACTCAAAATCTCGAAGAAGCTGATTTGGTTTTAGTAAACACTTGCTCGATTCGAGATAAAGCTGAGCAAACCGTTCGAAAGCGTTTAGAGCAATATAATGCGGTGAAAAAAATCAATCCAGGTATGAAAGTAGGTGTTCTGGGATGTATGGCAGAACGCCTGAAAAGCAAATTCTTGGAAGAAGAGAAAATCGTTGATATGGTTGTAGGACCTGATGCGTATAAAGATATTCCGAATTTACTTCAAGAAATTGACGAAGGTCGAGAAGCTATTAACGTAATTCTATCAAAAGACGAAACCTATGGAGATATATCGCCAGTTCGTCTTAATAGTAATGGAGTTACAGCCTTTGTGACTATTACTCGCGGCTGTGATAATATGTGTACGTTCTGTGTGGTTCCGTTTACCAGAGGTCGTGAACGCAGTCGTGAACCGCAAAGTATTTTAGAAGAAATCCAAAACTTATGGGATAACGGTTTTAAAGAAGTTACACTCTTAGGGCAAAACGTAGATAGTTATTTATGGTACGGAGGCGGACTCAAAAAAGATTTTGTCAAAGCCACCGAAATACAAAAAGCAACAGCCGTAGATTTTGCCCAACTTTTAGAGATGTGTGCGGTACGATTCCCGAAAATGCGATTTCGTTTTTCGACTTCAAATCCGCAAGACATGCACGATGAAGTACTTCACGTGATTGCAAAATATCACAATGTTTGCAAATACATTCACTTACCTGTTCAGAGTGGAAGTACCCGAATTTTAAAAGAAATGAACCGTCAACATACCCGTGAGGAGTATATGCACCTTATTGATAAGGTTCGCACAATTATTCCGGATTGTAGTGTATCACAAGATATTATCACTGGTTTCCCTACCGAAACTGAAGAAGATCATCAAGATACGCTATCGTTAATGGAATATGCCCAGTATGATTTCGGGTTTATGTTCGCTTATTCTGAAAGACCGGGAACTTTGGCTGCTCGCAAAATGACTGATGATATTCCGGACGAAGTGAAAAAACGAAGATTGCAGGAGGTTATCGACTTACAGCAAAAGTTAGCTTTACAAAGAACACAACGCTTTTTAGGACAAACCGTAGAAGTTTTGGTTGAAAAAGATTCTAAAAAGTCTGATCAACATTGGTCAGGCAGAAACTCACAAAATACGACAGTAGTTTTTCCGAAAGGAAATTATAAACCGGGTGATTTTGTGTTGGTAAAAGTTACAGATTGTACTTCAACTACTCTGATCGGAGAAGCGGTTGGATATTCTGAAATGCAGAGTTAATTTGTTTCAAGTTTCAAGTTTCAAGTTATGGCAACAATTAAAAGATTTGAGGATTTGGAAATATGGCAGGAAGCCCGAAGATTAGCAAAAGTCATTTTCCAATTAGCTGTTGATACCGAACTAAAAACAGATTTTAGATTTAAAGCTCAAATAACAGCATCTTCGGGTTCTGTGATGGATAATATTGCCGAGGGATTTGAAAGAGACGGAAATTTAGAATTCAGACAGTTTTTAGCTGTAGCTAAAGGTTCGGCAGGCGAAGTAAGGTCTCAGTTATATCGAGCTTTTGATTATGGTTATATTAGGCAGAGTGAATTTGAAGAATTGAAAAATGATTACGAAAAACTAAGTGGTAAAATAAAAAACTTCATTTCGTATCTAATTTTAAAGGGAATAAATTTCAGTAACCTGAAACCTGAAACTTGAAACTTGAAACCTGAAACCTGAAACCATAAATAGAAATGGAAAACATACAAAATATAAAACAACGATTTGAAATCATCGGGAACGACCCGAAACTGAATCGTGCTATTGAAAAAGCGATACAAGTAGCGCCTACGGATATTTCGGTTTTGGTAACAGGTGAAAGTGGAGTAGGGAAGGAGAGCATCCCAAAAATCATTCATTCGTTATCCCACAGAAAACACGGGAAATACATAGCTGTAAACTGTGGAGCCATTCCGGAAGGAACTATAGATTCTGAGCTTTTCGGACACGAAAAAGGAGCGTTTACTGGAGCAACAAATACGCGTGAGGGTTATTTTGAAGTAGCTGACGGAGGTACGATTTTTTTAGACGAAGTAGGAGAATTGCCTCTAACAACTCAAGTTCGTCTGCTTCGTGTACTCGAAAACGGAGAATTTATGAAAGTAGGTTCGTCAAAGGTTCAGAAAACCAATGTGCGAATTGTTGCGGCTACCAATGTTAAGATGCAAGAAGCCATCGAAAGAGGAAAGTTTAGAGAAGATTTATATTACCGTTTGAGTACGGTCGAAATTATGCTTCCTCCGCTTCGCGAACGCAAAGAAGACATTCATTTGTTGTTCCGAAAATTTGCATCTGATTTTGCTCATAAATACAAAATGCCACCCATACGATTAGATGAAAATGCAGTTCAGGTATTAGAAAAGTATCGTTGGAGTGGGAATATCCGTCAGCTTAGAAACGTAGCGGAACAGATTTCGGTTTTAGAAACCAACAGAAATATCTCTGCCCAAACTTTACTTTCTTATTTACCGCAAGAAAGTACGAATCTTCCTGCCTTAGTAGGCGGTAAAAAATCAGAAAGTGACTTTTCTTCAGAAAGAGAAATCATGTATAAAATCCTTTTTGATATGAAAAGTGATTTGAACGATTTGAAAAAATTGACTTTAGAGTTGATGCAGAACGGAGGAACAAAAGTACAACAAGAAAATCAAGGACTTATAAATAAAATTTACGGTCAAAAGGAAGAAATTATACCTTTTGAACAAACTCATCAAGCGATTCCGATGCAAAGTATAGAGCAAGAGGAAATCGAAGATGATGATAACGAAAACTATCTTTTTGCCGAAACAGTGGAGGAAGAAGAAACTCTGAGTTTGGAAGCTAAAGAGATTGAACTTATCAAAAAAGCATTAGAGCGCAACAAAGGTAAGCGTAAAGCTGCAGCAGAAGAATTGGGTATTTCCGAGAGAACTCTTTACAGAAAAATCAAACAGTTTGATCTGTAAGAGATAAAGAGTAATTAAATAAATAACAAATGAAGAACATACAATATACAATATACAATATACGATATACAGCTATACTGTTTTTCCTTCTCTTGACAAGTTGTAAATACTACAATTTTACGGGAGCAGGTCCGATAAATGCGGATAGTTTTCAGGTAAATTATTTCCAGAATAACGCTCCGATTATCGAACCCGGCATTGAGCGCACATTCACTTTAGCTTTACAGGATTTAATTCAGAATCAAACGAGTTTAACTCTGACCAACTCAGGAGCAGATTTGGTTTATGAAGGTGAAATTGTTGAATTTAGAATTGCTCCGATGACTGCTACAGCCGATCAAAGAGCTGCCCAAAACCGGCTTACAGTTAGTGTAAACGTTAGATTTACGAACCATAGAGATGAAGAATTGAGTTTTGAAAAACGCTTTTCACACTATTATGATTATACGGGAACAGAACAATTG
>CAZOQH010000058.1:0-3188 GCA_964581855.1 uncultured Flavobacterium sp.
CTAAAACACTTTAAAATGAGCCATTTCGAACATTTAAAATTACCCAAATCCTTACAAAAAGCAGTTGATGATTTAGGTTTTACGAGCCTTACTCCTATTCAGGAAAAATCATTTTCGGTTATTTTGTCAGGAAAGGATATGATGGGAATTGCTCAAACCGGAACCGGAAAAACGTTTGCTTATCTCCTTCCGATTCTCAAACAATATACTTTTTCTGATTCTGAAAATCCAAAAGTTATCGTGATTGTTCCCACGCGTGAATTGGTGGTTCAGGTTACTGCAGAAGTCGAAAAGTTGACCAAATACATGTCTGTCAAAACTTTGGGTATTTATGGAGGTGTGAATATCAACACGCAAAAAAAAGCGGTGTACGAAGGAGTAGATATCATTGTGGCTACACCCGGACGATTGATGGACTTGGCTCTTGACGGAGTGGTCCGCTTTGATGAGGTTAAAAAATTAGTGATTGATGAATTTGACGAAATCCTAAACCTCGGTTTCCGAATGCAAATCACTTCAATTCTGGCGATGATGAAAAACAAACGTCAGAATATATTGTTTTCGGCTACCATGACCGAAGAAGTAGATGAGGTAATTAATGATTTTTTTGATTTTCCTGAAGAAGTGTCTCTTGCTCCAAGTGGAACACCACTCGAAAAAATTAAGCAACTAAAATATTTTGTTCCAAATTTTACGACAAAAATTAATCTGCTTAATCATCTTCTAAAAACCGATGAAGCTTTTGAAAGAGTATTGATATTCGTCAATAATAAACGAATCGTAGATTTGCTACACGAGCGATTAAATCCTGAATTTCAAGAACAATTCGGAGTAATTCACTCTAATAAAACTCAGAATTATAGGTTAAACACTTTAGCCGAATTTCAAAAAGGAAACCTTAAAGGTATTATTACCACGGATATTATGGCCCGTGGTTTGGATATTAGAGATATTTCGCATGTCGTCAACTTTGAAGTTCCTGAAATTTCCGAACAATATATCCACAGAATCGGTAGAACAGGTCGTGCGGATAAAGACGGAATCGCAATTACTTTTAATTCTCCCAGAGAAGAGGAATGGCTTTTAGAAACTGAGGTTTTGATGAATCTCGAAATTACACAGCTCGAAATTCCAGCATCCGTCGAAGTTTCTACTGTTTTAATGGAATTCGAGAAGAAAAAGCAAAAACCAAAATTTATAAGTAAAAAACCTGCTTTTGAAGGTGGAGGTGCTTTTCATGAAAAAAAGGACAAAAACAAAAAAGTAAATCTTGGAGGACCGGGAAAACGTAATCCGAAAAAAACAAAATCAGTAAATCGAGGGCAGTTAAAGCGAAAAAAGAGTTAGACAGACAAATAATTTGGTTATCAGACAAAATGGACTAAATTTGAAGAGATGTATCCTATACTTAAACAACACATAATTAGTGCCTTACTTTTTATATCTGCTTTGACAATGGCTCAAAGCACAAATGTTGTTTTTATAGATTCTGTTGAGATTGAAGCCGAATTATATTACGGAAAAGATGCTTTAGGTTACGATTATTTTTCTAAAAATAACGTTTTATACAAACTGAAAAAATCTGAAAAATGGGAGTATAAAAACCTTCCGTTAGGTAAAATTCATTCGGTAGATTTTATAAATCCGCTCAAAATACTGGTTTTTTACAAGGATTTTAATACCGCTGTTCTATTGGATAACCAACTCTCCGAAATTTCAAAAATTACCCTAAATGATTGGAACATCGTTGCTCAAACTTGTTCGATTGCTTCTCAAAACCGACTTTGGGTGTATGATAATTTAACCAACCAACTGATTTTGGTTGATTACTTGAATAAAAAAAATACGCTGATTAACCAGCCTTTCAAAAACACTTTTAAATATTATAAATCGGATTATAACAATTGGATTTGTGTATCCGAAAGAAATACTGTTTTAATATATGATAATTACGGAAAAGTAACATCTGGTTATTCAGTTCCTGAATTCGACAAAATGATGTTTACACAAAACCTGAATATACTTTTTAGCTTGAACGATAATTTATATCTTTACAAAGGCGAAAAGTTGGGCAAGGAACTGATTTTTTCGAGTGATAAACCTCTTAAAGACTTTCATTACACCAACGAAACTTTAACCATTTTTACAGGCAATACTTTATATAATTATAAAATAAACTCACTATAATGCACATAGCAATAGCAGGAAATATCGGGGCAGGAAAAACTACACTTACTAGACTTTTAGCTAAACACTTCCGATGGGAGCCACACTTTGAGGATGTTCTTGACAATCCGTACCTAGACGATTTTTATCATCATATGGATCGCTGGAGTTTTAACCTCCAAATTTATTTTCTGAACAGCCGTTTTAGACAGATTGTGCATATTCGCGAAAGCGGGAAAAAAATAATTCAAGACAGAACCATTTATGAAGATGCACATATTTTTGCACCAAATCTTCACGATATGGGATTGATGTCGAACAGAGATTTCCAAAATTATGTTTCTTTGTTTGAACTTATGGAAAATATGGTCAAGGCTCCGGATTTGTTGATTTACCTTCGTAGCTCTGTTCCTAATTTGGTAGGTCAAATTCACAAGCGTGGAAGAGAATACGAAAATTCTATTTCGATTGATTACCTTTCTCGATTGAACGAACGATATGAGGCGTGGATAAAAAATTACGACAAAGGAAACCTGTTGATAATCGACGTTGATAACGTAAATTTCGTGGACAATCCGGAAGATCTCGGAAATATTATAAATAAAATCGACGCTGAATTAAACGGCCTTTTTTAGGCTATTTTATCGAATTAACGAAAAATGACCTCGCACAGTTCGCTCGGGTAATCTTGCCACAAACCAATAGTCTGTTGCGGGTAACTTTTCGGAATTAAAAGTTCCGTTCCAGCCTTGATGTTGCCCAGACAACACATCAATTAATTTCCCGTAACGGTCATAAATTTCTATTTGGGCTGAAGGATATTGAGTCGAAAGCATCGGGATGTTCCAATAATCATTCAATCCGTCTCCGTTAGGAGTGAAGAATTTCGGATATTGTAAAACAACTATAGCTTGTACGGCTTGTCCACAAACGCCTCGTACAAACACCAAGTATTGTCCTGAAGGCACATCCGTAAATAAATTGCTTGGCTGATAGTCAATTCCGTTAATCGAAAATTCATA
>CAZOQH010000058.1:3288-12993 GCA_964581855.1 uncultured Flavobacterium sp.
CGAACAATAAGATTAAACCAAACAATTCCATAGCAATTTTTACGGTCATTATCTTCCGAAATCCGTATATAAATAGTTTGATTATTATAGCCTTGATAATTTGAAGTGTTTAATGGATTTTCAAGCAAAAGTGCATCCTCATACGTTTCGTGAAAAGTATAAGACGGACTAATTGTAACTTGATTATCTACCAAGCCTAAATGTTGAGATAAATCCGGGAAAGTAGCAATCCCGTCAGCATTATTATCACAAGCTTCTAAGTCAGGTGGGTTTTGAAGAGTATTATTTGTAGAAAAAAGCTCAACTTCTGCAATTGAATAACATCCAAACTGATTTTCTACTCTAACATAAATCATTTGATTAGATTGATTAATAACATACTGATTCGGATTGGGAATGTTATCTTGACTATTCTGTGCGTTCAGTAGGCTTTCGTAATAACGAAAAGTAAAATCATTTGAATTTTGGATGATAGTACTTTCTGCCAAAGTAAGATTAAATACCGTGCTTGAATCGTTGTTTTCACATTGGATAAGGCTCGTATTATTCAAAATTGGATTTGGAGTAAACTCGACTCTTATATCTCCTATCAAATAACAGGTAGCATTAGTAAATCCTATGTTTACTTCATAATTTCCGGTTTCTGTTGCTTGATAAATGGCAGATGTAGCACCCGGAATTGATACTCCGTCTTTATACCATTGGTAAGTGTCTGCATTAGGTGTTGTAGCGTTCATCTCAAAACTTTCTCCTTCGCAAATCGGAGTTCCGTTACTGATTAGTCGATCAGGTCCTAAATCTATTTTACCACTACTAAAGCTTCCCCCTTTCAGAAAAACAGCCGAATCATACAAGTTATTTCCTTGATCTGCAATTACGAGTTTTATGTGATACAACTCTCCTGCTATAATATCGGTTTGAGCAGTTAATACAACTGTTTGTCCGTTGTAATTTATAGGATGTTCCTCTTCATTAAATCCTTCGAAATACTCTTCGTTTATGGGTGGGCACAATCCTCCTGGTCCTCTTACTGTATTTACTGCAACCGGAGTCGAAGTTCCTGGAACTACAGCCAAATTTGTATAAGGTTCGTTAACATTTGCTCTTTTGATTAAAAAAGCAAAAGCGTCGGTGTAATTACATTGATTCGAACTTCCGCTTGTTAGATACTGTTCGGAAGCAAAAATATAATCAAAACTAATGCGATTGGTATAAGAAACAAAATCAAATTCTAAAGTTGTGGCATTTACAGTATTTGACATACCGACTGCTTGTTCGAGGTCATCATCTCCGGGCCACGCATTTCCGGGAGGTCCTTCGCTTAAAAGAGAAGAATTAGGCCCTACTGCAGAAGTAGCTTTACCCGTAGTAAGAAGCACACCTTCTTCTAAATTAAAGTCACCATTCCCTTTATTAAAATACCCATAACTCATTTGGTCTCCACCAAAATTATAATAATTACTGAACGTAATATTTGTCACCTCTATACAACTCAGATTTCCTGTACCGATAAAAACTTCTTCAACAAGTTGTTGAGCAGTATAACTATCATCCACTTCGATGTATTGTGCTTGAGAAGAGAAAAAACTGAAAAAAAAGATAAGAAAGCTTCCTTGAGAAAGAATTTTATTTAAACGGAAATATTTTGAAAAAGCAGTAAAATCCATCACGTAATTTTCTGAATGCAAAGATACAAAACCCAAATAAACCCTTCCCGAGATTTGCCTCCATCTCGTGTTTTTTGGCTTTTATTTAACGTGATTTGTACTGAAAAATTATTTTACGGTGAAAAATTCTTTCAAATAAAATGGTTCGAAATAAGCAATGTCTTCAAATTCTTGTGCAAGGAATTTCTCAAACGAAAGCAAACTCATTTCTTGGGCAGACGGATAAATAATTTTATCCAAAAAAATAAAATTTTCTCTTTGCAAAAAAGGTTTACATTTTTCGGCTCCATCTCCTATAAAGTAAGCTGTTTGGGTAATCTGACTAAAAGAATTCTCATCAATAACTAAAGCCTGTGTCTTAGAAATCTTGTTGTAATTCGAGTCAAATGTAGCGGTATAGACCTCCATTCTTCGTGCATCAATCATCGGAATAATCAATCCATCTTTGTGAGTTACCTGCCTAGCCAAAATCTGTAAACTATCGAGCGCAATAAGCGGAATGTCAAGTGCAAAACAAAGTCCTTTGGCTGTTGAGGTTCCGATACGAAGACCAGTATATGATCCAGGTCCTTTGCTTAAAGCTATAGCTGACAAATCTTTATAAGAAATTCTCGCCTGTTTGAGAATCTCATCAATAAAGAGGTGTAATTTTTCGGAATGCGAAAAGTTTTGTTCTGCAATTTCTTTAATAATAACTGTATTTCCCTCCTTAGCAAGAGTCACAGAGCAGTTTTTGGTAGAGGTCTCTATATTTAGAATGTACATGTATCGCTTGGAAATTATCTTTTTGCAAAGGTATTTTAATTTTTAGTACTTTTGAATGATTATTAAAATACAATGAAAAAGTTACTTTTTTATCTTTTTTGTCTTGTGTTTAGTTCATGCAACTTCTTTGAAAAAGAAGTTCCTAAAGAAGAAGAATTACTTGACGAACGCTTACAGCAGATAAACTGGAATGAGGTTACGGTTTATCCGTCGGTTTCGGATTGTGATTCAATTACTGACAAAACTTTAGCAAAAACCTGTTTTTTTGACTATCTGACTAAGTCTGTTCAAGAGCGCTTGTCGACTGATACTTTATCCGTTTTGTATCCCGAAATCGACACTATTTATTTAAAAGTAACCGTACATCCTGATACCTCGGTTTTGTTTGAACCTCAATTCGATAACAAATCGGATTACAACATCCAAAAAATAGATAGTCTTATCAAGTTACGCCTGAAAAACTTGCCTGAAATTAAGCCCGCTCAAAAAGAAGGTATTCCGGTTAAAACCGAATTTATTCTTCCTGTAATTCTTAAAATAGAATAAAAAATCAAACCACTTCTGCAACCACAAAAGTACTTCCTCCGACAAAAATCAAATCGTTTGTAGCAGCGTTTCTTTTGGCACTTTTTAGGGCATTTTTTACCGATGAATATTTCTTCCCGTTTAATGAAAAAGCCATAGCTTTCTGTTGTAATATATCGGTTTGTAAACCTCTTGGAACATTGGGTTTACAAAAATAATATTTGGCTTGCTTCGGAAATAAAGGCAAAACCGAATCTAAATCTTTATCATTTACAGCTCCTAAAACAATGTGTAGTTGATTGTATTTTTCTTTTTGGATTTCTTCTAAAACAATTTCTAATCCGTGCTTATTGTGAGCAGTATCGCAAATTACTTTTGGATTTTCTTGTAAAGTCTGCCACCTACCTAAAAGTCCTGTGTTTTTTACTACATTCAGAAAACCGTTAGAAATATCTTGTGGCGAAATATTAAAGTGACTTTTATTTTGTAAGACTTTTATGGTTTGCAAAACCGTTTTTTTATTCTTTTCTTGGTATTTACCAACCAGATCCGATTGAGGAGTTTTTAAAATCAAATCCGATGCAAAGTATATTTCGGAATTATTTGCTTGTGCTTTTTGCTCGAATACTTCTCGGGTTTGTGAGACATACTCCCCGATTACCACAGGAATTTTTGGTTTGATGATTCCTGCTTTTTCAGATGCAATTTCGGCAATAGAATTTCCTAAGAACTGTGTGTGGTCGAGTCCGATATTCGTAATTACAGAAACCAAAGGTGTAATGATGTTGGTAGAGTCTAAGCGTCCTCCCATCCCTACTTCGATAATCGCTACATCGACTTTCTTTTTTTTGAAATAATCAAAAGCCAACCCGACTGTCATTTCAAAAAAACTCAAATTATGATTTTCAAAAAAAGATTTATTTCTTAAAATAAATTCAGATACGAATTTCTTCGGAATTTTTTTGCCATTTATTTTGATTCGTTCTCTAAAGTCTTTGAGGTGCGGAGAAGTATAAAGTCCGACCTTATAACCCGCCTCTTGCAAAACAGAAGCAATCATGCTTGAGGTTGATCCTTTGCCGTTTGTTCCTGCAATATGAATGGTTTTTATTTGTTGTTCGGGACTTCCGAGGTATTCAGATAAAAGAATTGTATTGTGTAAATCTTTTCGGTAGGCACTTGCTCCTTGTTTTTGATACATTGGGAGCTGGTTGAACATCCAGTTCAGAATTTCGGTATAGTTCACAAACTATTGTGTTAATGTAAAGTTGAATATTATCTCTCCTTTTTGTCTTTCGGCAGCCGATTGACTCGGTTCAAATCGAGTTTCCATTGCTGCTTTTTTGGCTATATCTACTAAACAGGCTGCAGGATTGGTGGTTCCTTGAACTCCTGCTCTTGCGTTTACTACTTTTCCTGCTCTATCCACATATATTTCGACCACTACTGTTCCGTATTCATTACATTTATATTGTGGTTGCGGTCGAGAGGTTACTTTTCGTCCTGCAAGTCTATAATTTCCGTGTCCTGAGCCTATTCCTCCTCCTGATCCGCTTCCTTCTCCACTTCCGGTTCCTGACCCTTTTCCTGTACCATGACCCGTTCCTATTCCTCCTCCGGTTCCTCCTCCCGAACCACCAGATCCGTCATATCCTTGATCATTTAATTGTCCCGAACGATCTCCTTGATTTCCTGTTTTACCCGTATTCCCGTCTCCTCCTAACACATTACTCAAAGCATTTGTAACTGTCTTACTTGGTTGAGGTTTTTCAGGTTGTGTACTATTTGATTTTTGTTCGGGTTGTTTATCCGGAGTAGGTTTTTTATCTTCTTTTTTAGGGGTATTTT
This sequence comes from uncultured Flavobacterium sp., assembly GCA_964581855.1. GTDB lineage: Bacteria > Bacteroidota > Bacteroidia > Flavobacteriales > Flavobacteriaceae > Flavobacterium. The sequence goes on from CAZOQH010000058.1 coordinate 8,094, forward strand.
CGATTGCTACTGCATCCGCATTATCCGAGGTAAGAATTTCTGTTTGTTCATTCGAAGAAATAGCTGTTTGAGATTGATTTGACACAGGGTTGGGTGAAGTATAATTGTCTCCCATTCCAAAGTCATCAAAACCAAAGTTAAGTGCAATCGTGCCTCCGCCACCTCCGCCACCTTCAAGTTCTTTTGGTTCGGGAGGAAAAATAGCAATAGACATTACAAGAATCATGATTACAAACAAGATTATTGTTGCTACTGCTGATTTTTTTTCTTCTTCTGTTCTAAATAACATTTTTTCAGCTTTCAAATTATAACTCAAAATTATGAAAATAATTGCACTTGATAGACATTCTGCTAAAAATTGTCTTTTTGTTAAGACAACTAAACAAAAAACCTCTCTTTAAAAGAGAGGTTTTTTTATTCCTATTAAATTTATTATTATTTAAAATCAGCTTCTGATACTCCTTCGTTGATTTTAATTTCAGAAATTTTCACTTCAAGGTCAAAGCCAAGGTTTTGAACTATAGTATGGTACATTTGAACTCCTTTCACCGCTTTATAATCTTTAAAATACGTCATTGAAGTCATTGTTTGTCCCATCATTTCGGCTGTTTTTCCTTCTGCTACTTTTAGTCCGCTTTCTACATCATAATAATATGAATTATTCCCGCTTTCTAAAACATATGCGTCTTTTCCGTCTACAGCTTCAATTCCTTTTATTGTAAGATTAGCATCATTAAGCAATACAAGTTCTGCAATAGGAGCAGCTTCTGCTTTTGATTCTGCTACTTCTTCGGCAGTAAAGTCTTGTTTTTGTCCTTGTCCACTCATATAACCTTTGTTTCCGTTGATTACTGTTTTTGACAAAGACATTCCTTGCATAGTGATATCTTGCATAAATTTACCTTCTGCTCTTTTGATGTTTACTGATATAGGTGCAGGTGCTCCAGGTATGGTTGCCGAACCTGTCATAGCAACAGTTTTTACTTTAGAAACTGCATCAGTACCTCCGATAGCTTTGATAAAGTTGTCTAATACCACTTTTGGAGTGATGCTTGGGTCAACTTCTTTAGCTTGTGGTTTTTCGGTAGGATTTCCGTATTTATCGAAATAGAACATCGGAATTCCTAGTTTTTCAAGCGGTTCGATAACTTCGCTTCCTTTTCCGACAATTACAATGCGTGAATTATCATATGAAAAATACTTTTGTGCTACTCTTTGAACATCTTCTGCTGTTACTGCATTAATGTTAGCAATAAAGTTTTGATAGAAATCATCAGAAAGGTTATATAGTTTAGTATTTAAAGCATAACGAGCAACTGTTTGAGGGTTTTCAACCTGCATTACAAAGTTTCCGACATATTTAGCTTTAGCCGTTGCTAAGTCTTCTTCTTTTACTTTTTCTGTACGGATTCTTTTGATTTCTTTTAAGAATTCTACTACTGCACTATCGGTAGCTGTTGATTTTACAGAACCTGATGCACTGAAGCTTGAGATATATCTGGTTGGTCCGATTCCGGAGTAGGCACCATATGTCCATCCGTTTGTTTCACGTAGGTTCAAGAATAAATATCCTTCACCACCACCACCTAAAATGTGATTTGCCATAAGTACAGCAAAGTAATCTTTGTCTGTCATTCTAAGTTTATGCAGATTCACTAACGAAATTTCACTTTGAGTTGCATTTGGCATATCTACAAAGTTGATTTGTGTGTACTGAACATCTTTAGGGTCTGTGTACTCAATTTTAGGAGAGTTTCCTTTTTTCCATCCTTTAAAGTGTTTTTCTACTAATTTCTTAGCGTCCTTAAACTTTATATCTCCTACGATAGTAAGATAGGCATTATTTGGTGAGAAGAAGTTAGCATAATGTCTTTTTACATCTGCTAACGATATGTTATTAAGTGTTTCTTCTGTTACGAATTCTCCGAAAGGATGATTCTTACCGAAAGCAAGTACGTTTTCTACTCTAGCCGCAACCGAACGTGCGCTTTTTTCGTCTGCTTTAAGTCCTTCAATAAATTTTGCTTTTTCTTTATCAAATTCTTCTTGGGTAAACAATGGGTCTATAGCTCCTAATGCCATAAGTTCTAATACTCTCGGGAAATATTTGGTTAAAGAAGTTGCATATCCTCCATTTACGCTTAAATTTAAAGAAGCTCCATAAAATTCCACTTCTTCGTTATAAGCGTCTTTAGATATCTTACTTGTTCCATTGCCCATTAGAGCTCCTGTTAAGTCAGAAAGTCCTGCTTTACTTCCTTCTGCATACGGTGCATTATCGATGGTTAATGAAGCTGTAACTCTTGGAAGTTTATTGTTTTCGACAACCAATACAGTTAGTCCGTTCGGAAGTGTGAAGGTTTGAGGTTTTCCAATATTTACTTTAGGAGCAGGTCCGGGTTTTGGTTGACTTCTGTCTACCTGAGCCTGTACAGAGTAAGTCATAAACAAACTCAAAGTTGCTATTAATATTTTTTTCATTTTAAATAACTTTTAATTTTAGACTTATTTTTGTGAGACATCTTTTTTAGGCACATAATCTATAACCACTCTTTGATTAGGGTTAAGATATTTTTTAGCAACCTCTCTGATTTCTTCACGAGTAATAGAACGGTAAATATCAATTTCTGTATTGATTAAATTCACATCTCCGTAAAGCATATAATAAGTAGCCAGATTATGCGTAACACCTTGTATGTTAGAATTCTGACTTACATATTGATTTTCGTATATGTTTTGTAGTTTTTGGAAATCTCTTTCTGAAATCAAATCTTTCTGAATTTTAGCAATTTCTACATCCACCTCAGCCAGTAGGTCACTCAATTTATATTCTGCCATTGGAATACCATAAATGATGTATTGTCCGTAATCTTCTTGAGAATAATTAAAAGCTCCTATTTCCATCGCTTTTTTCTGAGTATCTACAATTTTTTTGTAAAGAATAGAAGATTTTCCTCCTGATAGATACGTAGAAATCATATCTAATACTCTTGCATCACGCGTTTTCATAGAAGGTGTTCTATAAGCCGCAATCATCATTGGTAGTTGAATGTTTGCATCTTCCCAAGTAGCGTTTACCTGTTCTGTAATTGGGTCTTCTATAAATGTCTGACGTTTTACTTCAGGTCCTTTCGGGATAGTTCCGAAGTATTCTTTAATCCATTTGTTAGCTTGTGCGAATTCGAAATCACCTGCTACTACTAAAACAGCATTATTCGGGTTATAAAATCTATCATAAAAGTCTTGAACGTCTTCTAGCGTAGCTGCTTTAATGTGTTCTTCGCTTCCGATAGTGGTCCAACGATAAGGATGGTTTTTGTACATATTTTGTTTAAGCGCTACAAAAATCTCTCCGTAAGGACGGTTGTCTTGTGTTGATTTTTTCTCTTCGGTAACTACTCCTTTTTGGGTATCGATTCCGATTTGGTTTATCACCGGATGTAGCATTCTTTCAGCTTCCATCCATAATCCTAACTGAAGGTTGTTAGAAGGGAAGACCTCGTAGTAGTATGTTCTATCTTCGTTAGTATTTGCATTATTTTGACCTCCATTTGCAGAAACGATTCTAAACCATTCTCCTCGGTCAATATTGGCGGTTCCTTCAAATAAAAGGTGTTCAAAAAAGTGAGCAAATCCGGTTTTCTCAGGATTCTCATCTTTTGCTCCTACGTGATACATAACTGCTGTTACTACAACAGGGGCTGATTTGTCCTGATGTAAAATAACATGCAGACCATTGTCTAAAGTGTATTCCTCAAACTGTACATTCTGAGCCGAAACACTTCCAATAAATGCAAAAGCACTTAAAGCCATTATTGTTTTTTTCATAATGAATAAATTAATTGAAATTGTTTATTACTAAATAAGTATCAAAATATTCTATTTTGTTACAACAAAAATACATTTTTTTGTTCATCTCCTATTACATTAAAGTAATAAAAGCAAAAATCACCTCAAATTTGAGGTGATTTTTGCTTTTATTGATGTTTTTTACTTAGAATCCAACCGTCCAACCTTCAGCCCAAGTTGGCTTTGCTGTTCCATTACCTGCTCCTGTGGCAGTATTGTCTTCTGAATAAATTTGTTGAGAAACATCAGCCGAATACACAGCTTGATTTGTTATATTTTCGAATTTAACTCGAGTAGCTTTTAGGCTTCCGTCATTAACATACGAAATACCTGCATCGTGTTGAACATCAAATCCAACAGTCCAATTGCTCAATACAAGATTATCGAAATTAGCTTTAGTTCCGACTCTCAACTTAATAGCTTGGTCTTCGTTACCGATGCTTGATCCACTTCCTATTAAGGTTAGATTTTTAATCGTAGGATTAGAGATTGGAGTAGCTGTATGGTTGCTTGAATTATTATCTGCTTCAATTCCTCTGTTTCCTCCGTTTGTTCTTTTCCCGTACCAGTTTTCTCCTGTTCCTGACCATCCTTCTGTCCAGTCAAAAATATCGTCTCCTACGTTGCTTGTGCTAGCATTGATAGCAACCAAATATTTAGCATTTACAGTTCCTCCGAACCATTCAAATTGGTCATCTGAACCTTCGTAAGATTGAACAAACTCTACAACTGTTCCGCTACCAACTCCGAAGAAAGAAACTCCGTTGAATTCTTTTTCTGAATTATATGCATATCCTGTATATTCTAGTCTTAGGTATTTGATAGATCCTGAACTATCATTAGGGTCGGTTCCTCCGTAAGTTAAATCCGACACTTCAGCCGAAGCAGTAGTCCCTTTGTTAATTGGAGCTTTACCACAAATTACCAATCCTCCCCAAGATCCTGGTTCTTTGGTAGTAGAAGTCATTACTACTGGATTAGAAGCTGTTCCTTGAACATTAATTTTTCCTCCTTGAGCTACCGCAATATAACGAATTTCGGGAGTAGATGA
>CAZOQH010000059.1:0-1129 GCA_964581855.1 uncultured Flavobacterium sp.
ACTTATCTGCCATTGATAGGTTACAGCACCGCCTACATCAGGATTACTAAGCCCGCCTGTAACAGGAGATATATCATCAAAAGAAATAGGTTCGGCAAGACAAGCCAACAAAGGTGAAGTGTAATTTAGGGTACCTCCGGTTAAAGCCTCTAATACACCACGAATAATTGTTATCTCATTGGTATATTCTATCTCTCCACAAAAATCAGTTACTTTTCTTCTATATACGTATGTTCCTAAGGCCGTTTGGGTAGTTGTATAAAACTCTTCGGTAGCTCCATCAATAGCAACAAAACCTGTATCGTCATAATTCACTTCCCACTGATATTCTAATGAATTTGTATCTTCAGGATCGATAGAGCCTCCTGTAGCCGGAGTGGTATTCGATGCGTCAAAAACAACCTGATCATCAGAACAAATCATTGTTGGAGACAGATAATCAATAACACCACCTTCTAAAGAATCAGATGCTTGTGTAAACACAAAAGCCAAGAAAGACTGTTCTCCAATATCTTTATTATATCTGATTTCCACTTCATCTTCTGGGTCTAAAAGTCCCGACCACAAATATAAACCTTCATTCAAATCATGATATAATATAATCGGATTGTTATTAATATAAAGTTCTAATTCATTATTACCTGGATTCAAAGTCAGGTCATACAGCCCACAATCAAAATCAGTCTGTCTAAGCGAAAAAGAGTGTCTATTAGGATTTACATAACATCCGGTATAATTAGTGGAATAACTTGGAGATTGATCCACTTCCCAATACTGAACAGATGAAAAATAATTATTCGCATTAGGATTTGAAACCAAAAATCCAGAATAGTTATCTTCCCATGGTTGTGCCGACACATCGTCGTCGTCTGCAGCATTCCAAACATAGATATTCCAAACACCTTCACCAAACTCGAATGTTGTTGTTTCAGGGGCTGTTCCTATATCGATAGATAAATGAGTTATATTCGTATTGCAATTGGACTCCTCTATCAATCGCAAAGCATGATAGGTATTGGGCTCTTCAGTATTGATAGTAATTGAGTTATCCTCTGTCTTTACACTTGTAAAGTTATCCACTCCTTCGATAACCGGTTGGTTTGCTACTACAATATAATCTAAATCTAAA
>CAZOQH010000059.1:1229-12985 GCA_964581855.1 uncultured Flavobacterium sp.
TGTTGTCAATTGATTGGAAAAGCGTATTTCCGGAGTTCCTCCTTCAAACCAAAGGGTAGAAAAGTTTTCTAATCCTTCACTCTTTGTAGCAGTCAGCATTATATTATTTTCACCTGCACAATAAGTTGGATTCGCCACTATTGAAGTTATATCTCCGTACACATAATAAGTAATCCTTATAGCCCCTGGAGCTCCAGCTCCTCCATTATATTCAAATGTAACAGAAGAACCTTTTTTAGCACCACTACCACCACCGCCATAATTGGTTCCGATGCTGCCTGCTGTATTTCCTGTAACACCTATACCTCCTGCTCCTGTATTTTCTGCTCCTATACTTCCAACCGTAGCTGTATATCCTGCATTTCCACCTTTTCCACTAACTGTATCTTCTCCAGGTGCTCCTGAAACTCCACTAATTTTTGTATCTCCCACCGAAGCGTCTGCTGATCCTCCAGCCCCTCCGGATCCTAAGGTTACTCCGGTAGTAACAACCGCTCCAACTCCTCCTTTGGCCAAAACAGTCGAAGCATTTACAAACCAAGTATCTCCTCCATTTTTATTAATGTTACTACCTTGCCCTCCACTACCAATAGAATAAGGTATCAGAGTTGAAGGAGTAGTACAAATAGTGCTTTGTACATAAGCACCTCCGCCTCCACCTCCGCCACTGAGTAAGCTACCCACAGTTCGTCCACCACCACCACCACCACCAACGGCTTCCACGGTAATTTCGTACACATTGTCTGGCACAGTCCATGTTCCAGAAGTTGTAAGTATTACCTCCCAACTTCCGTCAGTTTGTTGAACAGGCGTCTGTCCCAAAACGGTTGCTGTTGCGAGTAAGCAAAATAATAGTAAGGTATCTGACAATCTCACGTATAATTTTCTCATAATATATAGTAAGTTAAATAATCTATAATGTGTTTATAATCAGTAAAGCAGACTTTACTAAATACCGAGCAAAAATAATTAAAAAAAGTCAATAGAATATACAAAAATCAGAAAAAGTTAAAAAATTCTGAAATAAATGAAAAAAAAACACATATAATCAAAATACAGAAGCTAATGCAGTCGGCTCTATCGAATGGAATTCAGTAAAAATCAGCTTTAATATTTATGAAAACTTAGGGCTTATCTGGCCTTAGCAAGTCTATAATATTCGGCTAATTCTCCGGTAATTTCATTTTTATCTTCATCCAGTTGAATAAGCGCACCTTCAACAACTTTGTACGAACTTAAGAAAGCCTTATCATCTTTGAGTGTAACTATAAACCCTGTATTATCCCACTCAAAAGTTCCTTGGGTTTGGAAAGTTGAATCTGTATCCTCTTCAAGATATTGATGTTGGGCACTAAAGGTATTGTCTGAGTTAAGAGTAATAGTTACTTTGATTCCTTCGCAATCAGCACAAGGCAGTACTCCTTGGTAATCACCTGACCAGTCTAACGAATTTTGAGCAGTATGCTCTTCTATAAACTCTGGAGTAATCGAATTATCTTCTGTATTATTTTGTTGTTTACACGAATACAATCCGAAAACTAAAATCAAGGATAATAAAAATATACGTAGTTTCATAAAAATTATAGTTTATTAATAAATTACATCTTAAGAAAAGAAATTCCAAGATATTCCAAAGCGCACAATAAAGTCTCGATAAGGCTGATTAGGAGTGGCATAAAAGTTATATCCAGTAAAACTAGAGTTAAAGTGTTCTGCTTTTAGATATATTTGAGCCGTAGAAACCTTCGCATTAATAAAGAAGTCTATAACCGGAAAATTTCCGATTTGCCTATTGTTCTGCACATAAAACTCCCCTATTACACCGTTATAATCATTCGCATAATATTTCGTAAAATAATTTATAGAAAAACCGGTTTGAATATACATAGCTTTATTGAACACATAATCCGAAAAATATAGCGTATTTCTTGTTATAATCTGCGGAACATTCAAAATATCATCATCTTGCACCACCTGCTGGTACAAAACAGTGTTGTCTAAAGCAAACTTTCCGAGTCGGAATTCTTTAGCCAGCTTTACTCCCAAATAATTAATGGATTTGTCGTATTGCTTAGGAGTAGTTATCAACAGATTTTCGTCTGTAGCATCATTCGAAAAGTATAAAAAATCACTGATATTCGAAACTTGCACCGAAGCATCAAACCACTTTAGGTCTGCCTCGACTTCTATATTATTGATTTTTTGATTTTTAAAATTATTATACCAATTATACCCTATATAATTGCTTTGATATAAATTATAGTTTAAGTCCGGAAGTTTATTGATATTTTGGTATCTAAAATTTATCAAATTACTTTCGTTTATTTTATAGCGGGCAAATAGGTCAAGGTTAGAAAGGTTCTGATCTCCCAGCGAACGAGAATACATAAATATTCCTTTCCAATTATTTTTGTAATAGGTATATTCACCTCCGAGTGAATTTACGGTTTCTGATATTTTATTAGGAATCAACACGTTATTATGAGAAAAAACAGCTTTATTATAATAATAATTGTGTCTAAAATCATCAACAAAGAACATAAAATCTCCTAAGGTCTCGTTTTGATAAACTGCTCCTATTCGATTATACATTCGGTTATAATCGGTTTTGTCATAAATATCTCCCGACACATACGAAGCTCCCAATCGCTCACTCGGAGTTTTTTGCATAAACTTAAACTCTTTACTTTCGTATATAAAACGATGTGCTACAGTAAGATTATTTTCTGATTTTTCTTTGTTTATCCGAAAGGAATGATCCACAAAACCTCTGGTTCCTTTGAGCAACGAAGTAGCATCTTTGTAAAACACATCCAAGCGAGGCCGGTCTGTAAAAGGTTCTTCTCCGCTTTCAAAATCAGCTATATTTATAATTCCTCCGTTTTCTCCGTTTTCAAAATCTTGGGCCGTAATATGATAATTTCCGACATATCTTTTTCCTTCAGATTTATAACTACTAGTAAAACGAAAATTTCCGTTACTCGAAAGCGAATTGATATATTTTCCGACAGAGCGAAGTCCTTTATAAGCAATAGAAAAGTTCAACTTTTCGGATGTATTTATAGTGATAAAAGCATCGAGCATTTGTCCTTGTTCCATCACCGACTTGTAGTGTAAATCTGTCATAGGCGTAGGAACGTGATAATATTTTATGTCTTCGACCTGCATATAAGCAAAGTGCTTGCCTTGAAATCCCATTTCTGGATAAGGATTAAAATCTGCCAACCCAAAGTCGAGCCTATTGTATGGTTGCCCTTCGTTAGGCAAAGGCAACAGCCCAAACAAATCTTTTCTTAAGTAGTTAAAACGATATTCTCTTTGAATAGTTAAAGTAGTATCTACAGCTATAGTGTCTCTATTAATTGAGATGATTTTGTACCAGTCAATAGGAGCTTTCGGAGTGAGACTTAAAGTCGATTCTTCTCCGAATTGAGATTTATTCAAACTATCATTCAACCTGTTTGCATCTGCTCCTCTGTTGATGTTTCCTCTCCCTAATTCGGTTTGGGAAAAAACAAGCACAGGAACCATACAAATCAAAAGCAATAAAACTTTTCGCATTCTTCTTAATTAGAACGGCAAATGTAAGAAATTTTTAATTTAAGACTCTGTTTAAAGTAGATTTAACTATGCTTTTTAGCAGATGTAAAAAGAAAAAAACACATGCATACTTCATTGATTTAGGTACGACTATTTTTAGGAAAAAATAATTTTTTACTTTGTATATGAAGATATTATTAAAAACCTTACTTTTGGAGATAGGGAATTTCAATCTATTCTTATGCAAATACTTTACAAGCACTACTTCTGGTTAGTTTTAGCCGTTTTCGGAACACAATCCGTTTATTCTCAATACACAGACATCATCAACTCGAATCGTCCTGGCGAATCATTTGCTGCCTTTTCGGTAGGAAAAACAGTAGTTCAAACCGAAGGAGGTATTTCGTACATCAACGAAAAACATGATGCAAACGATGCTGAAATCAGTGGTTTTTATGTAGATCTTGACATCCGATTGGGCTTTTGGAAAGAAGAACTCGAATTTATAGCCGATTTACAATACCGAATGGATACCTATGAGATTCCCGGAGGAGATTCATCTAGTAGAAATGGACTAAAAAACTCCGCTTTAGGATTTAAATATTTAGTGTATGACCCGTTCAAAAATTATGAAGAAAAAGTAAATCTTTATAGCTGGAAAGCCAACCAAAAGTTTAAATGGAGACAATTTGTCCCTGCTGTGGCTGTTTATGGCGGAGTAAATCTATATTTATTAGATAATCCGTATATTAGCAAAGATGAAGGCTATTTGAGTCCGAAAGGAATGATAATCTTACAAAATCACTTTACGGGAGGCTGGGTGTTTGTTACTAACTTGTTAGTAGACAAAATCGGAACCGACTATATGACTTTTGGCGGAATATTTACTACCACTAAAAGTTTTGACGAGAGATGGAGTGGTTTCTTAGAATTTCAGGGGTACAAAAGCGACTATTACAACGACATCATCCTACGTGGAGGTGCTGCTTACCTCTTTAGCGATAACATACAGCTAGACATCTCTATCGGTAAAAATTTTAGAGATTCAACCGATGTGCTTTATGGAGGAATAGGAATTTCGTGGAGATCTACCGTAAATTACCAAGACATAAAGTTGTTTAAAGACGATGGAGTTAAAAAATAAAACAAATCAATTTTTTAATAATAAATGATAACAATTAAAGAAGTTACAAGGCGTAGCGATTTACTTCGCTTCATAAAGTTTCCTTTTAAATTATATAAGGACAACCCTTATTGGGTGCCTCCTATTATTAAAGACGAACTTCGTAGCTTTTCAAGAAATAATCCGATTTTTGAAAAGGTTTTGGTCAAATACTTCTTGGCTTATAAAGATGGAGAAATTGTAGGTCGTGTAGCAGCTATTATCAATAAAATTGAAATTAATGAACAAAAAAAGTCTAAAGTACGCTTTGGTTGGATAGAGTTTATCGACGATTTAAACGTTTCTAAAGCCTTGCTCGAAAAAGTTATAGCATTTGGCAAAGACCACCAACTTAAGTATGCAGAAGGTCCGGTGGGTTTCACAAATATGGATAAAGCAGGAATGCTAACCCAAGGTTTTGACCAAATTGCCACCATGATTGGATTATACAATCACCCATATTATCCGCAACATCTAGAAGCACATGGTTTTTATAAAGAAGCCGAATGGCTCGAATATAAATTCAACATCAAAGAAGTAAATATTGATAATGCCATTCAACTTTCTTCTTTAATTGAAAAAAGGTATAATGTATCTTCGCTAAATTTCAGAACCACTAAAGATATTATGCCTTATGCAGATCAAATGTTTGAGTTGTTAAACAACAGTTATAAATCCTTACAAAGCTTTGTTCCGATTGAACCTTTTCAGGTAGAACACTACAAAAAGAAGTATCTTCCGCTTATAAATCCTGAATTTATATCTTGTGTGGTGGATAACCAAACTCAAAAACTGGTCGCTTTTGCCGTAACCATCCCTTCGTTGTCCAAAGCATTTCAGAAAGCCAAAGGACGTTTATTTCCGTTCGGTTTCCTTCATTTGGTCAAAGCCCTAAAAAACAGCAAAAACGTAGAGTTTTATCTTATCGGAATTCATCCAGAGTATCAAAACAAAGGAGTTACTTCACTTATATTTAGAGAGCTAGAAAAGGTCTATAAAAAATACAATATTGAATGGATTGAAACCAATCCGCAACTCGAAGAAAACAAAAAAATCCTTGCCTTGTGGAAGAACTTTAACCCTATAATCCACAAACGTAGAAAGACTTTCAGAAAAGATTTTTAAGTATTGACTGATAGAAAAATCACCTGTTAGTTATTATAAGATTTGAAATTAAACTTAATGAACAACAACTTTAAAATGATAGCCAAAACCTTATTTGGCTTCGAAGAAATATTAGCTCAAGAATTAAGAAACTTAGGAGCTCAAAAAGTAGAAACCGGAGTAAGAATGGTAAGCTTTTACGGAGATAAAGGCTTTATGTACAAAGCAAATATTGCACTCCGTACCGCTCTTAAGATTCTAAAACCCATAAAAGAATTTAGAGTGTTTAACGAACAGTCTTTATACAAAGGAATTCAGAGTATTGATTGGACCGATTTTTTGTCGAACAACAAAACCTTTGTTATTGACACCACTGTAAATTCTGATATTTTTAACCATTCTCAATTCGTTGCGCTTAAAGCCAAAGATGCTATTGTCGATCAATTTCGAGAATTAACCGGACAAAGACCAAACATCGACAAGGATTTCCCTGATTTACGTATAAACATTCATATTCAAAAAGAAAATTGTTCGGTATCACTCGACACCTCCGGAAACTCTCTGCATCATAGAGGTTATCGAACAGCGACTAATATTGCTCCTATAAACGAGGTACTGGCAGCAGGAATGTTGCTTCTTTCGGGTTGGGACGGTCAATGCGATTTTCTTGATCCGATGTGTGGTAGCGGAACTATTTTAGCAGAAGCAGCCATGATTGCTTGTAATATTCCGGCTAACATTAACCGCAAAGAATTTGCCTTCGAAAAATGGAATGACTGGGATAATGATTTGTTTGACAAAGTAACCGATTCGTTGCTTAAAAAAACACGAGACTTTCATTATACAATTACAGGATATGACAAGGCTCCGTCTGCTGTTGCCAAAGCAAAAGACAACATCAAAAACGCTAATTTGGACGAATACATAAACATTTCTCAAGAAAACTTTTTTACTACTAAAAAGCAAACCGAAGGAAAACTTTTTATGCTTTTTAATCCGCCCTACGGAGAACGCTTAGACATTGATTTAGAACGTTTTTACCGAGAAATCGGAGACACTTTTAAACAAAATTACCCTAACACAGATGCGTGGTTTATTACAGCAAATCTCGAAGCTTTAAAGTTCGTCGGGTTGAGACCTTCGCGAAAAATAAAATTGTTTAACGGAAAATTAGAAGCGAGATTAGTAAAATACGAAATCTACGAAGGAAGTAAAAAAGGAAAATATATGTAAACACTTAACCTCTGAAGTTCGATTACTCCCGAAGAATAAAAATTTGTTCGACATCCCAATTCGCCCGAACATCAATTTTTTCAGGAAAATAAATGACTTTTTCAGGTTGTGTTTTGCGTAGAAAATTTCCTGTATCCCAAATCTTATTTTTATTCGAATCATAAATTACTCGCATATTATACAAGGCAGGATTGAGGAATAGAAACTCAAAAGTACTGTCTTGTTCCGAATATTGTTCGGCCAAAACTTCTCCTTTGTCGTCAGTAAGCTGAACTATAATAGGAAAATCTTTTACGTTCTGCAAACGCACTACAAGATTGCCGTAATCCGAATAATTGGAGGTCGAAAAGTCAGTTCGTAAGGTATCGTTAGACTGCCCAAAAAAGTCAGTTACCGCACCCGGATATAAGGTAAGAAAATATTTTTGCTTTTCGGTCTTGTCAAAAATAAGTTCAAGACGTTGGTTCCAATGGTCATATTTTGTTTGCAAATCTACGGATAAGGAATCTTGATCGAGTAGTTCAAATTTAGTTTTATCAAACGAAACCAAAGGCGTAGTAGAATAATAAGACGGATTTTCTCTAAAACTTAATCGCTTTGACGATTTCATAGAAAGCAACAAAGTATCTAATTGCTTTTCTTTTAAATTAATAACAAAATCCTTACGAATAGTATCATTATACACTTTCAATTCAAGTGAATCCGCTTCAAGAGGTCTGTACCAGATATTAAGTGAATCTTTGCCTTGAACCTTTGTTACGATTGTTTCTATTAATTCTGAACCCTTTCTAAGCTCCACCTCGGTTTGCTCTGCATTTCCTTCGTGCGAAAAAACAATCTTATTTTTTGAACTTTCAAAAGCTCTCACAGGCTTAAAGTCTGCGACTTCTTTAAACATATTGAGTTTAAAAGTTTCTTGAGTTGGAATCGAAATAACCTCCGGATGAAATCCTATTTTATCTTGTTTAGGGTCAAATCGGTTATTGTTATTTTTATCCTGAAGAGCTATTAAAAGATAGTTTCCTTCTTTTATATTTTCTAAAGAAAATGCAATACTATCAAGCGTATTAGTTATATACCTTGGGTTTTCTTTATATATTATTGAATCGTTAAACTCTTCATTTACTTCGTATAAAAGCACGGAGACAAAAGGCTCTGTTTCTCGGTCTAATACATCTTTTACGTATCCATGAATAGAAAGAGAGTCGATATAACTTCCGGTCGAAAACACATAGCGATAACCTTGCAATTTATTGCCTTCGTTGTTATCTTCTATACTTTGTCCAAAATTCAAACTATAGGTGGTATTGGGCTGCAATGTATCTTTAAGTCGGATTTTAATTTCCTTAGAGGCATTGGTAGGCATTATTTCGGGTCTGTATTTGAGCGGTGGAGATACCACTAGCTGTGTATTCGCATCTTTGAGTCTCACATACTCGTCAAACTGAATAATTATTTCAGAAGAATTAAAGTTAGTACTAAAGTTTTCTGGAGAAGTTTTTAAAACTTCAGGTGGATAAATATCTTGTTCACCACCCGTAATATATCCTCTTTTTGCGCAACCAAGAGTAATAAGAAGAACAATAATTAGCAATAAAATCTTTCGGTACATAACTATCTATAAGAAAAAGCAAAGATATGAATTTTAGTTTCGGTTATGAATAACAGCTATGATTTTGTATCTTTACGCAGTTTTTCTAAATGAATTTTTTGATATAAAAATTACAAACCACCTGTGTTAAATAAAAAAAGTAATATACCTATGCGAATTAATTTTTCATTTGCATCGAGCCCTTTTAAAACCTTAATTTCTTTCCATAAAATTATCGATTCTTTTAAAGAGATTGCAACTTCCGGAATAGATTTTCAGGCTACCTATGCTCAATCTTTATTACAAGAAATTTATAAACATCCCGAACTTATTGAAGGTATAGAAAACCCTGAAGATATTGAAAAGTACGAACCAATTATTAAAGTACTTTTGGCTGATTTATTCCCTAAATCACTTACCAATAACGAAATCAAAGCTGTTACTATTCCGTTCCACCTCCATACGTTTAATCATACCGAACGGTTTAAAAAAATATTAGAAGAAGCAGGAGATAATTATCAGTTTAATCTTAGGGGCTTTTCGGAAGACCATTTTTATATTCTCAATTGTTGTGTAATCATACGAGAATATTACGGATATAAAATCGAAGCAATGGATACACCGTTGTTTGTAGATATCCCTGATAAAAACAATGTCATTCGTCACTATCGAGTGTTGTTTAACGCTGATTTTATAGAAGTAGCACCTACAGAAAGAGCGATAGAACTCTCAGAAGAAGATATTATTGAACTCATAGATAACTTTTCGGATATAGACTTATGGAAGTCTAAATTTCCGGAACACAGTTGGGTTTTGAGAGGCTTTTCGATTATGACCCTATTTGATGCTACTATCGAAAATGCCGTTTCGAGCTTTAAAAGCAACTTGCTTAAAGATGATAGCCTTACCCAATTCAAAGAAATAGAAACAATTTTTAGATCTATCTATAAAATTTCTGATTTAAGAATCGGAGTAACAATATTTGGTAATGCCCGCAAAGACTATGATTTGAGAATTGTAGAACAACAACTGTACAGCCATTTGCTTTATAATTCAACCATCGAAGAGTGCGAAGGGTTGTTGTGTAATGAAACCCTAGAAAATTTAATTACCAATCACGATTTTCTGGTAGTTTCAGACATAGACAAACACCCTATCAGTAACCCTAAAGAAAAACACCTTATCGAAAAACTTAAAGAACAAAACGTCAAGAGCTTTATTTTTGTTCCACTAGTCGAAGGCGATCGCTTTTTCGGATTATTAGAAATGTCGTCTCCAAGAGTTCGAGAACTGAATTCTGTAAATGCCAACAAACTAAACTTTATTTTACCTTTTATTAAAGACAAAGTTTCAAAAGCTTTTTCAGAAACAGAAAACCAGATAGAAGCTATTATTCAAAAAGAATATACTTCAATTCACTCTAGCGTAAGATGGAGGTTTCAGGAAGAAGCGCTGCGTTTTCTGAACCACAAGGCACTAAAAAAAGATTATACTTTAAAAGAAATTGTTTTCAACAATGTCTATCCATTATACGGACAAATTGATGTTCAAGGCTCTTCAGATTCACGAAACAAAGCCATTCAACAAGATTTAATTCATCAAACCAAAGATTTAATAACCCTTTTTAAAAAAATCGGCAAAACCCATAAACTCCCGCTGTTTGAACAAAAAATATTCGACCTAAAAAGCAACTTAGAAACCCTGAAAATATTTGTGTCTACCAATACAGAACAAATGCTTCAAACGCATTTTAACACAGATATTCATCCCATACTCGAAAATTTCAGAAACAACAACAAAGACAGCCAGATTGCAAAAGATATAGATGAATATTTTAACAAGATAAGTCCGATAGCAGGAGGTGGTTTTTATGAGGCTCGGAAAAATTTCGACAATTCTATAGCGCAGATTAACAAAAAATTGGCTGCCATAATAGACGAAAGACAAGTAGAAGCACAAGGATACTTTCCGCATTATTACGAACGCTTTAAAACAGACGGAATCGAACACAATATGTATATAGGTGCATCGATTGCTCCTGACAAAAACTTTGATATGTATTTCCTCAAAAACTTACGTTTATGGCAAATGCAAGTAATGTGTGAAATGGAAAATTATTTTAAAGTAATGCAACCTAGCCTTCCGCACGAGCTAGAAGTGAGTTCGCTAATTCTAGTATTCGGAAACCCAATTTCGATTCGTTTCAAAATGGATGAAAAACAATTTGATATTGACGGTTCGTATAATGTTAGATACGAAATTGCTAAAAAACGTATCGACAAAGCCAAAATAAAAAATTCGGACGAACGCATTACGCAAAAAGGAAAACTGACCATTGTATATTCGCAACCTCAAGAGCGAAAAGAGTATTTGGGCTATATTAACCTGTTGCAGTACAAAGGTCTCTTAGATACCAATATAGAACAATTAGAAGTAGAAGATTTACAAGGAATTGTAGGGTTAAAAGCACTTCGTGTCGGAATCATATATCAAGACAAACACGAAGAGGCTTACGGAAATTATAAATCTATTCAGAGCGAGTAAATTTCAGTTTTATACTCCCCAAATCGAGTTACCTAAACTAAAATTAACAAAAGCCCAAACAAAAGCCATCACCGAAAGGATAATTCCCGTCATAAAGATTCCGTACGTAATACGAAGTAAACGATATTTTTTGTTGAGAACCAATCCTAGAAAATACAAGTCTTTGGTCAAAGTGTTGTATAGTCCGTCTCGGTCGTTCATCAATTCATTCATTGCCCATTCGTATTCCGGAAGAGGCATTTTGTAAAAGTTTCCGAAAAACAGAATATTTACTTTTTTCTGTTGAACTTCTTCTCGGGTAAATGAGCCACTGGTAACTTTCGGACGTGTCGAAAGAATAGCTGAGATAATACTAACTACACTTGACATCAACAAGATAAAAGTCGGGATAATCAAGTGATGATTTCGAGGTGCATCTAATTTAGGAATTAAAGAACTCAGCACAATAGAAATAATAATAGCATTTACCGAAAGTAATATATTTGCTTTACTATCAGCAATATCACTCAACCTTGTATGATTGTTCAAGGTTACACGAAACATTGTATCAATAGCTCTGCTATATTCTCTTTTATCTTCTTT
>CAZOQH010000060.1:0-12655 GCA_964581855.1 uncultured Flavobacterium sp.
AATACTTAAAAATAGCATCAGTCTGAAGAGCAGAAAAGTCTGAAGTAATAAGGGTAGCAGCCAAAAAATTATTGGCAAAATGAAAACCCAATGCCAGCTCTAACCCATCGTCCAAAAGAGTCATAATCCCCATAAACAAACCCGTTCCGATATAAAAAACCATCATCTTAAAACCAATTTCTGCCACCTCCGGATTAGCACTGTGAACCAATCCGAAAAGAACCGAAGTTATAATAAGCGGAATCCAAATGCTTTTGGTGTACACCCCGATTTGTTGCATCAGATAACCCCTGAAAAAATATTCTTCAAACCCGATTTGGATAGGAAAAAAAAGTAAACTGATGATAACCAAAGGGATAAATTTAGACAGGTCAAAGTTCCATTCAATATTCGAATTGTCGATGTTGTACGACACAGCAAACAACACTACCTGAACGATAATTACCAAAAAGAAAGCAAAAAAAATGCGTTTGAAATCTACCTTCGCACGTGCAGTAGTAAGGGTTACCAAGCTGCGTTGATGTAAAAAATAAAAAAGAGCGAAAAATATAACCAACAAAAAACCAAACTGACTTAGCATCAAGACTAAGTTAAGGTTTTTGCTTTCAAACATCTGAGCCGATTGTTGCATCAACTCTTGGAACTCCTCTGTAGAAGACATCAAAAACACAACAAAGCTAAGTCCGAAAACAGCAAAAATAGGAAAGCAAACAATAAGGGTTCTCCACCAGTCATTCTTTCCTTTAAGGGCTTGTAATATATAATTCATACGATTTTAATTTACGGAGCAATTTAAGTATTTTTGTAGAAAAAAGCACTAAAATATGATAACAATTTACCACAATCCACGATGTAGTAAATCCAGAGAAGGATTAACACTCTTAGAAAAATCCGGAAAAGAATTCCGAAAAGTATTGTATCTCGAAGATGAACTTTCGGTACAAGAACTAACCGAAATCATCCAAAAACTGGAGATTTCCCCTTTAGAATTAGTACGAAAAAACGAAGCCATCTGGAAAGAAAACTATAAAGATAAAAACCTTTCAGATCAAGAAATTATCCAAATTATGGTCGAAAACCCAAGACTAATCGAACGACCTATCGTCGTAAATCAAAATCGTGCAGTAATCGGAAGACCTACCGAAAAAATTAACGAAGTGCTTTGAGTGTAGAATCAGACCTCAAAGTTTACACAATTACATATTCTGTGTATAAAAACTATAATCCTTAAGCACAGTCCGTATAAAGTCGTGGTTGCTTCCGGATTGGTTTTTAATACCTGTTACGGTTTCAACTTTTTCGACTAACTTGCGGATAAGCGGTTGGTTGTTATTGCTTCTTGCCACCTCAAAAGTTTCTTTAATAATTCGGATGTCATTGTCCGATAGCTTGATAACCAACGGATAAGTCGGAATATAATCTTGATCTATTTCTTGTATGATGGTGTGATTGATATTGATGTTGTTCTTAAGCGAAATCACCGCAGTACCAGCCGAAATATCTCCAAGACGTTGGGTTTTATTGCTGAAAATCATCGTCAACAAACCGATAACTCCACTGCTGATTGCCACATCTACAATCCGAAATAACCAACGAATGAGATAATCTCCGAAGCTAGCCTGGTAGCCTTCAATCTTAACGACCTTGATTCGCACAATTCTCTTTCCGAGGGTTTGTCCATCAAAAATACTCTCTAACACCAAACTATAAAAAATATAAGGCGAAAGAATCAGAACCGCAAGTCCATATTGCGACCAAAGGTCCAGACGATCTACTACATCACCGAACTCAAAAACTTCAAATAATATATAGCCAATTCCAAAAACATAAGCCATTTTAATTAGCATATCCAAAAAAAACGCAAGCATTCGCTCCCCAATTGAGGCTTGTTTGAAATTTATAGTAACATTTTGTGTAGTTAAAATTGTTAATTCTGACATATTTTATATTTTAGCCATTATATTATGAGAGAAGTTGCTTTTATAAAACAAAATAAAGAAAAATGGCTGACATTTGAGCAAGCTATTTTTGGTAAAACTAAAAAAAATCCGGATGAAATGGCAAGTTTATACATTCAACTTGTCAACGACCTTTCGTATGCACAGACTTTTTATCCGAAAAGCAAGGTAACTAAGTACCTGAATTACTTAGCTTCTCAAATTTATCAAAAGATTTACAAAACCAAAAGAGAGGAATCAAATCGGGTGGTTCGGTTTTTTAAAACCGAAGTGCCTTTAATCGTGTACCAATACCGTAGATATATACTGTATGCCTTTATAATGTTCTTCGTTTTTCTGATGATTGGAGTACTTTCGGCAAGGTACGACGATAGCTTTGTAAGACTCATTATGGGAGATGCTTACGTAAATATGAGCTTAGAAAACATTCAAAAAGGAGACCCGGTAGCCGTATATCAATCCGGTAGCAATTGGGGTGGCTTTATTGCCATTACCTTTAACAATCTCTTTGTAGGACTAAAGTGCTTTTTTTACGGAATCTTTGGAGGAGCAGGAACAATTTGGATACTCTTACAAAACTGTATCATGCTCGGAGCTTTTCAATATTTCTTTTACGAACATGATGTGTTTTGGGAAAGCGTTAGAGGAATTTGGATTCACGGAGCCATGGAGATTTTTGCAATCGTAATCGAAGCCAGTGCAGGACTCATATTAGGGGCAAGCGTACTGTTTCCGAAAACCTATTCAAGGCTGAACTCCTTTAAAATAGGATTCAAAAACGGACTGAAAATAGTATTGGCAACCATGCCGTTTACTTTTGCAGCAGGTTTTTTAGAAGGATTTGTTACTCGATACTCCAAAGCAATGCCCAATTGGTTGAACGTACTAATCATACTGGGAACACTATCGATAATAGCTTATTACTTTTTGATTTATCCGTTTATTGTTAACAAAAAAATGAAAAAATATGTTTCAACTTTATAAAAAACGTTCCTTCGGAGACATGATTTCCGATACTTTTGCTTTCTTAAAAATCACCGGAAAGCACTTTTTCAAAAACTATTTTATCCTTATAGGAGCATTCCTATTAGTGCTGTTGGTTTTGTCGTACTTTGTTTTTAAAGTGTATTTTGAGTACGCTTTTTCTTCGGTAGGAGCGGCTTTCGGGAACAATCCGCTCCAAAGTACTTTTGGAGATAATCCAGCCGTGATATTTTTAGTTTTTCTGCTGTTTTTCCTTTTAATTATCTTTATAAGCTTACTCACTTATTCGTTTCCGATAAGCTATTTCCGACTCTACGACAAACACAAACAAACCACTAATTTTACTTCTAAAGATATCGCAAACGAAATGAAAGCTAATTTCGGAAAGGTAGTCGTTTTCTTTTTAATGGCACTCCTGATTTTTGTGGTGATTATGTTTGTGATAGGATTTATAATAGCAATTCTGTCATTAGCAAGTATTATCCTGACGATGTTGTTTATGTTTCCGTTACTTTTTATAATTATTCCTATGCTGTATATTTGGTTTACACAATCGTTTTACCACCAATTGAATACCAATCACGGAATAATGGCCTCCTTGTCAAGTGGATGGAGCAATTTGATGAATAATTTCTGGCCTATTTTAGGTTCAACCATTATTATTTATGCTATTATAACTATTATAGGCTACATAATAAGTATGATTCCGTATATATTCGGAATAGGCGGAATGTTCGGATTAGGTTCATCGCCAGATTCATTTGCCGATTACGAAAGCATGTCTTTTTTCGAGATTATGATGATAATTACTACACTTTTATCTATGCTAACCAGCTTTATAACCTATAATTTGTTATTTATCAATCAAGGGATGATTTATTATAGTTCTGTGGAGCAAAAAGAAAATCGAATGCCTCAATCCGAAATCGACTTGATTGGAATGGAAGAGTAAGAAAATACGAATTTTTAAAGTGTCAATTACAGTCAAACCGATTTTTTACATATTATTTATCCTTTTTTCATGGCCTTCTCTTTCTCAAACGATTGTAGAAAAAGTTGTTATGCCTTATGGTTCGGTTGATCAATCTCCTTTTACGGAAGAAGATATCATCAAAGACCAATCCGAAGTAAACCCGATTTATTTTGAAGAAGGCTTTCAACAAAAGTATAAAGACAACAAATATTTTGTGTACGAATCTGTAGTAAAAGACGAAGGAAGTTGGGCAAGGTTCAAACAACGTTTAGTGCGTTTGTACGAACGTCTTTTTGGATTCAGAACATCCGAAGAAGCCAATGATGCTCTTGATTGGACCATTAATATATTGTCTGTTTTACTTATAGTTTTTGTGATTTACCTAATCGTAAAAGCAATCCTGAACGATGAGGGAAGTTGGGCTTTCGGACGCTCGTCAGACAAAAAGATAATTCAATACGACCAAATCGAACAGAATATTCATACGGTCGATTTCGAGCGACTTATTCACGAAAGTGAAAAAAATGCAGAACAACGACTTACCATCCGATACTATTATTTATGGCTGCTCAAACTGCTTTCCGAAAAAGAAATCATAGAATGGGATATCGAAAAAACCAACTCCGATTATCAAAACGAAATACAAGATACAACTCTTAAATCTAACTTTTCGTACCTGTCTTATCTCTACGACTACATTTGGTACGGAGAGTTTGATATCGACCAACCGACCTTTGACAAAGCTAAGGCAGCATTTGATACAACCATCCAAAAACTCAAACGATGAACAGAACCCTAAAATTATATTTGGTTGTTTTGGTGCTGATTGTCATCGGGACGGTTTTTTTAGAGGCAAATCGCCCTAAGCCCATCAATTGGAATCCAACTTATTCATTAAAAGATAAGATTCCGTTTGGCTTATATGTTTTGGACCAAGAAACCGATTATTTGTTTGGAAACCGACTACAAAAAGTAAATGTAACTCCCTATGAGTTTTTTGATCCACAATACAATTGGGAAACCCATCAGTATGAAACAGAAGGAACCTTCTTTTACATAAATTTTTACAACACAATCGACCAGCAGTCAATAGAAGAAGTCATGACTTTTGTATCGAAAGGAAATACTGCTTTTATCGCTTCTGAATCGTTTCCGCACAGTTTATTTGATTCGTTGAGTTTAGATATAAATTACAAACATTTATATCAAGACAGCATTTACGCACATTTGGTCAATCCGAAATTAGGTAATAAAAAATACAATATTACGGTCGGAAGCTCAGATATATACTTCGAAAAGATTGACACCTTAAATACCACAGTTTTAGGTTATCAAAAACAGAGCAAGCAAACAGAGCAACTAGTAAACTTTGTCAAAGTTCCTTACGGATACGGAAATTTTTATCTGCATACCCAACCTACTGTTTTTACGAACTATCATTTGTTGAAAAACGATAATTATAGATATGCCGAAAATATACTTTCGTACTTGCCTCAAAACGAAAATATTTATTGGTTTACCAAAGGGCAACAAGGAGAAGTAATCAACCAATCGCCTATGCGATTTATCGTTTCGCAACCAGCTTTGCGTTATGCTTGGTATATTTTGTTGTTTACCGCATTGGTCTTTGTCGTATTGAATATTAAGCGAAAACAACGCATCGTTCCGATTATTACACCACTTACAAACACTACAATCGATTTTACAAAAACCATTGCCAATCTGTATTATCAAGAACGAAACCACCATACGATAATGGATAAAAAAATCACGTACTTTTTAGAGAAAATAAGAACAAAATACCTGATAGATACTCAAGTTTTAGATGATGGCTTTATAAAAAAACTGCATCTAAAATCCGGAAAAAACCAAGAAGACATACAAAGAGTTGTAGATTTAATAAACCAATACAGGAAGCAGAGTTCGAGTTCTGAACAAGATTTGATAAATTTGAACAGAGCTATTGAAAAACTATCCTAAATATAAAAATCATGGAAGAAAATACACAAAACCAAGAAGTTAACTTTGAGTCAAGAATAGATTTGAGCGGATTGCAAGAAAGCGTGACCAAAATCAAAGAACAAGTAAGTTCGGTTATTGTCGGACAACACAAAATGATTGATCAATTATTAGTAGCTATCCTCTCAAACGGACACGTACTTTTAGAAGGAGTTCCTGGAGTGGCCAAAACCATATCGGCTAAACTATTGGCAAAGACTCTGAATACTGATTTTAGCCGAATTCAGTTTACACCCGATTTGATGCCCTCGGATATTTTAGGAACTTCGGTATTTGACCTGAAAAAAAACGAATTCGAATTTAAAAAAGGACCTGTGTTTTCGAATTTGGTATTGATAGACGAAATCAATCGTGCACCGGCCAAAACCCAAGCTGCCCTTTTTGAAGTAATGGAAGAACGTCAGATTACCATGGACGGAACTACCTACAAAATGAACGCTCCGTTTTTGGTAATGGCAACACAAAATCCGATTGAACAGGAAGGAACCTACCGACTTCCGGAAGCACAATTAGACCGATTTTTGTTTAAAATAACAGTGGATTATCCGAATTTGGAAGAAGAAATTGCAATTATCCAAAAAGAACATACACTACAAGATAAAGGAAAACTAGATGCTGTTGTGTCAATATTAAATGCAGACAAAATCGCAGAATATCAATCGGTAGTCAAACAGATTTTGATAGAACCTCATTTAGTAGAATATATCGCAAAAGTAGTAGTCAACACTAGAGAAAATGCATTTTTGTATTTAGGAGCATCACCTCGAGCTTCAATTGCATTATTAAATGCAGCCAAAGGATTTGCAGCCATCCGAGGACGTGATTTTGTAACTCCCGAAGACATTAAAGATGCTTCAGTTCCGGTACTAAGACATAGAGTAATCGTAACTCCGGAGAGAGAAATGGAAGGCATAACATCCGAAGAAATTATCAAACAAATTATCGAAGCGGTTGAGATTCCGAGATAAATAAGATAATACACAAAATACGATGAAAAAACTCTATACAAACAACATCCTTTACTTTGCTCTTTTTGGGGTAATAGTATTGTTTGTGCTGTCTTTTATTTTTCCGGCTCTATACAAAGTGAGTTGGATTGCACTAATGGCTGTATTGGTTTTTTTATTGTTGGATATTTTGATTCTGTTCGGAGCAAAAACAGGAATTAAAGCCACGCGAATCACACCCGAAAAACTTTCGAACGGAGACGAAAATCCTATTCAGGTTAGTGTCCTTAATTATTATACTTTTCCGGTAAAAGTCAAAATAATTGACGAAATTCCGTTTCAATTCCAAGTCAGAGACTTCGAAATCATACGAAATATAAAACCAAACTCCTCTGACGAAATTGCCTATAATCTGCGACCGACCGAAAGAGGAGAATATAATTTTGGAGCCCTGAACATCTATGTGAGTTCACCTTTAAAAATGGTCTCCCGAAGATTTGTGTTTGACAAAAATACAATGGTCCCGACTTATCCGTCATATATTCAGCTCAGAAAGTACGAACTCATCGCTTTTTCGAACAACTTGTTTCAGTACGGAATCAAGAAAATTCGTAGAATAGGGCATACAATGGAATTTGAACAAATTAAAGAATACGTTCAAGGAGACGACATCCGTACTTTAAATTGGAAGGCCACAGCCAAGAAAAATGAGCTGATGGTTAACCAGTTTCAGGACGAAAAATCGCAATCGGTTTATATGGCTATCGATAAAGGACGGGTGATGAAAATGCCTTTTAATAAGCTAAGTCTGCTAGACTATGCCATCAATGCTACGCTTGTTTTGTCGAATATTATCCTGAAAAAACAAGACAAAGCCGGAATGTTTACCTTCTCTAAAAAGATTGAGAACAGGGTAGTGGCAGAAAGGCGTTCTTCGCAAATGCAACAGATTTTAGAAAATTTGTATAACATAAAAACAGATTTCTTCGAGAGTGATTACAGCCGATTATATGTCGATATCAAGAAAAATATAAACCAACGCAGCCTGATAATTCTATACACCAATTTCGAAACACTAGACGGATTATACAGACAATTGCCTTACCTGAAAGGAATTGCAAAAAGTCATTTGCTGGTTGTGGTATTTTTCCAGAATACTGAATTAAAAGACCTCATTGAAAAGAAAACCGAAAAGGTACAAGAGATTTATGACAAAGTAATCGCAGAAAAGTTTGCTTTTGAAAAGCGACTAATTGTCAACGAACTCAAAAAATACGGAATTCATGCCGTGCTTACCGAACCCGAGAACCTAACGGTAGATACCATCAACAAATATCTCGAAATTAAAGCAAGAGGAATATTATAGTGCTTAGTCCTTACATCACAAACTTGAGCAAGGTATGATATAAATCATAAAAAGTCTTTGCGGTTGGGCTTAATTTTGAACTCATTTATAACGAGTTTAAAATATGAAAAAGTCTGAATTAGTAGTCGAAATTAACAGATTAAGGAAAGAGAAAAACGCAGTCATTTTAGCACATTACTATCAGGAACCCGATATTCAAGAAATAGCAGATTTTGTAGGCGATAGTTTAGAACTCTCGAGAAAAGCTGCCACAACCGATGCCGAAATTATAGTTTTTGCAGGTGTTCATTTTATGGCAGAAACAGCCAAAATCCTCAACCCGAACAAAAAAGTGGTCTTGCCCGATGCAGAGGCAGGTTGTTCGTTGGCTGACGGTTGCCCTCCAACGGAATTCAAAAAATTCAAAGCAAAATATCCGAATCATAAAGTAGTTACCTATATCAATTGTTCGGCAGAAATAAAAACTTTGAGCGATTTGGTCTGTACTTCATCTAACGCAAAAAAAATAATAAACTCCCTACCCGAAGACCAACCTATTATTTTTGCTCCGGATAAGAATTTAGGAAAATACCTCATCAAAGAAACCGGTCGAGATATGGTTTTGTGGGAAGGCTCTTGTATTGTACACGAGGCATTTTCGTTTGATAAACTAGCCGAACTCTACAAAAAACATCCCAAAGCAAAGATTGCAGCCCATCCCGAATCAGAAGAACACATACTAAAGGTAGCTCATTATATTGGCTCTACCTCAGGTATATTAAACTACGTTAAAACAGAAGCTTCCGATACATTTATCATCGCAACCGAAGCAGGGATTTTACACAAAATGGCACAAGAAGTTCCGCACAAAACACTGATTCCTGCTCCTGCTTATGAAGATAATACCTGTGCTTGTAGCGAATGTGCTTTTATGAAGATGAATACCTTAGAAAAACTATATCGTTGCCTTCGAGACGAAACTCCGGAGGTTAAAGTTGAAGAACATATCCGAATCGAAGCATTGAAACCTATAGAAAGAATGTTAGAATTATCGTAATAAAGATTAAAAACCAAAGTAATGGATACGAAATTTACAGACATATTAGTGATTGGTTCAGGGGTTTCAGGATTGTTTTTCGCAGTAAAAACAGCAATCAAAAGACCCGATTTGCAAATTACGATAATGACCAAAGCTCAAGCCGACAACAGCAATACACGTTATGCACAAGGAGGAATAGCAGTGGTTACCGATAATCTGAAAGATAGTTTTGAAAAGCACATACAAGACACCATACAAGCAGGAGGAGGACTGGGAGAGGAGGAGGTTATCAAAATGGTGGTTTATCAAGCTCCAGAAAGATTGAAAGAACTTTTGGATTTTGAAGTTTCGTTTGATAAAAATCATGAAGGAGAATGGGATTTGGGGCTAGAAGGAGGACATTCTGAATATCGCATTTTGCACCATAAAGATATTTCAGGATTAGAAATCCAACAAAAAATGCTTATGCAGGTAAAGAAATTTCCAAACGTAAAATTGTTGGAAGACCAATTTGTATTGGATTTAATTTCTGAAGAAATAAACGGACAAAAACAATGTTCGGGAGCATTTGTGTATGATAAAACTAATAAAAAAACCAGTGTTGTTTTAGCCAAAACGGTAGTGATGAGCACCGGAGGTTGCGGACAAGTATTTCAACACACCACCAATCCGGATATTGCAACCGGAGACGGAATAGCAATGGCTCACCGGATAGGAGCAGCAATCAAAGATATGCAGTATATCCAGTTTCACCCCACAGCTTTATACGAAAAAGATAAAAATCCGTACTTTTTGATTTCGGAGGCAGTGCGTGGTTTTGGAGCTTATATTGTGAACAGCCAAAACAAGCGCTTTGTGTTTGAATATGATGCTCGGGGAGAATTAGCCACACGAGATATAGTTTCTAAAGCTATCGGTACGGAATTACTGAAATCAAACGAAAGCAACGTTTATTTAGATTGTCGCCATCTGGATTATCACAAATTTTATAAACATTTTCCGACCATTACGACCTACTGCAAAGCAGAAGGGATTGATTTGCGGAAAGATCTGATTCCGATAATACCTGTTGCCCATTATCAGTGCGGAGGAATTAAGGTAGATAAGAACTCTCAAACTACAGTCAAAAATCTGTTTGCTGTAGGAGAATGTGCGTGTACGGGTTTACACGGTAAAAATCGCTTAGCTTCGAATTCACTCCTAGAAGCATTGGTGTTTGCCCATCAAAGCTCAACCTATATATGTGAGAATATTGATGCTGTTTCTTATGCTTGGAATACCGTTTTTGAATACAAAAAAATATCAGAAGAAAACTCAGGCCGAGTAAAAGAAGTAAAGCAACAGCTTAAAAAAATAATGACCACGCTTTATATTGGGACAGTAGAAATAGATGAGGTGGAAACTAAAATTAAAACAATCCTAAAAGAAGTGGAGTCTTTTCTGAACAACCAAATAATAACAATTGATACAAAAGAACTTCAAAATATGTTAGATACTGCTATTTTGATTGTAAAGCACTATAAAAAACAAATTGTTGAGGTATAAACTTTTATTCATACACATTTTATAATTTTGGGGAATAAATTTAGAGCCTTAAATTTGGAACCCTTTGACCTGACAAAAAAACACATTAGTCTAACTCAAAAAATCGAATCGGATTTGTTTGGAGAGGATGTTGAGGTTTATATTAAAAGAGAAGATTTACTACACGAGTTTGTCTCAGGCAACAAGATTCGGAAGCTTAAATACAATTTACTTCAAGCCCAAGAAGAAAATCACCATACGGTTTTGACTTTTGGAGGAGCTTTTTCTAATCACATTTCAGCTGTTTCGTATGCTTGCAAAGCAATGAAATTGAGTTCCATAGGAGTGATAAGAGGAGAGGAGTTGGGAGATAAAATTCAACACAATCCCACTCTTTCTTTCGCACACCAAAACGGAATGCTATTGGAGTTTGTTTCCAGAGAAATTTATAGACAAAAGAATTCTGAAGAATTGCTTCAAAAACTAAAACAAAAATTCGGAGATTTTTATGTGGTTCCTGAAGGAGGAACCAATGAATTGGCTGTACGGGGTTGCGAGGAAATTCTGACCGACCAAGACGATATTTTTGATTATCTTTGCTGTGCTGTCGGAACAGGAGGAACAATTTCGGGAATCATTAATAGCAGTAAGAGTCATCAAAAAGTTTTGGGATTCCCCGCTCTAAAAGGAGATTTTTTAGAAGGTGAAGTCCAAAAGCACACCCAAAAACACAATTGGAAATTGATAAAAGATTATCATTTTGGAGGGTATGCTAAAATAAATAGGGAACTTGTTTCGTTTATAAATGAGTTTAAACAACAGACAGATATTCCGTTGGACCCTGTTTATACAGCCAAGATGTGTTACGGAGTTTCTGATTTGACACGCAAAAACTATTTTGAAAAAGGAACAAAAATTCTGCTTATCCATACTGGAGGTTTGCAGGGAATTGAAGGGATGAACCAGAGATTACAACAACAAAATTTACCAAAAATCAATGTATAAGAAAGTTTTTATTTTAGCCTGTGTACTTTTTTTAGCTTCGTGTAAAGGAACAAAATATACGTCCAATACTAAAAAGCCAACTTCAAAACCCAGAACTACTACAGTTGTTAAAAAGCCGGGAACCACAACTAAACCTACAAAACCAGTAGCTAAGCCCACAGAAACTTTAGAGTCAACCTCAAAAACTACCGTCTATGCTGATGTAATTAAAAATTATATTTCTCAGTACAAAGAAATAGCGAAAGACAATATGCGAACGCACGGTATTCCGGCCAGTATCACATTGGCTCAAGGTATTTTAGAATCAGGGGCAGGTAACGGACGCTTGGCAAAAGAAGCCAATAATCACTTCGGAATTAAATGCCATACAGGTTGGACAGGTGAGACCATCAAACACGATGACGATGCTCTGCAGGAGTGTTTCAGAAAATACCGACATGCTTCGGAATCTTTTAGAGATCACTCTCTCTTTTTAACCTCAAGAAGCCGTTATAGTGAGTTGTTTACGCTCAAAAAAGATGATTATCAAGGATGGGCGAAAGGATTGAGAAAAGCAGGATATGCAACTGACCCAAAATATCCGGACAAACTCATAAGCCTTATTGACCGCTATGAACTATATCAGTATGACAGTGAAGTTCTCGGGAATTCGAATACTAAAACTGTTCAGCAAGAAACTTCGACTGTGGTAAATAAACAGAACACTGAGGTTTCAAGCTCAAGCAATAACAATGTTCTTGCACATAAGGTAACCCAAGGAGATACACTTTATTCTCTCTCGGTAAAATATAATACGACGATAAATGAATTAAAACGTCTGAACAACTTATCGGATAACACAATTTCGATAGGACAGGTTTT
>CAZOQH010000061.1:0-8573 GCA_964581855.1 uncultured Flavobacterium sp.
TAAAGGCTTTCTAATGGGTGCTTCGTAATGAGACATAATCCTTTACTTTATCTTTAAATTATTTGTTCAATTATACGTTTCTTACTTTTACTTGATAAAACACATTTGGTCTTGTACCGATATGCTCCAACAAGTGATACATTCTTTCGTCTTCTGCAAGTTTTGCAACTTGACTCTCTTTGTCGTTCACATCACCAAACACCATAGCTCCAGTTCCACAAGCTGCAGCACAAGCAACAGCATTATCAAATTCTTCGCTATTCACAACTCTTCCTTCGCGTTTAGCTTTTAAGATAACCGCTTGAGTAGACTGAATACAGAAAGAACATTTTTCCATAACTCCACGAGAACGAACCACAACATCTGGGTTCAATACCATACGTCCTAAATCATCATTCATGTTATAATCAAATTCAGGATTTTGGCTATACAAGAACCAGTTAAAACGTCTTACCTTGTACGGACAGTTATTTGCACAATAACGAGTTCCTACACAACGATTGTAAGCCATATGGTTTTGACCTTGCCTTCCGTGTGAAGTAGCCGCTACCGGACATACTGTTTCACAAGGTGCATGATTACAATGCTGACACATAACCGGTTGGAATGCCACTTGTGGGTTATCTGCCGGATTTTCTAATTCATTATAAGCCTGAACGTTATCAAACAATCCTTTTGCTGTAGATTTTTTTACCACATCATCAGCAAAAGTTTCTTCTGATGAATAATATCTGTCAATGCGCAACCAGTGCATATCACGAGAGCGTCTCACCTCTGATTTTCCTACAACAGGAACGTTGTTCTCTGCGTGACAAGCAATTACACAAGCCCCACATCCTGTACAAGCATTCAAATCAATAGATAACTTAAAGTGATGTCCTATACTTCTATCGAACGACTCCCAAATATCAACTTTTGTTGCTTCAATTGGTTGGTGGTCTAAAGAAACCATCGGAACAGGATTCCAATCTTTAGGCCCTTTTGATGGGTCATTAAACACGTCTAAGGTTGTTTCCTTAAGAATATCTCCTCTACCCATAAGAGTTCTGTGTAGCTGCACACAAGCAAACTCATGCCATTTATTGCTTTCTTTGGTAACAGAGGCTCTTTGTGTATTTTTAAGATCTTTATACAAAGTATAAGCGTTAACACCTACTTGCATTTCAGATTTCATACCTTCTTTTCTACCATATCCTAACGAAAGTCCGATAGTTCCTTGTGCTTGTCCTGGTTGGATAATCACGGGAATATTCTCAAGTCGAGTTCCATCTACTTCGATAGTAATATAATTTCCGTCTAATCCTCCGTTTGCTACATTTCTACTTTTTACTCCTAGGTTTTCTGCATCAATTCTATTCATTGTTGCGTAGTTGTCCCAAGAAACACGGGTGATAGGGTCAGGAAACTCTTGTAACCATGGGTTATTTGCTTGTTGCCCATCTCCCATACCTGTTTTGGTATAAAGAATAACGTCAAATTCTCCTGATTGCGTAGAGCTTAACAATGCAGTTACTGCTTCCGTAGCGTTCGCTACACTTCCTTCGTTGGTCGAAGTATTTTCTGAAACATAAACTCCATCATGAACCGCTTGATTCCAAGTTTTACCTTCCAGAATTGAGGTAGTCCAGAATTCTTTTAGGTAATCGTAGTATGATGTATCATTATCAGTCCAAGAAAGCAAAGCATCTTGAAGTTGTTTAGAATCAAACAACGGACGGATAGTCGGTTGCATAACTCCATAATGTCCTTTGATCATACTAACATCTCCCCACGATTCTAAATAATGAGGTAAAGCTACTGCTATATTAGATACCTTTACAGTCTCATCTTCTTTTAAAGAAAACGAAACCGAAGTTTTTGCTTTTTTAATTAATTCTGCAAATTCAGCTCCATTCGGAAGTGAATACACAGGGTTCACTCCACTCATAATAAGCGTATGAACTTGTCCTGCTTTTAAATCTGTGATAAGTTGTGCAACTTCTTTGGCATTCCCTTTTCTAATTTGTCTTGTTGTATTAGAATCAAACGCTTCACTTTGTAGTGCTTGATTGATAGCAATAGCTAGAATCTGAGCGTTTTTATCATCTAATCCTGTAACGAAGACACCTTTACTACCTGCTCTCTTAAGCTCATTAGCTGCGTTTACTACCTGCTCTTCTCTTTCAAGCCCAGATACAGAAACAGCATTTCCGGTAACAATTCCGTATATTTTAACCAAAGCCAATTTTTGCTGAGCTACATTCATCGCATAACGTCTGTCTGCATTAGCTCCTGACAAACTCATATTAGCTTCAAATTGGATGTGTTTCGACATTTTTCCGTTTGTCGGAATACGTTTTTTAGCGTATCCGCCATCGTACCCTCCACCTTGCCAATCTCCAAGAAAATCTGCTCCAACAGAAACTATTGTATCTGCTTTTGAAAAATCATATCCCGCTAAAGCTCTTTCGCCAAAAACCTCTTCAAATGCATCTAAAGCTTCTGAACAAGAAACCGCATCATACACCACGTGTTTAGCAGTTGGATATTTAGCAACAAACTCTTGAATTAATTTATCTGTTGACGGACTAGCTAAAGTTCCTGTCAAAAGCACAATTTGCCCTCCTGATAATTGAGCTTCCTCTAAAGATTTTTTAACTCTAGCGTCAACCTCACTCCATGAAGCATTTTGCCCATCTATTTTTGCATTTTTAAGACGCATGCTATCATACATAGACAAAACCGATGCATGAACACGTGCGTTTGCGCTCATTATAGATCCCGGCAAGTTGTTATTTTCTATTTTGATAGGACGTCCTTCTCTTGTTTTTACAAGAATATTTGCAAAATCAAATCCATCTGCCATAGTAGTAGCGTAATAATCTGCTACTCCAGGAACAATTTCTTCCGGTTGCACTACATACGGAATTGATTTAACAACTGGCCCCTCACAAGCAGCTAATGAAGCTGCAGCTGTGCTGAAACCGACATATTTCAAGAAATCACGTCTTGTTGTAGATGACGAGGAAAGTGTTTTTTCATCTCCTAAAAATTCATCTGTAGGAATTTCCTCAACGAATTCGTTATTTCTAAGCGTCTCAACAATAGAGCTATTTTCGTTCAGCTCCTCAACACTTTTCCAGTATTTTTTGTTTGATGACATATTGTAAGATAATTTAAGTCTTGATTAATAATGACATTTTCCACACTCTAAGCCTCCCATCTGAGCAACAGTCAGCTTTTCAACTCCATATTTTGCTGCAAGTTCAGCATGAATTTTTTCGTAGTATTCGTTACCTTCAACTTTAATATTAGATGTTCTATGGCAATCCACACACCATCCCATAGAAAGCGTAGCATGCTGTTCCATAATTTCCATAGACTCCACCTCTCCGTGACAAGTTTGACATTCCAAACCTGCAACTGAAACGTGCTGTGAGTGATTAAAATAAACAAAATCCGGAAGATTATGAATACGAACCCATTTAACTGGTTTTGGCTCTTTAGAATAGGTACGAGTATTAGGATCCCAACCTACAGCCTCATATAATTTTTGGATTTCAGCTGTATAAAACTCTTTTGTATATCCGTTAGCTAAATCCTCCTCTCCGTTATAATCAGAGATGTTTTCGTGACAATTCATACACACATTAAGAGAAGGAATCCCTGCTGTTTTACTCGTTCTAGCCGAAGAGTGACAGTATTTACAATCTATTTGATTATCTCCTGCGTGAATTTTATGAGAATAATGAATTGGTTGAATTGGAGCATATCCTTTGTCGATACCAATCTGCATCATATAACCGAATCCTAAATAAGCACCTGCTAAAAGCAAAAACACCACCGAAACAAATACCAAGAATTGGTTCTTTACAAACGCCTGCCATAAATTCCCTTTTGGCTCAGCCAACTCAACCCCTTTTGCTTTTGCAATATCCTTAAGCCCTTTATTTACCATGTAAAGCATAGTAATCAACACCAAAAGAACTAGAATTAGAGCTCCTAAGACCAACATATTTGTCGAATCTCCTGAAGCACTTGTTTGAGCGCCTCCACCTGCTACATCCGAAACTACCGGCTCAGGTTTTGCCTCTGCAGTATATGCCAGA
The DNA here is from genome assembly GCA_964581855.1 of uncultured Flavobacterium sp. Classification (GTDB taxonomy): domain Bacteria; phylum Bacteroidota; class Bacteroidia; order Flavobacteriales; family Flavobacteriaceae; genus Flavobacterium. Next base: position 4,089 of record CAZOQH010000061.1, read on the forward strand.
ATATTGTCGAGATCTTGATCTGACAATTGCGGGAAAGCCGTCATCGGAGACCCATTGTATTCCTCAAAAATCTTCACCGCATAAGCATCTCCGGCCTTTACCATTTCGGCACTATTGCGAATCCACTTGTGCAGCCAATCTCTGTCAAGCCTTTCGGTCATACCTCTAAGTGCAGGACCTGTCATTTTTTTATCCAAATGGTGACAAGCAGCACAATGTGTATTAAACAAAGCTCTTCCTGCTGCCGCATCCCCTTCTTGCGCAAAAGCATCTATTGATGCGTTGAACACAAAAAACAAACTCAATAAGAAAATTCTAAACACAGAACTGTGGTTCCCCAATTTTTTCATATCTAAAAACGATTATCGTTTATATTTGGCACACTTTTTTCTTGTATCAAAAAAACAAGTATGCTCTTTTTTAGAAAATTTTCACAAAAATACGACTTAAACCCTATTCTCAAAGCCCAAACATACCTTATTGCCTTAATTTATATCAGTTCTAAATAACAGGGTTGAAATTAATTTTAAAATTAAATAGTACATTTGCCTAAAATATAATCCGTTATGAAATTTTTAATCTTAAAACCATCATTATTTATTATCGTTCTAATTGTATTCAGTAGCAATAATTTAACAGCTCAAATTACGTTAGAACAAGATTCTAAATTTGAAAATTTATTAAATGAAAAGCGCAAAGTAAATGCTTCTATAACCACTACAGATAAGTATAAAATTCAAATATTTTACGGAGATGGAAACAATGCCAGAAAGGTATTAAACGAATTTAAAAACAACTTTAGCAACATTGACGCAACCATAATATTTAGCTCTCCAAACTACAAGGTGCAAGTCGGAACTTTTAGAAATAAAATAGACGCAGATCGTACACGTCTTGAAATTATAAACAAATATCCCGATGCCTTGGTTGTAAAAAATTCTAGATAACAAAACAACTCCCTCCGAGTTATATTTTGAAATTTTTATAATTCGGAGTGGATTTTTTCTACAATAGCTTTGAGCTCTCCGTCCAATTCCTCATTTACTATTTTATTATTTTCTACATCAAAATTTTCTGAAAACTTAGGCAATGAAAATGTTGCTTTGATTTCTGCTCCGTCAAAAGGAAAGCGATTTGCGGCAATTTCTAATACAGACTTACCTCCTCTAGCTCCATTAGATGTGGCCATCAAAAGCATTGGTTTTTGTTGAAAAACTTTCACTCCTCCTCGTGAAGCCCAATCAAATATATTTTTAAAGGCTACCGAAAAATTACCATTGTGCTCTGCTAATGATAATATTATAAAATCGGATTGAGAGATTTTATCTAAAAACTTTTGAGAGAGTTCTGGTTTTCCGATTTCTTTTTCTAAATCTACTCCAAAAACCGGAAGGTCGTAATCATTTAGATCTAGAACCTCTACCTGTGCATTCATAAACAAAGAAGAAGCATAAATAGCTAATTTTTTGTTTATCGAATTTTTGCTGTTGCTTCCTGCAAATGTTAGTATTTTCATTTTTATGAAATTAAGGTTCGTGAAAAGTTAAATAAGCAATCTCGTTGCTTACATCTTTGTTGTGTATATAATCATTACAATTCAAGTCATAAGACTTTATTCCACATACTGGAACTCTAATATTTTGACAACTTCAATATTACACATTAAATCGGAAGTGCATTATATCTCCGTCTTTTACAACATATTCCTTTCCTTCAACTCTAAGTTTCCCTGCTTCTTTTACTTTAGCTTCTGAACCATAGGCTACATAGTCATCGTATGCGATAACCTCTGCTCTAATAAATCCTTTTTCGAAATCAGAATGAATAACACCTGCAGCCTTAGGAGCGGTATCACCTATATTAATAGTCCAAGCACGAACTTCTTTTACTCCTGCAGTAAAATAAGTTTGTTGTTTAAGAAGTTTATAAGCAGAACGAATCAGTACGGAAACTCCGGGCTCTTGTAATCCCATGTCTTCTAAAAACATTTGTCTTTCTTCGTAACTTTCAAGCTCGGTGATATCCGCTTCGGTAGCTACTGCTAAAACTATCACTTCTGCATTTTCGTCCTTTACTAATTCTTTTACTTGTTCTACGTATTGATTTCCGTTTACAGCCGATCCTTCGTCTACATTACATACATACAGCACCGGTTTTGAAGTTATTAATTGAAAATCTTCCATCATTTCAACCTCATCATCATTATTAGGAACTACTGTTCTTGCTGATTTAGCCTCTAATAAAGCTGATTTGATTCTTTCTAACAACGCTTCTTCTGCTTGGGCTTCTTTGTTTCCGGTTTTAGCTGCTCTTTTGGTTTTTTCTAAGCGCTTTTCTACTGTTTCTAAATCTTTTAGCTGTAGTTCAATGTCGATGATTTCTTTGTCTCTAACAGGATTTACACCACCTTCGACATGAACAATATTATCGTTGTCAAAACAACGAAGTACATGAATGATAGCATTACATTCTCTGATATTCCCCAAGAACTGATTTCCTAATCCTTCTCCTTTACTAGCTCCTTTAACTAAACCAGCAATATCTACAATTTCAACCGTGGCTGGCTGTACTCTTTCAGGTTTTACTAATTCAGATAATTTTTCTAACCTTGGATCAGGCACGTTTACGACTCCAACATTTGGTTCAATAGTACAAAATGGGAAGTTTGCACTCTGCGCTTTTGCATTCGACAAACAATTGAAAAGTGTTGATTTTCCTACGTTTGGTAGGCCTACAATTCCTGCTTTCATTTTTCGCTTTAGGATTAATATAAAACGGCAAAGATAAGTTTTTTGTTTTAATGTTTTATGAGTTAATAAGATTAGTCAAACAATAATATTACTTTTATAAAATCAAATTGTAGTTATGAAAAAGACATATAAATCATCTGTTTCTAAACGATCTTATGTTATGCTCTTACTTATGAAAGCATTACTGATTGCTCCATTTTTATCCATAGAAGAGTTATCAATTAAAGATTTAAAAAACACTGGGTTTTTGATTTACATAATAATTACTTTTTTGATTGTTATATTACTTTTCTGGATTTACTTCGGAACATACTACAAGATCGAAAATAATTACCTATATCATCATTCAGGTCCCTTCTTCGGAAAAATGAAAATCTCTTCAATCCAAAAAATTACTTATCACTCAGGATGGTATGTACCTGTTACATATAAGCCATCGACAGATACTATCGGCCTCATTATTACTTATAACAAGTTCGATGATATTTATTTTTCTCCAAAAGATCGAGATTTGTTGGTAAATGACTTACTCGGAATAAATTCTGAAATTCAAGTTGTAAAAAACTAAAAACATAGATTATTTGTTGATTATTCCATAAAAAAACTATATTTGGATTCTGAAAACCAACAAAAACTTAACTATGTCTATTTGGAAAACCAAATCACTATCTCAGTTACAAGAAGAAGCTTCAGAATCAGATAAAGGGCTCAAAAGAACACTATCATCAAAAGCACTGATTGCTTTAGGCATCGGAGCCATTATTGGAGCTGGATTATTTTCTCTTACTGGAATTGCTGCTGCTGACCATGCTGGTCCGGCTGTAACTTTATCATTCGTATTAGCTGCAGTAGGTTGTGCTTTTGCAGGACTTTGTTATGCAGAGTTTGCGTCGATGATTCCTGTTGCGGGTAGTGCTTACACTTATTCGTATGCAACAATGGGAGAGTTTATGGCTTGGATTATCGGTTGGGATTTAGTACTCGAATATGCTTTAGGTGCAGCTACAGTAGGGGTAAGTTGGTCTTCTTATCTAAATCAACTTTTGGCTCAGTACAATATGGCTATTCCAGCTGAATTTTCATCCGCTCCAGCGGAAGGTGGTATTATAAACTTACCTGCTATTTTTATTGTTTGTTTACTTTCTTTATTATTAATGAGAGGAACCAAAGAATCAGCGGTGGTAAATAATATTTTAGTAGTGGTAAAGGTGGCCGTTGTTCTGGTTTTTATTATTTTGGGATGGAAATTTATAAACCCTGAATTTCACACTCCTTTTATTCCTGAAAACACAGGAGGAAAATTTGGAGGAATTCCCGGAATTGCAGCCGGAGCAGCTTTAGTTTTCTTTGCCTTTATCGGATTTGATGCGGTATCAACTGCTGCACAAGAAGCAAAAAACCCTCAGAAAGGAATGCCTATCGGGATATTAGGCTCGTTGATTATTTGCACTATTTTGTATGTGTTGTTTTCGTATGTAATGACAGGACTTGTTCCTTATCAAGTGTTTGCAGGTGATGCTTCTCCTGCTGCTACCGCTTTTGCTGTTACCGGCTATGACTTTTTACAAACAGGATTAATTGTCGCTATTTTAGCAGGATATACTTCTGTTATTTTAGTTATGCTTATGGGACAAAGCAGGGTGTTTTATTCTATGAGTAATGACGGATTACTCCCTGGATTTTTTGGACAAATCCACTCTAAATTCCGCACTCCGTGGAAAACAAATATTTTCTT
>CAZOQH010000061.1:8673-12410 GCA_964581855.1 uncultured Flavobacterium sp.
TTTTTGGACAAATCCACTCTAAATTCCGCACTCCGTGGAAAACAAATATTTTCTTCATGTTTTTTGTAAGCATTTTTGCAGGATTCGTGCCCATTAAAGATTTAGGACATATGGTAAGCATCGGAACTTTATTTGCTTTTTCTTTAGTTTGTATCGGGATTTTAGTGATGCGTAAAAAAATGCCTGATGCTCCAAGAGCTTTTAGAACCCCGCTAGTGCCTTTTGTACCTATTGCAGGAGTTTTAGTTTGTGGTTACTTGATGTTTTCGTTAGAAGCTGAAAGCTGGTGGAGACTTCTAATTTGGTTAGCTCTGGGAGTTGTTATTTATTTCTTTTACGGAAAGAAACACTCCAAAATAAACAATCAATAATCAGAACTTATAACATAAAAAAAGGTCGCAAAATTGCGACCTTTTTTTATTTATTAAATTGTACTATTAAAATCTATATCCTACAGAAACTCCTGCATTAGGCTCAATTGCCATAAACCTATCGTTAACTTCTTCACTAAAATTACGGGCAATACTCACATAAGGTGCAATAGCAAATTTATCATTCCATGCCCATTTATAACCTACACCCAATCCCATAATAAAGGAGTTCATATCTGTATCAACTTCATTAACTCTTGCGTCTTCGTGATCTCCAAAACGATATTTTACGAAAGGATAAGCATAAAAACTTCCTTTGTCTTCTGGGTTAAAATAATAGTTGTAATTTACCAAAAAGCTATTGGTATTAAACTTTTTTTCGTTTGTTTCTTCTACATACGAAAAGCGATCATTAATATGAATTTCCGCGCCTATAGATTGATTGTCATCCAAAAAATACTCATAGCCTACTTCTACTGAAGCAATTGCAATAACATTTGCGATGTTAAATTTCACCTCGCTTTTATACTGCGCATGAGCTGAGAAAGCTCCTGCAAAAACCAATAATCCTAATATAGTTTTTTTCATAAAAATTTAATTTTCTGTGTGGTGCAAAAGTACAAATTATTTCTGTTTAGCAATAAGTTGGGCATATTCTTTAGCAAAATAACTCGCAATAAGGTCTGCTCCCGCTCTTTTAAAAGCATATAATTGTTCAACCATTACTGCATCGTGGTCTAACCAACCTTTTTCGGCAGCTGCTTTGATCATTGCATATTCACCCGAAACTTGATATACCGAAACCGGAAGATGAACCTGGTTTTTTACTTCTCTGACAATATCCAAATACGGAAGTCCTGGTTTTACCATTACAATATCAGCGCCTTCTCTTACGTCTAGCAAGGTTTCTCTTACGGCTTCTAATCGGTTGGCATAATCCATTTGGTAAGTTTTTTTGTCTCCAAATCCTGGAGCAGAGTCTAAAGCATCTCTAAAAGGTCCGTAAAAAGCTGAAGCATATTTTGCACTGTAACTCATAATTCCGACATTCGGAAAATTGTTTTGTTCTAATATTTTACGAATCGCTTTAATTCTTCCGTCCATCATATCACTCGGAGCTACAAAATCTGCTCCGGCTTCTGCATGCGAAAGACTCATTTCTGCTAATATATCTACGGATTTATCATTTACAATTTCTCCGTTTTCAACTACTCCATCGTGCCCAAAGCTCGAATACGGATCAAGGGCAACGTCAGTCATCACTACCATTTCTGGCGCTGTTTTTTTAACGGTTTTAATTGCTCTTTGCATCAGTCCACTCGGGTTAATGGCTTCGGTTCCTTGATTGTCTTTTAGATTATCAGGAACTTTTACGAAAAGCAAAACGCACTTTAGTCCTAAATCCCAAAGTTCTTTTACTTCTTTCTCTAGATTATCCAAACTCAAACGAAAATAATTAGGCATAGAAGGGATTTCTTCTTTTATATTTTCGCCTTCGGTTACAAAAAGCGGTACGATAAAATCATCAACACTTAAGTGCGTTTCTCTAACTAAACTTCGGGTAGATTCGTTTTTTCGTAAAATTCTTGGTCTTTTCATTTTAGTTTATGATTGTATGTTTTATAACTTATAGTAAACAGTTTATAAATTTATTTCACCTACAGATTAAAAGAATTATATCCAGCTTTTAGGTTCCTTTAATACTTTAATTAATTTTTCTTCCATACTTCCTTTTTCGGGTTGATGGTCATAAACCCATTGTACGTGTGGAGGCAAACTCATTAATATACTTTCGATTCTTCCGTTGGTTTTAAGTCCGAAAAGAGTGCCTTTGTCGTGAATCAAATTAAACTCCACATAACGTCCTCTACGGATTTCTTGCCATTTTCGGTTTTCATCGGTATACGGAATATCCTTTCTTTTTTCGACAATCGGAACATAAGCCTCTAAAAAACTATCTCCTATTTCGGTTACAAAATTAAACCATTTTTCAGAAGACATTTCATCATTGGGTTGCAAATAATCAAAAAACAAACCTCCGATTCCTCGTGATTCGTTGCGATGCGTGTTCCAGAAATACTCATCACATTGTTTTTTGTATTTCGGATAGAATTCCGAATTGTGCTTATCACATGCATTTTTACTGATGGTATGAAAATGAATTGCATCTTCTTCAAACAAATAATAAGGTGTTAAATCCTGACCTCCACCAAACCAACTTTTCACCACATTTCCTTCTTTGTCATACATTTCAAAATACCTCCAATTTGCATGAACAGTTGGTGTGAACGGATTTTTCGGGTGCAACACCAAGCTCAATCCACAAGCAAAAAAATTTACATCTTTTACCTTAAAATAATCTTGCATAGCTTTCGGAAGCTCTCCATACACTTTTGAGATATTTACTCCTCCTTTTTCAAAAACATTCCCGTTTTCAATAACTCGCGTTCTACCTCCACCTCCTCCTTCTCGTTGCCATAAATCTTCTTGAAACTTTGCTTTTTGGTCAATTTCCTCAAGCTTGTTACAGATTGTATCTTGTAAGTTTTGAATATAGTTATAAAATTTATCTTTCATTTTTCTTCTCTTTATTCTAAATAAACCATTTTACCTGTATGTTGTTTCATTTCTTCTATTGAACTTACTTTGACACCAAATTCCATTTTTTCCAAAAGTACTTTTTTGATTTCTGACAAGGATTTTTCGTATAGCTTTTCTTCTTCAAACAGGGTAAGACCTACCTTGTTGTTGTGCAAATCCATAACTGTTTCGAGGGGTTTGTTTGGTGCCATTTTTTCGTGAATGGAAGTTATTTTTTCTGCCCATTTGATGACATTGGTTACACCTCGTTTTGTCGTGTAACAATTTTTGGCAATGATGATGTTCCAAAGTGCGTGACGAAAAGCATTTTCCTTACTGTGGTTTTGGTGCTTTGTTCCGAACAACTTATCACAAATAAGCAGGGTTCCTATGGTTGCCCTATGTGTGGGAATGATATACAAAGGACGTATAATAAAAACTTTAAGCAATATAAAAAATTGCTTAAGGTTTAATTGTTTTATACGGTTCCAGATAGTCATTGTTTTTTTGTATATCGCTTATTCATCTAAATATTCATTTCCTTGTAAATCGAGCCAACCTTACTTTCGCTTTGATTTCGGTTATAAAATCAAATTGTTCTGATGATAATTCCATTTTCATTTATTTTTTAAGCATTTATCTCAATCGACATCAAGTATTTTTTGGGAGTAATTCCGAATTTCTTTTTAAAAGCAGCAATAAAATGACTCGAAGTGCTGTAACCAATTTTTAGTCCGACTTCGTTTACGTTATACGAACCTGAATCTAACAATTTTCGGGCATACT
>CAZOQH010000062.1:0-12395 GCA_964581855.1 uncultured Flavobacterium sp.
AATAAAAAATTTTATTTGTTTAATCCTGTATCAGTTTTTCAGGACGTTACAATATAAAAAAGTCCATGATTTTTCTTCAAGGAGAATTATAGAAATAATTGTAACTTTGGGGTTAAATCGCTTGTGATGGTAAAATATTCTTTTTTAGATTTAGCACATGTTACTTCTGACTCAACTATCTCTAAAACATTTCAAAAGTCTATTGCTTGTGCTCAACATGCCGAAAAACTAGGATATACAAGATATTGGTTTGCTGAACATCATAATATGGAAAATGTTGCGAGTTCGGCTACTTCAATCCTTATTGGGCATATTGCTTCAAAAACGAACACTATTAGAGTAGGGTCGGGGGGAATTATGTTACCAAATCATTCTCCGCTAATTGTTGCTGAAACTTTTGGAACCCTTGGAACTTTATTTCCTAATAGGATAGATTTAGGTTTAGGAAGAGCTCCAGGAACAGATCAACAAACAGCTCATTTTATTCGCCCGGATTTTTTAAAAAATGCTCAAGAATTTCCTAAAAACCTAAAATATTTACAACAGTTTTTTTCGGAAGATAATAAACATAGTTCGATTCGCGCTATACCCGGAGAAGGTGTAGATATTCCTATTTGGATTTTAGGTTCAAGTACTGATAGTGCACATGTTGCTGCCTCTTTTGGTCTACCTTACGCATTTGCAAGTCATTTTGCTCCAGCCAGTATGACACAAGCGTTTCATTTGTATGAGAACAATTTCAGCCCACAAAAAAGTCTTGAAAAACCTTATAAAATGGCAGCTGCTAATATTATCATTGCTGATTCTTTAAGTGAAGCACAATCTTTAGCTACTTCTTTTTATCGTATGTTTTTGGGGATTCTAAGAGATGAGAGAATACCTATGTTACCGCCCGTTAAAACTATGGACGGACTCTGGAATGTCAATGAAGAAGCTTATGTTCGGCAAATGACCTCATTTTCTTTTATTGGTACAAAAGAAACCGTAAAGCGCGATTTGATAAACGCCATTAATAGATTACAAATACAAGAGCTTATTATGAGCTGCCCTATTTATTATTTGGATGACAAACTTAAAAGTATGCAATATCTAGCAGAAATAATGCAAGAAATTAGTATTGATAGATAAAGATAAAGAAGTGATAATATCATAAAAGGCTTTATGAGTATTCTTTAATACTTTTAATTTTATTGACAGTGAGTTCTTTAAAGTCAGAAATTATTATATCAGCCGAGCTATAATCCTGTTTTGAATCTTTAGCTTTATATCCTATGACGAAAACTCCTGCTTTATTGGCTGCGTTTATGCCATTAGTTGAGTCTTCGATAATTATACATTCTTCTTTACTATGTCCCGAAAGCTCAACTGCTGTATTGAATATAGCAGGATTTGGTTTAGATTCTACAAAGTCTTCTCCACTTATTTTATGGGAAAAATAAGGGTCGAGATTAAATCTTCTGAAGATAAGATCTATATTGTCGTAGGATGAAGATGAGGCAACAATCATCTGAATATTATTTTCATGTAATTCTTGAATTAATTCCAAGACTCCATCTATAAGTTTTAACGAAGTAGATTGCTCAAAAGCTTTATGGTAAAGTTTTCGTTTTTGAGAAATAAGTTCTTCTAAACTTTCGGACAGGTTGAAGTGTTCTTTGATACGTTTATAGATGTTTTTTGTCGAACTACCAACAAAAGTCTGATATAATTCATCATTAACAGAAATGTTTAATTCTTTAAAATGTTGTATATAGGCTTCAAAATGCACGGGTTCAGTGTCGACCAAAACTCCATCCATATCAAAAATAACCGTTTTAATCATAGAAATTTTTTCTGACAAAGATAAGATTTAAAAAAGGAATAGTTGTAATTCAGTAGGCGTTGAGGCTACTTAGTAAATAAGTTTAATTTCTTTTAAATCGAACTCTCTTACTTGGTTGTTTTCTAGGCTGATTTTTATTTTTCCGTTTCGTAACACTTCTTTTATAATACCCATAAATTTAGTTGAATCTGGATATTCAAATACAGAAGGGACGTCTTTACGGAAGAGATATTTGTGATATTCTTGCCAGAGAAAATCTGTCTTTCCGTTAGCAATAAGATTATTGTTTTTTTTTATTTTTTCAATGATGTTATGCATTATATCTTCTTTTCTAAATTCTTTTTTGGTGATATTTTTTAAAGAAGAAGCTTTAGGAAGGTTGTCAAAATCAGTTTGATTGACGTTTAATCCGATGCCAATAATAGAAGAGATGTTTTGTCCAGCAAAAGAGTTTTCGATAAGGATGCCCGCAATTTTTTTTTCTTCTGACAAAATGTCGTTAGGCCATTTGATGTTTAATTTTGGGATTTCAAACTCTTTTAGGGCCTCAATTACGCTAATGCTAACAGCTACATTTAAATCAAAAATGGAGTTTTCAGGCGTAAGTAATTCTTTTGTCAAGACGCTAAATGTCAGGCTGTTGTTAGCTTCTGACTCCCAAGTGCTTCCTCTTTGACCTTTTCCTTTAGTCTGATTTTCAGCCATTACGACTGTATAGTTTTCTGTAGGTTGAATAATACACAGATTTTTCAAAAAATCATTAGTAGAAGGTATGGCATTGAGTTTGATTATATTCATAAAATATAAAAATGTATTTTTGATAAATTCAAGCTCAAAATTACATACAAAAATGGTAACTTTGCGAAATTATTAATTTTCATAAATGGCAAAAGAAAAAACAACGAGTACAGACCAACTGCTAACTCTAATTATAAAAGGAATTGAAGATACAAAAGGAATGGATATTAGCATCCTGGATTTAAGAGATATCGAAAACACAGTATGCGATTATTTTGTGATCTGTACAGGGGGTTCAAATACGCAAGTAAGTGCTCTTTCAGGTTCCATACAAAAAGCTGTTTCTAAAGAAGCTCACGAAAAACCTTGGCATATTGAAGGAGAAGAAAACGGAGAATGGGTTTTAATGGACTATGTAAGTATTGTGGTACATATTTTCCAAAAGCATGTCAGAGAATATTATGATATTGAAAGTTTGTGGGGAGATGCTAAAATTACTCAAATAGCGAATAAACTTTAGGCTAAAATCAGTTTTTTATTTCTGATATTAACTTTTAGATACTTTTAATTTTTAAATATAACTATGTCAAAAGACAACAAAGAAAATAACAAAAATAATCCCAACCCAAATCAGAACCCGAAAGGGGGAAGAGGGCCTGGATTTAAAATGAATATATGGGTTGTTTACGGAGCTCTTATTCTTATGTTTTTAGGATGGAACTTTATGTCCGGAGGCTTTTCGATGAGTGATCCGAAAACAATTACAATCACCGAATTCAACAATTTTTTGGATAATGGAGATTTTGATCGAATTATTATCCATAATAAAAGTACGGCTGAAGCTTTTTTAAAAGAAGAAGCGATGAGTCAAACGGCTCATGAAAAAATTCCAAAAGTAGATGTACTTAAAAATCCAAATAAAGGACCACACTATAAACTCGAAATCGGAAATGATGAAATCTTTCAGAATCGTTTACAACAAGCAGAGAGCGAAGGATTACTCAATGATTACGAATATAAAACTTCGGGTTCGTGGACTGATTTCTTACCGTTTTTACCCATCCTTATTTTTATCGGAATTTGGATTTATATGATGCGCAGAATGTCCGGAGTAGGTGGAGGCGGAGGCGGAGGCCAAATCTTTAATATCGGAAAATCTAGAGCTAAACTCTTTGATGAAAAATCAGATATTAAGGTTACTTTTAAAAACGTAGCGGGATTAGAAGGAGCTAAAGAAGAAGTACAAGAAATAGTAGACTTTTTGAAAAATCCTGATAAATATACCTCGCTAGGAGGTAAAATTCCGAAAGGAGCATTGCTTGTAGGACCTCCAGGAACCGGTAAAACTTTACTTGCAAAAGCAGTAGCAGGAGAAGCTAAAGTTCCTTTCTTTTCATTATCTGGTTCTGATTTTGTCGAAATGTTTGTAGGAGTTGGAGCTTCAAGGGTAAGAGATTTGTTTAAACAAGCTAAAGAAAAATCACCTTCGATAATCTTTATTGATGAGATTGATGCAGTAGGTCGTGCTAGAGGAAAAAACAATATGTCAGGTTCGAATGATGAGCGCGAAAACACACTGAACCAATTGTTGACTGAAATGGATGGTTTTGGAACAAATTCAAGTGTGATTGTTTTGGCTGCTACCAACAGAGCTGATGTTTTAGATAAAGCTCTTTTAAGAGCAGGACGTTTTGATAGACAGATTTATGTAGACTTACCGGATATTAACGAACGTAGAGCTATCTTTGAGGTGCATCTTCGTCCGCTTAAAAAAGTTGAGGATTTAGATATTGAATTCTTGGCTAAACAAACTCCAGGATTCTCAGGAGCAGATATTGCTAATGTCTGCAACGAAGCAGCCCTTATTGCGGCTCGAAAAGGAAAAAAAGCAGTAGATAAACAAGATTTTCTGGATGCAGTTGATCGGATTGTTGGAGGATTAGAAAAGAAAAATAAAATTATTACTCCTGAAGAAAAACGTGCTATTGCTATCCATGAAGCTGGGCATGCAACAGTAAGTTGGATGCTAGAACACGCAGCACCACTCGTAAAAGTTACTATTGTACCAAGAGGACAAAGCTTAGGAGCAGCGTGGTATTTGCCTGAAGAACGTCAAATCGTGAGAACGGAACAAATGCTTGACGAAATGTGTGCTACCATGGGAGGGCGAGCAGCCGAAAAAGTAGTGTTTGATAAAATTTCGACAGGAGCTTTATCCGATTTAGAAAAAGTAACCAAACAAGCACGAGCTATGGTTACAGTTTATGGTCTAAACGATAAACTAGGAAATATAACTTATTATGATTCGTCAGGGCAATCAGAATACGGATTCACCAAGCCATATTCAGATGAAACTGCAAAAATTATAGACAAAGAAATCTCTAATTTAATTGAAGGACAGTATCAAAGAGCAATTGCTATTCTTGAAGAAAATAGAGAGAAATTAGAAGAATTAGCAGATGTGCTTATTGAAAAAGAAGTTATATTTAAGGATGACTTAGAAAGAATTTTCGGAAAGCGTCCTTTTGAGAAAGAAGATCCAGCTTCAGAAAAAACAGAAACAACAGCTTCTGAAAGCTAAAAAAAATATTTATTTTCACAAAAAAGCCATCCGTTAAAGATGGCTTTTTTGTTGTTTATAAAATTCTTTAAAAAATAAAACCCCTTATTTTAGAAGTATATCGATAATTTTCTATCTTTGGATTATTGTTTAGAATTGCACCAATCACGCTCGATGAACATTTTTAAGAAATTATTCAAAGCCTCTTTCACAGAAGAACAAAGGACAGAAGAAAAAAGTCCTTTCTTGGAAGAGAAAAACAACATTCCGGTTGATGAATTATTTATGACCAAATTCGTTAAGAATGGTGGTAAGTTCTTGTATTGTGTGGATATGGAAGAAGTGAGAAATCATTTCGAAAATATTTTGGAAGAAAACGATTGGTTTGAAAAAGAAGTGCTTTGTTTAGAGCCTGCTTTGTATGGATTGCTTGACGAAAATAAACTTCCGTACAAAGAAGTAAAGTGTCCTGCTTTTTTGTTTGCAAGTTGCGAAAAATTAATTGCCGACGAAGGTTCAGTATTATTCTCGTCGAAACAAATTAGACAAAACAAACCTCATGAATTACCAGGTAATATCATTGTTTTTGCCACGACTAGTCAGATTGTATTAAGTAAAAGTGATGGGCTTCAAGGAATAAAAAATAAATACAAAACCGACTACCCTACAAATATTACTACTTTTAAATATTTCGAAAAAGTAAAAGACGAGAGCTTTATGCAATACGGAAGCGTTCCGAAAAACCTTTACTTACTCCTTTTAGAAGACCTATAATTTATGTCTGAAACTCTAATTCGTGCTCTATCAGGAGCCGTTTACATAGCTATTTTATTAACTGCCTGTTTGTATTCGGATTGGAGTTTCAAAACACTTATGGCAATTTTCTTATTGATAGCTACCGTTGAGTTTTCTAAACTAATCCGATTTAATGTTATTATAGGGCTGTTTTTAGCTATAGGGTTGTATGTTTTGTTAGGTTGTTCCGAATGGCTTACACAAGGCACAGAATTATCCGTAATTGAGAATAATTGGATTTTGATAGGAGGTTCTATTGCTACTTCTTTCTTTTTAATTCAAAACCTTTTCAGTGATAAAAGTTTAATTATAAAAAATGTATTCCTAAAGTATTTTCTGCTAATCGGATATATTATTTTTTCGTTTATAATTATAATAAAAATCCCTTACGACAATCTCGGAAATTATAAACCCGAAATGATAATTGGTCTCTTTGTATTGCTTTGGACCAATGATACATTTGCTTATATAATCGGAAAAACATTCGGTAAACATAAATTACTAGAACGTATTTCACCTAAAAAAACTATCGAAGGATTTATTGGAGGTGCATTGTTTACAATTATTTTTAGTACCTTTATCGCTCAGTATTTAGAGCAAAACAATGCGTTGGAATGGATTCTTATTTCGATTATTGTAATTGTTTTCGGTACTTTAGGCGATTTGGTCGAGTCTAAATTTAAGCGTTCTGCAAATGTAAAAGACAGCGGAAACATAATGCCTGGACATGGAGGAATTTTAGATCGATTAGACAGTATCATATTTGTAGCACCATTTGTATTTTTATTTTATCAAATTATAAGTTAGTATGTTTCATAAAGAAGGAGCCAAGATTATTTTTATAACTTTAGTTATAGTTGTGGGAGTCATTTTTTTAGTAGACGCCTTTGTAGATGTGGTGTGGATACAAAAAGTTATTCAAGTACTAGCTTTGATTTTCTTAATTCTGGTATTGCAATTTTTTAGAAATCCAAAAAGAGAAATTCAAAGAAACGATAATCATATTCTTTCTCCTGTTGACGGAAAAGTAGTTGTAATAGAAGAAGTTTTTGAAAAGGAATACTTTAATGACAAGCGTTTGATGGTTTCTGTCTTTATGAGTCCGATAAATGTTCACGTAACTCGTTATGGACTTTCAGGCGAAGTGAAATATAGCCAATATCATCCAGGAAAGTATTTGGTAGCTTGGCATCCGAAAGCAAGTGAAGAAAACGAAAGAACGACGGTTGTAGTAGAAAATAAAGTTTTCGGAGAAGTAATGTACAGGCAAATTGCAGGTGCTTTGGCCAAGCGTATCGTAAATTACGCTAAAGTTGGAACAAAAGTATTGCAAGGAACTGATGCCGGATTTATAAAGTTTGGGTCAAGAGTTGATTTGTACTTGCCTATCGGGACAGAAATTAACGTAAAGTTGGGCGATAAAGCCAAAGGAGGAATTACTGTTATTGCAAAAAAATAATCTGAAAGTTTGGATACAAACAAAAACATAGATCAACTGTTTGAAGAGGCTTTGCATAAAGCTACAGAAATTACTTATCCTCTTCCAGACGATATTCGCTTGAGATTGTATGCATATTACAAACAAGCAACAAAAGAACCTATAAACACCACCTCTGCTAACGAACACGAACTAATCAATGCTTTTAAACTCAACGCTTGGATGCAAGTAAGACAAATGAGCGTTGATGAAGCTAAGTTCGAATATGCAAAACTAATTGATGAACTACATAAAAATTTAGAAAAATGAAAAAAGTAACTTTGGTATTATCTAGTTTATTGGCAATTGTACTGTTACAATCTTGTCAAGAAAAAGAAGTGGTTGAAGTAGAAATTACTGAACCTGTTACCCAAGAGGTAACTCAAGGAAATCCAGCTGATGTTAAAGCAGATGGAAAATTCCAGATGTTAGGATTGCCTTATGCTTATAATGCATTAGAACCTAATATTGACGGAAGAACAATGGAAATCCATTATTCAAAACATCATTTAGGCTATGCGAATAACTTAAATAAAGCTATTGCCGGAACAGACCTAGAGAATAAAACAATCGAAGAAATTCTGACGGGATTAGATTTAGAAAATAAGGCTGTGCGAAACAATGCCGGAGGATATTATAACCACAACTTGTTTTGGGAGATTTTATCTCCGGAAAAAACAGCACCAAGCGGAGCTTTATTAGAAAGCATTAATGCTGACTTTGGTTCGGTTGATGATTTAATTGGTCAATTGAAAGATGCTGGAGCAAAACAATTTGGTTCGGGATGGGCATGGCTTGTAGTAAATAAAGAAGGAAAATTACAAGTAGGAAGTACTGCCAATCAAGATAATCCTCTTATGCCAAATATGGCAATTTCGGGTACTCCAATCTTAGGAATCGATGTATGGGAACATGCTTATTACTTGAATTACCAAAACAAAAGAGCAGATTATTTGAATTCTATTATTGATGTTATTAATTGGGATGAAGTTGCTAAAAAATACGAGGCAGCTATAGCTCAATAACTAGTAATAAAAAATTGAAATAGAATCCTGGTAATATAGTTTGTTATCAGGATTTTTTTAATTCTTAAATAAAATGGCACGTGTTTTGAAAACCAGCTGTTATTAACTAAAATTAAACACTATGAAAAAAATAATTTTAATTCTGACAATTATGACCACTATTGCCCTGCAAGCTCAAGACAAAGTAATACAACCACAGATTTCTGTTTCAGGAGAAGGAAAAGTAAAGGTTGTTCCGAACGAAGCAATCATTTCAGTAGCGGTTGAAACAAAAGGAGAGGAGTCTTCTAAAGTGAAAAAAGAAAATGATACTTCTATAGATAAAGTTTTGAAGTTTTTGAAGTCAACAAAAATTGATCAGAAAAATATTAAAACCGAAAGAGTATCATTGTATCCTCAGCACGATTATCAAAAAAAGAAAAATTATTATTATGCTTCGCAAACTATTAGCATTCACTTAAAAGATTTGTCAGATTACGAACGAATCATGAGCGGACTTATTGAAGCAGGAGTAAATCGCATAAATGGAGTTACCTTTCAGTCTTCTGAAATGGAAAAACTAAAATCAGAAGCTAGAAAATTAGCTGTTGCAGATGCTAGAAAGAAGGCTCAAGATTTTGCAGGAGCATTAGGACAAAAAGTAGGAAATGCGATTATTATATCGGATAATTCACAACCGATTTACAATCCTCCGATGTATAGAAATGTAATGATGGAGGCTAAGGCTGATGCAGATATGTCACAGCAGACTTTAGCTGTTGGTGAAATTGAAATAAATACCAATGTAAATATTACATTTATATTAGAATAATGAATTGCTCAAGACTGTTTCAACTGCCTGAAACAGTCTTGAGATTTTTATAGATTTTTCAGATTAATAATTTCTTGATCTGTTAAATACCTCCACATTCCTCTAGGTAAATTTTTCTTGGTAAGTCCAGCAAAAGTTACTCTATCCACTTTAAGTACATCATAACCCAACTTCTCAAAAATCACACGAACAACCTTTACGTTTGAAGTTCTGATTTTTAATCCAATTTCAGTTTTAGGCTGGTTTTCTATATAGCTGACATCTTCAACATATACCTTTCTTTCGTCAATAGTAATTCCTTTTTGAATTTTTTCTAAATCCTCGAATTTAAGGTTTCTATCTAGTGTTACTTGGTATATTTTTGTCGAGCGTTGACTCTCTTGAGTAAATTTAGTAATTAAGTCATTATCATTAGTAAAAAGTAAAAGTCCTGTTGTAGTACTATCCATTCTACCCACCGGAAGTAACTTGCTTTTACTTGCCCCACTAATTAAATTAACCACGTTGTTTTGAGTAGCATTAGCTGAGGTCGAAAAGTTTTTAGGTTTGTTTAATAAAACGTACTCTTTCTTTTCTATGTTGAGCAGAACTCCATCAAATACAACCTTGTCCGTTGTTTTAACTTTATAGCCTAATTCCATTATAACCTCTCCGTTTACCTTTACGTTACCAGAGGTTATGTATAAATCTGCCTCTCTTCGAGAACAAATTCCTGAGTTAGCAATGTATTTGTTTAAACGAATTTCGTCCGAATTTGTCTTAGGCTTCGGCTTTGAAGTTTTTTTAAACGAATCCTCTTTTTTAGTAAACTTCCCAGTCGGTTTTTGACTTGGTTTGTCTTTAGAAAACTTTGGTTTTCCAGAAGACGGTTTATTTGGTTTTTTCATTGTTTTTGAATCAGATTTTGCAAAGGTACATAAAAAAGGGACACATATAATATGTATCCCTTTGATATAAAAGTTGGAAATGTCTTAAAAATTATTCTCTTGTAAATTTAATTCTAAATATATCTCCTCCATTTTTTTCTTCAACAAGTAACGTGGTCTGATTTAAAGTTATAATTGTCCAAGAAAAAGATTCCGCATTTTCGTCTTCATCTTCATAAACAATATTTATCTTATCACCCGAAACAGTATATGTAGCAGGGTCAATATATGTATTGCACTCTCCATCAAGATAATCTAATTCGTTATAGATACTTTCAGCAACTCCTCCGTTTTTGAAATGTACATAATCTCTTCTATCTTCACATTCGTTTTCGTGAAGTTCTTCTTCATCATTTTCTACAAAAGAATAGATATATCATTTACCCAAAAGTAAATTTGTGTCAATTCCTCCTCCGTTATCATCAGAAGAACAAGAGAACAAAAACAATACTGTAAAAACAGATAATAATGTAAATTTGATGTTTTTCATTTTTTGGGTTTTTTAGATTACTTAACGTAAGCAACTTTTTTAACAGCTTTGATCACGTCCTCTGCATTAGGTAACCATTCTTTTAAAAGGACAGGTGAATAAGGTGCAGGTGTATCAGCTGTTGTAATTCTTTGAATTGGTGCATCAAGGTAATCAAAAGCTCTTTCTTGAACGATATACGTAATTTCAGACGAGATACTTCCGAAAGGCCAAGCCTCTTCAAGGATTACCAAGCGGTTTGTTTTCTTTACTGATTTTAAAATCGTGTCGTGATCCATCGGACGAATCGTTCTCAAGTCGATAATTTCACACGAAATACCTTCTTTTTCTAATTCTTCAGCTGCTTTATATGCTTCTTTGATGATTTTTCCGAACGAAACGATGGTTACATCTGTTCCTTCTCTTTTAATATCAGCTACCCCAATCGGAATAGTGTATTCTTCTTCAGGCACTTCTCCTTTGTCTCCATACATCTGCTCTGATTCCATAAAGATTACAGGGTCGTTGTCGCGAATGGCAGATTTTAAAAGTCCTTTTGCGTCATACGGATTCGACGGAACGATAACTTTAAGTCCAGGAGTGTTAGCGTACCAATTCTCGAATGCTTGAGAGTGCGTTGCTGCTAATTGACCTGCAGAGGCAGTTGGTCCTCTAAACACAATAGGTATATTAAATTGACCTCCTGACATTTGACGCATTTTAGCTGCGTTATTGATGATTTGGTCGATTCCGACAAGTGAAAAGTTGAATGTCATAAACTCTACAATCGGACGGTTTCCATTCATGGCCGAACCTACAGCAATACCAGCAAATCCAAGTTCTGCAATAGGTGTATCAATTACTCTTTTTGGTCCAAATTCGTCTAACATTCCTTTAGAAGCTTTGTAAGCTCCATTGTATTCGGCTACTTCTTCACCCATTAAATAAATGCTCTCATCTCTACGCATTTCCTCGCTCATCGCTTCGCAAATAGCCTCTCTAAATTGTATCGTTCTCATATCAAATATTTTATTTAAAAAAATACTAAGTGCAAAAGTAGGGAATTTTTTAGTGAATTCAATGTGTTGGTTGTTGAACTTTAGAATAGAAAGTGTTTTTTGATTAAAGTATAGGAGGTTGGTGTATATTTTATATATTTGTTATTATATATTTTTCTATTTTGTTTATTTACTAACTTTAAACTTAAATTATTATGGAAAACATTCTCGTAACTCTTATTGTTGGAGCTATTGCAGGTTGGCTCGGAGGAACAATTTACAAAGGAAGTGGATTAGGTCTTATTGGTAATATCACTATTGGTATTTTAGGCGGATTTGTCGGTTATTGGCTTTTAGGAGCTTTAGACATTTCTTTAGGAACGGGCTGGTTGGGAGCAATACTTACAGCAGCTCTTGGAGCAATCGTAATTCTGTTTTTAATAAATTTAATATTTAAACGGAAATAAATATTCTTTGCTAAAACCTATGAATGATAAATATACAAGGTCGGTTGTGCAAATCGACCTTTGTTTTTTTCCATTCAGAAATTTTTTTGGTTTTAATAAATTCTGAGGGTAAGGTGATATCAGCAGCAATACACAAGTAGGTATCATTCTGCAGGATTTGAAGTAAATCTTCGAGAAGTTTATTGTTTCGATACGGAGTTTCGATAAAGATTTGAGATTGATTTTTGTCGAACGAAAGTTTTTCAAAGTTTTTCAAAACGTTCTTTTTCTCAGATTTATCAATAGGCAGATATCCGTTAAAAGCAAA
>CAZOQH010000063.1:0-12138 GCA_964581855.1 uncultured Flavobacterium sp.
TGTAAAATTCTGTATCGCTGTAGGAGGAGTCAAAGTAGCACATAATGTTGTAAAAGAAAAAGGTCCAGACCAAGTACTATATCCGTTTCCATCACAATTTTGACGTACGTAATATTGGTACGTTGTAGAAGAACTCAATCCTGTTAAAGAATAATTACTTAAAACCCCTGTTGTAGTTGCATCAGTTGGATTTCCTGTCGGAGTAAATCCTGTTACTCCATATTCAATATCAAAAGTATTTCCTGTTTCTATACTTGTCCAAGCTAATACAGCAGAAGAAGATGTAATTCCCGTAGCTGTCAAAGATGACGGAGGAAGACAAGCAGGTGCTTCTTCCCAATATACATCGTCCCAATAATATGACTTGGCATCAGCTTGATTTTTAATAGCAAGTCTTGCTCCTGCAGGAATAGTTGTCGGAACAGCTACCGTATATTCAGAGTCAAGTGCAGTATAAACAGTGTTGTTAATCGTTAAAGACTCTAACAAAACAAAAGAATCATAATCTGTAACATCTGTAACGTAACCTACGTGAAGAATACCCGGAATAGTTGTTACTCTTGCTTTAAATCTTAACCAATGTGTTCCTGCATCAATATTTGAAAATGGAGGAAGAACTACTATAACAGGATTCTGTGTAGCAGTTGCATACTGGTAAATATTTCTTGTTCCCGAAGCCGGAGTTGTAGTTGTGATAGTTTGAGAGCCGGGAGTTACAACAGGAGCTAATCTTACCCAACAATCGGGTACGATGTTACCTGTTCCGTAGCTGTCGAAGTTTTCAAAAAGCGTAGCAACTGTACCACAAGCAGTAGTAAAAGAAAAAGGTCCAGACCAATAACTTTCATCTCCGCTACAATCTTGACGAACATAAAAATCATAAGTAGTCATAGGGCTTAATCCCGTTACTTGATAAGTGTTAGTAGTACTTGTGCCTGATGTACCTGTACCTTGGGTAAATCCTTGTGGTCCCCACTCAACATCAAACAAAGTTCCACTGTTTGTCCAACCTAAATCTGCCGTAGTTTGTTCAATATTTGTTGCTGTCAAAGATGTAGGAACAGTACAATCAGCCAATACTCCTTCAAATTGTATCTGTGGAAGAGCAGCTACCCGAGCAAAAGCCGTAGGAGGAGTTGCAGGACTTGGATTTGTATTATCATCCCTATACATAATTCCCGAGTTAGGAGTAGAGGTATAAGAACTGAAAGTAGGAGAAGAAAGCCAACCCAAAGTATTTTCGTGAACAGCTACTACTAAATTTCCTCCTGTGTAATCAAAGGGTACGGTAAATTCAATCTCAAACCAGTCGTTTGCAACAGCAGCCGGAATTATTCCCGTAAAAACCTGTGTCATATCAGCTAAAGCAACCCAATCTGTATCAGTAGCAAATTCTGTTTTGGTAGTGTTTCCAATCCAAATTGTCCAGCTGTTCCATACAGTTATAGTACCAATTACGGTAGGTTTATACCGTATTTTTGTAATATCTCCAGCAACTCCTCCTCCTTGTGCAAATTCGGAAGCGGTTACAATTTGCTGACTATAATTGTACACATAATTGCTGACAGGAATAGCAGTACTTCCGTTAACTGTACCATTACCAGACCCAATCTGAATAGTTCCTGTCGTTTGCCCAAACCCTGTTGGAGCTACCAAAATCATCATACAAAACGTCAGCAGTTTGAGCCATCGTTTTGTTTTTTTAATATGATTTCCTCCGGAATCATTAAAAGTAAAATTTTTCATAAATTAAAATTTGGTTAAGTTAAAAATGTAATATACACTGAAACAACCTAACTTAAACTCTAAGAGATAGCATTTAAGTTAGATTTTTTCAGGGATAACAAAGATATATTATTTAGTTATATAATTTAATATTTCCTTAAGATTTAACTAAAATCGGAAGATCACTTTTCTACGATTTCTATATCTACCTTAAGCAAGCCACTTTTAGGATCATCAGCAATATCCATAAAAGCTTTTTTTGAAAGATCAATCTCTCTTCCTCTAGTAAACGGACCTCTATCATTAATGATAACACGCACCCATTTTCCGTTAGCCTTATTGGTTACCTTAACTTCTGTTCCGAAAGGCAGCTTTTTATGTGCTGCGGTTTGTTTTCTATTGTCAAAAACAGCCCCACTTGCAGTTTTCCTACCATTAAATTTATCGTGGTAATAACTCGCCACAACATTTTTTTTGTAGGGTTTTGTTTTTAGCTTAGAGCTACTTTGATTTCGTTTTACAACTTCTGTTTTCTTTTTAGAAGATGTTTTTGCAGAAGAACCGCAAGATTGAAAAAGTAACCCTACAGATAGTAAGCCAGACAGAATAATCGCTTTTGCTAATTTCATTTTGTAATTATTTTCGTGAATCAAATGTTAAAAAACAGGCTAAAATACAAAAATAAATTTATACCTCAATAATGATTTTTTCTGATTAAATTTGCAGTCCAACTTTTATTATTATGGTATATAAATTTAGAGTGATACTCGATACAGAAGAAGATATTTTTAGAGATATCGCAATTTTAGACACAGATACTCTTGAAGATTTACACAATACAATTAGTAATGCTTTTGGTTTTGATGGCAACGAAATGGCCTCATTTTACACTTGTGATGACAAGTGGAATCAAGAAGATGAAATTCCGCTGTTTGACACTGGAGAAACCCCAGGCGAACAAAGTACTATGCAAAACTTTGTGTTAAAGGATATTCTTGACGAACAACAAACCAAAATTATTTATGTCTATGACTTTTTAAATATGTTTACATTCTTCGTTGAGTTAGGTGCTATTGAAGAAAAACAAAACGGAGAGTCCTACCCTTCTCTTCTGTTTGCACACGGAGACATTTCTGGTATTGACCAAAATAATTTCGAAGATGAATTCGACCAAGAAAACATATATGACGAATTTGAGGATGACTTTGATGAAGATGATTTAGACATGTTTGGCGATGATGATTTTGGCGGATACGATGATTTTTCAGACGACAATTGGAATTAATCTCTAAAGTCTTTATTACTATTTAACATCAAACTCACTTCCTAATTTAAAATATTTTTTTCGGAAAAAAATAAAATGATAAAATGATAAACCTATTTAACCTCAATATTGACAACCTCTCTATTCATAGAGTAGGAAACAAAAACAAAGGAGAAGCAATCTTCTTATCAGAAAACCCATATAGGTTATCAGATGAAATTGCGCCTCTACTTAAAGAGTTTTTCTTTAAACCTTTTCGAGAAAAAGAAGAAAACTACTTTCAGTTTGCTCATGAAGTTGATTTAGAGTATAACGAAATGTACAATCTGACCAACGAAATGTTTATGAACCCAAGTAATGCTCACGAAATATCCAAAAAAATAACCGAGCATTTATTCGAACAATCCAATCACCCTCACATAAAAACCGGAGAGGTTTATGTAACGTATCTCACCAATGTAACAATTGACAACAACGTGGTAGATGCTATCGGAATTTTTAAAAGTGAATTAAAACACGATTTTTTACAGTTCGAAGAGAAAGGAACCAACTTAGATTTAATCCTTCAACAAGGGATAAGTCTTAATAAACTCGACAAAGGATGCCTGATCTTTAATTATAAAAAAGAAGAAGGATATAAAATTTTGAGTGTAGACAACAATCGTTATGATGCTAAATATTGGCTCGAGCATTTTTTGAATGTAGATGCCTTTCAGGACGAGAACTTTATGACCAAAAAATACCTGAAATTTGTTCAAGATTTTGCAAAAGACGTTGTTTTGCCTGCAGAAGACAAAAAAGAAGAAGTAATGTTTATGAATCGCTCGGTAAATTATTTTGCAAAAAATGACGAGTTCGAAGAAACAAATTTCTTAAACGAAGTATTAGACAATCCTGATTTGATCCCTGAGTTCAAGAATTATAAGGTAGATAAAGGAGAGAAGTATTCGATAGAAGACATTACCAACTTCCCTATTGCCAACAACGCTGTTACGGATGTTCGTAAAAAGATGAAAAACGTAATAGAGTTGGACACTAACATTCAAATTAAATTGGATTTCATCAACCCAGAAAGTGCAGAAAAATTTGTAGAAAAAGGATGGGACGAAGAAAAACAAATGTATTATTACTTAGTATATTTTAACAAAGAACACAAATCATAATTAGATTTTACCCTAAAAATAAACGGGCTGTCTTTGCACTTTCAAAGACAGCCCGTTTTATATACTAACAGAAGCTTACCAAATTTTCACTCTTTTGTCTGGTTCCAAATACATTCCGTCACCTTCTTTGATATCAAATGCTTCATAAAAAGCTTCTACATTCTGCAAAGGCACGTATGCTCTGTACATTGCAGGCGAATGAGGATCGGTTTTTACTTGATTTCTGATAAACTCGTCTCTCGATTTTGTTCTCCAAATAGTAGCCCATGAAATAAAGAAACGTTGCTCTGGAGTGAATCCGTCAATTAACTCAGGTCTGCCGTTTTCTTTAAAGAAAATCTGTAAAGCATCATAAGCAGCATTAATTCCTCCTAAGTCTCCAATGTTTTCTCCAAGAGTGAATTTTCCGTCCACAAAAACACCTGGAAGTGGTTGCAACTCGCTATACTGTGCAGCTAAAGCTCCACCTAAACTTGTAAATTGAGCTAAATCCTCTTCTGTCCACCAATCTACTAGATTTCCGTCTGCATCGTATCTAGAGCCCGAGTCGTCAAAACTGTGCGAAATTTCGTGTCCGATAACTGCTCCGATTCCTCCATAGTTTACAGCCTCATCAG
The DNA here is from genome assembly GCA_964581855.1 of uncultured Flavobacterium sp. GTDB lineage: Bacteria > Bacteroidota > Bacteroidia > Flavobacteriales > Flavobacteriaceae > Flavobacterium. Next base: position 4,770 of record CAZOQH010000063.1, read on the forward strand.
CTTTATAATCATAAAATGGAGGTTGTAAAATAGCTGCCGGAAATACGATCTCGTTATATGAAGGGTTAAAATAAGCATTAACAGTCTGAGGCGACATAAACCATTCATCTTTATCTACTGGTTTACCTAATTTCTCAAGGTTTTCTTCGAATCTCCATTTTGCTAAATTAAGTCTGTTTTCAAAATAAGTTCCTCCATCTTCTGGAGCTACTATTTCTAATTTAGAATAATCTTTCCACTGATCAGGATATCCAATTTTTACTCTTGTTTTATGTATTTTAGCAATAGCATTATCTTTAGTTGCTCTTGTCATCCAAGGCAGTCTGTTTACTCGATTTTCAAAAGCTATAAATACATTTTTAACCATAGCTTCTGCTTTTTCTTTTGCTTCAGGCGGAAATTTTTTCTCCACATATAATTTTCCTAAAGCTTCTCCTAAGGAAGTATTAATTACTTGAAGAGCGTTCTCGTCACGTGGTCTCTCTTTTAAGGCACCTTGTAGTGTTTTGTTATAAAATTCCCAGTCAGCTGTTTCGATTTCGGTTGACAAAGCTCCTGACCAACCATTGATTAAGGTCCATCTCATATAGCTTTTCCAATCTTCAACATTTCCTTCTTTAAGAATTTTATCCATCGCCATAATATAATCAGGCTGCGAAACGATAATACTGTCTAAGTTTTTATACCCAACTTCGTTCAGGTACTGATTCCAAGAAATCGATGGTGCTAATTTTTGTAATTCCTCTACTGATTTCGGGTTGTAAGTTTTCCTTCTGTCGCGTCTTTCAACTCTATCTAAGGTTGGAGTTACTATAGAAGTTTCAAAAGCTAAAATATTCTTCGCATTCGTTTTAGAGGTAGCTTCGTCTTCACCTAAAAATCGTAGCATTCTCGCTACGTGCTCTACATATTTTTCTCTTTTTTCAATATTGTCAGGCGTATCTGAAACATAATACTCTCTATCAGGAAGTCCTACCGTTCCTATTCCTAAATAAACAACATTTCGGTTAGAGTCTTTAGCGTCTGTGCTTACGTAAGTTCCAAAAAAACCTAAACCTCCACCATTTTTATGCATTTCCGTAAGGAGGTTTTGCAAGTCTGATACATTATTAACTGCAGCAATTTTTTCTAGATACGGTTTTAGAGGTTCAACTCCATTTTTATCACGCGTAATGGTGTCCATTATGGTTTTGTACAAGTTAATTGCTTTTCCTTGATCTGTATTCGAAGCGTATTTTCCGCTTTGAATTGCTTCTTCAAGAATTGCTTTTACGTCTTCGTCAGTGTTTTTACGTAGTTCGTCAAAACTTCCCCAACGAGTTCTATCAGCCGGAATATCTACGCTATCCAGCCATTTACCGTTTACATATCTAAAAAAATCATCACTTGGCTTAACCAGCGTGTCCATAAAGGCTAAATTAATACCGTGAATTTCTTCAGATTTTGGTTCTTGTTTTTCTCCACAAGCTGTAAGTGTTGCCATACCTAATGCAATTAGTCCTAATTTACAGTGTAACTTCATTTAATTAATATTAAGGTTAATTTTGCTTTGTTTTAGAAGTAATTTATATTGACTCTAATTTACAAAAATACAAGATAAATTTAATTATCGTAACTAATCAAAAGCTTTTATGCCTTTTTGGATAACTTTAACAAGTTTGATTTAATTTAAAAACCAATGGATTGTATCTTTGACCAAACTTGAATTTAAAATGTTAGAGATTTTCAAAGCTTACAAGAAGTTTTTTATTTTCTTATTTATTATTTCGGGAATAATCCTTTTCCTTTTCTACAATGCCCTTAAGCCTCAAAAAACACTACCTGTTTTTTCTCCTTCAGACGTAAGTCCAGAACTTGTGGATAGTTTGGTTGAGCACATCACTATCAATCATCGAATTGAAGATTGGGAATTTACTAATCAGAACAACAAACTTGTTTCTCATAAAGATTATGAAGGAAAAATCTATGTAGCCGACTTTTTCTTTACGACTTGCCCTACCATCTGCCCTATTATGAAAGACAATATGGTTTGGCTTCAAGACAAAATCCAACAATACCCCAACGTGATGTTGCTTTCGCATACTGTAATTCCTGAAATTGACACTCCCGAAGTCTTAAAAGCTTATGCTTTAGAAAAAGGTGTAGATGATACCAAATGGAATCTAGTAACAGGAGACAAAAGAGACATATTTTACATCGCTCGAAAGTCGTATTTAGCTGTAAAAACGGGTAGTATGGACGAATTATACGACATGGTACATACCGAAAATTTCATCTTAGTAGATGAAAAGAGAAGAATCAGAGGTTTTTATGACGGGACTGATACCGAAGAAATGGAACGACTTCTTACTGATATTGAGTTTCTAGTAAAAGAATAAATATTTTATCTTTGCAACCTAAAATTAGATAAAAAATGAAAAAAATCTTATTTGTAGCCTTATTTGCTACCTTTTTAACTTCGTGTAACCAAGAAGTAACCGACGGATATACCGTAACCGGAACCATTGATTCAGTGTCAGATGGAGAACAAGTTTTTATTGAACTTGCTAACGAACTAGGGGAAGTAACGGCTATTGATACAGCTGCTGTCAAAGACGGACAATTCAAATTTTCAGGAAAAGCCAACGAAATAGAATTTGCTTATCTTCAAATCGGAACCCTTCAATGGAAAATTCCTTTTGTGTTAGAAAACAAAGACATTGTAATTACTGCCTATAAAGACAGTTTGCACGCAAGTACCGTTTCTGGAACCTACAACAACGAAGAGCTTACAAAATTTAATGACAATTTTGAAAAATTACAGAAAAAAATAGGCAATTTCCAAAACGAAAACATGAAGATTATGCAAGATGCCAGACAAGCTAATGATACTGCCCTTATCAATAAACTTTCTGCAGAATACAAAGACTTAGAGCAAAATCTTAGAAATTACATGGAGAGCTATCCTTCTGAAAATCCTAACTCTTATATTGCCTTAATATTATTATCTCAAACAATCAATAATTCATCAATAGATTTTGAAAAAACAAAATCTAGCTTCGAGGCATTGGCACCAGAACTAAAGGCTACTAAAATCGGAAAAAAACTAGAAGAAAGAATAAAAGAAATTTCTACAACTTCAATCGGACAAGTGGCTCCAGATTTTTCGGCTCCAGACCCTGACGGAAATATGGTTTCTCTTAAAGAATCTATGGGGAAAGTAACCCTTATTGATTTTTGGGCTTCGTGGTGCGGACCTTGTAGAATTGAAAATCCGAATGTAGTAGCATTATATAATGAATTTCACGACAAAGGACTGAATATAATCGGAGTTTCATTAGACAGAGAAGACCAAAGAGAAAAATGGCTAGAAGCAATTGCAACTGATAAATTAACTTGGACACAAGTATCTAATCTTAAATTTTGGCAAGACCCAATTGCAAAACAATATAATGTTCAAAGTATTCCTGCAACTTTCTTACTAGATTCAGAAGGAAAAATCATCGCAAAAAATCTAAGAGGAGCCGAACTAAAAGCCAAAGTAGCAGAGGCTTTAGGAGAATAATCCGTAAAAGTTATAACTAAATTAAAATCCGTTTGGGCTAAAAACCAGACGGATTTTTTTGTTACCTTTGTACAATTCGCGTAAAAAAACATCTTTTATTGAAATGTTTTTAATTCTAATTTTTTTTAAATATACATTATGAAGTTAAGTTCAGAGCAAGCTATCGCATTAGAAAATAAATACGGAGCACATAACTATCATCCGCTTCCGGTTGTGTTAAACAAAGGAGAAGGTGTATATGTATGGGACGTAGAAGGAAAAAAATACTACGACTTTTTATCAGCATATTCTGCTGTAAATCAAGGACATTGCAATCCTAAAATAACACAAGCTCTGATTGACCAAGCACAAACCCTAGCTCTTACTTCAAGAGCTTTCTACAACGACAAACTAGGTCTGTACGAACAATATATAACAAATTACTTCGGATTCGATAAAGTTCTTCCGATGAATTCGGGTGCTGAAGCCGTTGAAACCGCTATCAAAATTTGTAGAAAATGGGCTTATGAAAAAAAGGGAATTCCAGAAAAACAAGCCAACATCATTGTTTGTGAAGGTAACTTCCACGGACGAACCACTACAATTATATCGTTCTCGAATGACGAAAATGCACGAAAAAATTTCGGACCTTATACAGACGGATTTATTTCGATAGAATATGATAATCTCGAAGCATTAGAAAACGTACTTTCTACCCAAAAAAACATTGCTGGATTTTTGGTAGAACCTATTCAGGGAGAAGCAGGAGTTTATGTTCCGAGTGAGGGTTATTTGACCAAAGCCAAAGAATTGTGTCAAAAACATAACGTACTTTTTATAGCTGATGAAGTACAAACCGGAATTGCCAGAACCGGAAAATTGCTTGCGGTTCACCACGAAAATGTTCAACCCGATATTTTAATCCTAGGTAAAGCGCTCTCGGGAGGCGTTTATCCTGTTTCGGCTGTCTTGGCAAATGATGAAATCATGAATGTGATCCAACCCGGACAACACGGTTCTACTTTCGGGGGAAATCCAATTGCAGCTTCGGTTGCTGTAGCTGCCCTTGAAGTAGTTAAAGAAGAAAATCTAGCCGAAAACGCTGATAAACTCGGACAGCTTTTCAGACAAAAAATGAATGAATATATTCAAAACAGTAATATTGTAACTTTAGTGCGTGGAAAAGGACTTTTAAATGCTATCGTAATCAACGATACCGAAGAAAGCGAAACGGCTTGGAATATCTGTGTTCGCCTAAAAGAAAACGGATTATTGGCAAAACCAACTCACGGAAATATTATTCGTTTTGCACCACCACTAGTCATGACCGAAGAACAACTCTTGGAATGTGTTTCGATTATTACTACCACACTAAAAGAGTTTGAAAGATAAAATTATTAACTCCGACAGAATTTAAAACGCTGTCGGAGTTTTTTTATCCGTTTTTTAAAACCCCTCAAAAACTCCCAACCCGAAAAGAGCAAAGTCGTATTTTACCGGGTCATTTGGGTCTAATTTCCGCAAGTTCAAATCCAGTTCTTGAAGCGCTTTGGCATCGTTTTTTTTTCGGATAAGCAAGCCTAACTTTCGGGCTACGTTTCCGGAATGTACATCAAGCGGACACGATAGTTGGGCAGGTGAAATGCTTTCCCAAATTCCGAAATCTACTCTTTGGTCATTTCTAACCATCCATCTCAAAAACATATTTATTCGTTTAGCAGCCGAACCTTTTAGTGGGTCAGAAATATGTTTTTCTGTCCGAGGCAAATGAGTTCCGTCAAAAAAATCATTTTTAAAATGATGAATAGAGAGTTGTAAATCTTCGTGTCGATTAAAAATATTTTCAAGCGAATCATATTGCAAATACACATTTTTCAGTCCTTTGATAAATCCTACAAAATCATCAGAATTAAAAGTCCGGTGTACAAAGTTTTGAAGTCTCTCCAAATCGCTGTCAGTATGATTCATCACAAAATCATAAGGAGTTCCTCCCATGAGTTCCATCATTTTTTGTGCATTTCTGATAATCATTTTTCGATTTCCCCAAGCAATCGAAGCTGCCAAAAAGCCAGAAATCTCAACATCTTGTTTTAAGCTGAATTGATGCGGAATTTGAATCGGATCACTTTCAATAAAGTTAGGATGGTTGTACAAATCCACTTTTTCTTCCAGAAAATCAAATAGTTCGTTTGGTGTCATTTTCTTATCTTTATACTGACAAAATATCCGAAATATAAAATTGGATATGTTTTTGACAAAGATAATTGTCCGTTAGTCGAAAGGCAAAAGTCTTAACGTCTTTTTCTAAACAATTAAACGGCTCAACAAATCAACAACTCAACACTTGAAAATAAACTACAAAATATTCCGCCTACCATTTATAGCCATCTTTTTAATATGGTTGGTGTTTTGGATAGAAACCAAATCGGGGATGAACTTTGCTCGTTTCGGAATTTACCCAAAAGACTTAAAAGGATTATTAGGCATTCTGCTAAGTCCTTTTATCCACGGAGATCTGGAACATCTCTACAACAACTCCATTCCCTTATTTGTACTGCTGGTTATGATGCAGTATTTTTATAAAAAACAAACGTATTTTGTACTGATTGTCGGAATTTTACTATCGGGTTTTATCACTTGGCTTATCGGACGTCCATCTTTTCATATCGGAGCGAGTGGGCTAATTTACGTACTGGTTAGTTTTATTTTTTTCAAAGGAGTTTTAACCAAGAATTATCAGCTTTCTGCTCTTTCGTTTGTGGTTGTTTTTCTGTACGGAGGAATGCTTTGGTATATGTTTCCTGACGTAAAAGACGGAATGAGTTGGGAAGGACATCTCGGAGGATTTATAACCGGAATAATTTTGACCTTTTTAGTAGATACTCCCGAAGAATATAAAAAAATCTACAAATACGATTGGGAAAAACCCGATTTCAACCCGTATAAAGATCCTTTTATGAAACATTTTGACGAGAAAGGAAATTTTGTTTCAGACCCTCATACACACACCACAACCGAAGAAAAAATCAAGATAAAATACGTTTTTCTAAAAGAAGAGGAAGAAACAAAAAAAGAAGAAGAGAAATAACAAATTGGTAATCTGTTCGAAAAAATATCTTCTTATATTTACCCCATACAAATATCAGTAGGTAAAACAATTAGGAATGGACAGAAGGAAATTTTTTAAAATCGGATCGATTGCCACAGTAGGAACAGGACTTTTATATCCGCTAAACGGAATTTCAAAAACGCTTGATGTCCCGACTTATTCCAACAAAAGTCCAAAAAATATTATTGTAATGGTTTCGGACGGGATGAGTTCCGGAACACTTTCGATGACTGATATTTTCTTAAATCGCAAATATGGAAAGCCATCAAACTGGATGAGTTTATATCAAGAAAATAAGGTTTCAAGAGCACTAATGGACATGTCTTCCGCTAGTTCTATTGTTACTGATTCGGCTGCTGCTAGTTCGTCTTGGGGAAGTGGTCATCGAGTGAGAAATGGTTCTGTAAATGTGGGTGCAAACAAAGAAGAATACACTCCGATTTGGTTGAAATTCAAAAAAGCAGGAAAACTAGCAGGTTGTGTTACTACAGTTGCCATTACGCATGCTACCCCAGCCGGATTTATGGCTAATTCTTCCAAAAGAAATGCACAAGAAGATATTGCTCAACAATATTTAGAACGAGGTTTCGATGTGCTGATGGGAGGTGGAGATATTTTTTTCAATTCCGAAAAAAGAAAAGACAAGCAAGATTTATATACGCAATACAAAAATAAAGGTTACCAGATTGCAAAATCTAAAACAGAACTGAAAAACATTCATCCTAATGCTCCCGTTT
>CAZOQH010000064.1:0-2559 GCA_964581855.1 uncultured Flavobacterium sp.
TTCTAATTTACCACCTTATTTATGTTAAAAAAACTTAAAAAAAATTTTTTAACATTTATCTACTACGTTTTCTGTGGTTTTTTTCTGGCTGCTGGAAATAAAACATTATTAAGTATTAATCTATATCCTGGGGAATTAGGGTGCAAATCCAAAACCGTTGGCGCATCTCCTACTCTATGTTGATAATCTTCAGGATCATGCCCTCCATAAAAGGTAAACATTCCTTTACCTTTTGTTCCGTGAATATATCTTCCTTCGCCATTGAGTTTGAGCTCTCCTAAAATCAAAATGTTGGATTTGATTTTATCTCTTGAAAAAGCTGTAGTTTGTCCAAAAAAGCCTTTTATGAGCCTGGTGTGATTTTGGCAAAGCATGGTAGGAATCGGATCCCATTTTGCAGAAAAATCCATTAATGTAAAATAATCAACATCCATCGGAATCGACTTTATTCTATCTTGAGTAGTGTCAATATCCGAAAATTCATAAACATTTGGATTTCGTTCCAAAACATAGTCTTTAAATGCAAAAGTTCTGGAATAATCAATTTTCGATTGATAGTCCGCATCGCTTGGATCTCCATCAAACATAGGCTCACAAATATCTACATCTTCTGCTGATAGCGCAATATCAAAACTATCTGTAGCCGAGCACATGGCAAACATAAACCCTCCTCCTATTACATAATCTCGAATTTTTTTTGCCACATCAAGTTTCAAATCCGATACTTTTTGGTAACCCAATTTTGCAGCCATTTCTTCAGCTTCTTTTTTTTGTTGAATATACCAAGGAGCGTTTCGATAGGCTCCGAAAAACTTCCCGTATTGTCCGGTAAAATCTTCGTGATGTAAATGGAGCCATTCATACATCAATAACGTATCAGCTAATATTTCTTCATCATAAATTTCGTCAAACGGAATTTCAGCATAAGTCAACACCAATGTTACTGCATCGTCCCATGGGTTTTTCCCTTTGGGAGTATAAACCGCAATTTTAGGTGCTTTTTCTAAAATTACAGTTTCCATATTTAAAGAAGGGCTGCTTATTTCTGATAAAATAGAGTTTGCTTGTGTGTCCGAAAGCACCTCAAAACTCACACCTCTAATCTGACATTCCTTACGAATTTTGTCTGTATCAGGAAGTAAAAATGAACCTCCTCTATAATTCAACAACCAGCTAACTTTATATTCTTGTTCTAATACCCAATACGTAATTCCGTATGCTTTCAGATGATTTTTTTGCGAATCTGCGTCCATCGGAAGAAGCACAAAAGATGCCTTTCCTTGAAAGGAAAAGAGGAAAAACGCAATGAAAAATATTATTTTCGCAAACTTCATAATCATAAATTTATCAAAAATAAGAAAAATAGCAGAGACTTTACAAATCTCTAAACGTTAAAAACAGAATGAAAGACCGGAAGAAATTAAAAATCATTTTATTCCTACTACGGGTCCTATTCTTATCAATTTATGAGAAGAAGCCAATTGATTAGGGTTTGTTCCAGGATGGCCTTGAGGAATTTCGAGTTCTAATTTTTGATAAAATTGCACCCAAAAATCATCAATTTGATGGGTTTCAGGATTTTTAAAATTCATAGGAATGTGCTCAAAAACACTATCTTCTCGAAAAATTCTTTCAATAAAATCCGAGCAATAGTAACTTTCTTCGTTTAAGATATAACTCCAATTATAGGGCTTTCCTAACATCGAATTTGCCTTTATAATAGCTGGTCGGATTGCTTTTTGATAATCTTTTTTAAGCCTATAAACCACCATGTTTTGATGATTTTTTAAGTTTTCTGTATAAAAATCCTCCAACGATTGCTTGTTAGAACCTGATTTGGTAGAGGCGTGTAAAACAAAGATTCCGTTTGAAGTAATTTCGATTATTGCTACGTGATCAAAGTTTTCGACTTCTGAGGTTTGAGTAACTCGATTGATGGCTCCCGACAAATTTTTTTGTTTAGCCTCTACAAAAATCAAATCTCCGGTCTGAAGCTTGCTATAGTCAATTCCGTTTTGGGAAGAACAAGAAAAAAGAAATCCGACAAATAATAGTAGTATAAATATATTTTTCACTTCGTTTTTTTACAAATTTAGCCAAAAGTACGTTCTGCGAAAATGTTTATCTTTGGAAAAAGATTTTAACAAAAATGAAAATTCCTCCTTATTTAAAAAAAGGCGATACCATTGCCTTGGTTTGTACTGCACGAAAATTTACTCCTGAAGAAGCTCAACCAGCCATTAAGCTCCTAGAAGGTTGGGGTTTGAAAGTCAAGCTCGGACAAACCATTGGTTTGGATAACTTTCAGTTAGGAGGTTCGGATAGCGAAAGAGCAAACGATTTTCAGGCGATGCTTGATGACGATTCGGTCCAAGGGATTTGGTGTGCTAGAGGAGGTTACGGAACTGTTCGGATTATTGACAAAATCAACTTCTCTAAGTTTATACAAAAACCAAAATGGGTTATGGGTTTTAGTGATGTTACGGTTTTGCATTCGCATATTCACAACTTGGGAGTCGCTACTTTACATTCGATTATGCCTTTTTCGGTTCCGAAAGC
>CAZOQH010000064.1:2659-11754 GCA_964581855.1 uncultured Flavobacterium sp.
CATCTTTCGGATAACAGAGCGCTCGTTCTTGGAAAAGAAATCGAATTTGAAGTTTCGGAAAGTTCGACTCAAATCCGGTTTATGAATTCGAAGCCTTAACTCGTATGAGGGATAGCAGCGACATCCTTTTGTGGAGTGAAACGGAACAAAAGATAAAGCGAATAGCCCGACCTGAAAGGACACACCATAAAAAAACAGAAATGGCAGAACATAACGAATTAGGAAAAATTGGAGAAGAAAAAGCTATTGAATACCTGATTTCGAAGGGGTTTACGATTTTGGACAAAAATTGGAGGTTTCAAAAAGCAGAAATTGACATTATTGCTCAAAAAGAAAACTTGCTCATCGCAGCAGAGGTAAAAACCCGGAGTTCGCTTGGATTTGGAAACCCTCAAGATTTTGTCAATCCGAAGAAAATCAGGCTTTTGGTTCAGGCTTTTGACCAATACATCGTCTCGAAAGACCTTGATGTGAATGCACGCTTTGATATTATTGCGGTATTAGTGCGAGGTACGGAATTTAAAATCGAACATTTAGAAGATGCTTTTTTGTATTTTTGACGCATGAAATTCACTTATCCGAAGCACGAGAAGTTAAAAAGTCGAAAACAAATACAGAAGTTGTTTGCCGAAGGCAAGTCGGTATCTAAATATCCGTTGCGTTTGGCTTATTTGGAGCACGAGAACACAGAAATTCCGTTTCAGATAAGCGTTTCTGTTTCAAAAAAATACTTTAAAAAGGCCGTTGATAGAAATTATTACAAACGGATTTTGCGCGAAACATATCGCCTTAACCAACATTTGCTCAAAGAAAACTTAAACAAACCTTATTCGTTTATGTTTTTCTATCAATCTAAAGACCGTTTGACTTTCGAAGAAATTAACCGAAAAACAATTGAGCTTTTTGAGAAATTTCATCAAAACACGGTAGCAGCTAATACTGATAAATAATCGTTTCTTCCCAGCCTTCGATATTCAGAGGCACTTCGTTTTGTCCTTCTATCTGAAAAGTAACTAAATCGAAGGAAACCGTTTTTTCCACAATAGCCAAACAAACTTCTTCTGACAACAACTCCATTTTAACCGCTCGTTGTAAAGGCAAAGCGTCAAACAAAACATCTGTACTGAATAAATTTACATTCCACGTACTTCCGTCACAACCGCTCGAAGTAAAAGTAATTTCCAAACAGTCTTGATGAAGTATTATATCAGTAATAAAATAATTGTCCGTTTCAATTTCTTGAAATGGAACTTCGTCTATCACTTGAGAAATCACCTCACAATCCGACACATAACCTATACTGTCATTATCATCCGAACAAGAACTCAAGATTATTCCCAATAAAATAAAAGCAAAAATATTTTTCATAATAGTCGTTTTTATATAAGATGTATATTTGTACAAACAGTTGCTTAAAAAATAAAAAAACAATGAAAATTGCTCTAATCCAAGCAGATTTAATTTGGGAAAACATAGACGAAAATCTGAAAAACTTTGAAGCTAAAATAAACAATTTAACCTCTGATACAGAATTGATTGTACTTCCTGAAATGTTTTCGACCGGATTTACGATGCATCCTCAAAAAGTAGCTGAACCCGAAGACGGAAAAACAGTTTCGTGGATGGTTCAAACTGCTATTCAAAAGCAAATAGCCATTACAGGAAGTTTGGTCATAGAAGAAGATGGCAACTTTTACAACCGGTTGTTTTTCGTTTACCCGAACGGAACTTACAAAAAATACGACAAGAGACATTTATTTTCTTTAGCTGGTGAGCATCACAATTATAAAACTGGAACAGAAAAGTTAATCGTAAGATATAAAGATTGGGACATTTGTCTTTTGGTCTGTTATGATTTGCGCTTTCCGGTCTTTTCTAGAAATACCGAAGACTATGATTTGCTCATTTACGTAGCCAATTGGCCTACAAAGCGAATTGAGGCTTGGGATATCTTACTACAAGCACGAGCAGTCGAAAATATGGTTTATACTATCGGAGTCAACCGAGTAGGAACAGACAAAAACCAGAACGAATATTCAGGACATACTCAAATCATCGACTATTTAGGAAAACATATAATTCAACCACAGCTTTTAGAGGGAATTTTTTATGCAATTCTAGACAAGAAACCGCAAAATGAAATTCGAGAGAAATTAGGGTTTTTGAATGATAGAGATAGGTTTGAAGTTATTGTATAAAAACATTCGATTAAACAAAATAAGCCAAAACAATTCCTAAAACAATAACCGATATTTTAGCAAAATTAAATTTATGGTTTTCACTACTTTCAAAAATAATAGTAGAAGATATATGGAAGAGAATTCCGATAACTACGGCCGAAATTTCCATATAATAATTCGTTAGCAGCGGAACTCTTTCGGATAATAACGTTCCTAATGGAGTCATAAAAGCAAAAACAACCATGAATAAGAGAATCCATTTTTTATCCAAACCTCCGTTTACAAAAAATGTAGTTAAAATAATAGCGATTGGCAAATGGTGAATGGCTATTCCGAGTGCTAAATCGTGATGATGACTCACAGGCATTCCTTCTAAAAGCGCATGCAAACACAAGCTTATAAAAAGTGTCCAAGGCATAGAATTCAGCTTTTCTTGTCCATGAACGTGACCGTGTTCGGCTCCTTTAGAGAAAAACTCTAGTATAATTTGAAAAAGAATTCCGACCATTATAAATGCTCCTACTCTATATCCGACCGAATGGTCATGATGTCCGTGAGTTCCACTGTGCATAGCATAGTCATACACCTCGGGCAATAAGTGCATCACAGTAATAGAAAGTAGAAAAGCACCGCTAAAAGCCAATAGTAATTTGATGTTTTTCTTGTTGGATGGTTTTAAGATTACAGCAATAAGGTAACCGATAATAACCGATAAAAGAGGGAGCAGATATTGCATAAATTATTTGAAAATCATTATTAGTCTGTCTGAAGTGTTTTTGTAATATTTCCCGAGTTTATAATCTCCGAAAACATCTAGTAAATAAATTCCTGCCTCGTCCATCATCTGCTCAAAATCTTCTAAAGTAAAGGCTTTTACTCTTTCGGTAAATTCATATTCTTGCCCTTTATCTTCAAAAGAAATATCTTTATAAATATATCCATTTTCGTGTCTTCTGTTGATATGAAAATCAATTCCGTCAACGGTTTTTACTTCGGAAGTCACTAAATTGGAAATCACTTTTTCAACATTCATGAAGTCTAATACAGCAAAACCAAATTCCGAAAGACTTTCTTTGATTGCTTTTAGTGTGGCTAAATTATCTTCTTCGTTCTCGAAATACCCAAAACTGGTAAATAAATTGAAAATGGCATCAAATTTTTCATCAAAAGGATCCCTCATGTCGTGAACCTTAAAATGCAGTGTTTCATTTTCGTGTTTTTTGGCTTCATTGATACTATTTTCGGATAAATCAGCTCCGATAACGTCATAACCTAATCGATTTAGATAAACCGAATGACGTCCTTTGCCACAAGCTAAATCCAATACTTTTGCGTTTTCGGGTAAATTTAGATAAGAGGTAATGTTCTCGATAAACATTCCTGCTTCTTGATAATCTCTGTCTTTATAAAGAATGTGGTAATATTCTGTATCAAACCACTTAGCGAACCAATTTTTCATGGGTGCAAAAATAGGAAAATAACCGTTGTGAATTCAATAATTAACCTTGTAAATTTCGGTTCTAGATTTTATAAAAAACAAACACTGCAATAAAAACCAGTAACACCACAAACAAAAAGTTTCTAAAGTCGTATTTATGGGTTTGTTCTTCGGTTAAATTGGTTCTTCCAAAACGAATAATCAACCACCACAAAAATCCGCCCAGATTAATAATCCAATCGTATCTATGTTGGTATTTCATTTGGATGATTAATAACTAAAAGTAGTTCCGTCTTTAGAATCTTTGAGTTGGATTCCGAGTGCTAAAAGTTCATCTCTAATCTGGTCAGATAGTGCCCAATTTTTGTCTGCTCTAGCTTGGTTTCGCATACCGATAAGCATATTGACAACCCCTTCGAGCTTATCATGATTTGTTTCAGACTGATTGTTGTTTTGCAGACCTAAAACATCGAATACAAAGGCGGTAATTGTTTCTTTGAGAAGTGCCAAATCAGAAGGCGTAATTGTAGCTTTATTTTCTTTTACAGAATTTATGAATTTTACTGCTTCAAACAGATTAGCGATTAAAATCGGACTGTTGAAATCATCTAACAAAGCATCCAGACACTTCTGTTTCCATTCCGAAACATTAAATGAGGATTCTGATGAAGTTTTTAAATCATCAAGTAACTTAATAGCCTCCATCAAACGATCAAAACCTTTTTCGGAAGCCAACATCGCATCGTTTGAAATATCCAACACGCTTCTGTAATGGGCTTGTAAAAAACAAAAGCGAAGTACACTTGGAGCAAATGCTTTTTCGAAGAAATCGTTTTCTCCAGTAATGAGTTGCATCGGAAGGATATAATTTCCGGTAGATTTACTCATGCGTTGTCCGTTCATCGTAAGCATATTGGCATGCATCCAATATCGAACCGGAGAAACATCGTTACAGGCTTTTCCTTGTGCGATTTCACATTCGTGATGCGGAAACTTCAAATCCATTCCGCCTCCGTGAATATCAAATTGCTCGCCCAAATACTTGGTGCTCATTGCTGTACATTCTAAATGCCAACCTGGGAATCCGTCTCCCCAAGGCGAGGGCCATCGCATAATATGTTCGGGTGAAGCTTTTTTCCAGAGCGCAAAATCTTGTGGATTTTTCTTTTCGCCTTGTCCATCCAAATCACGTGTGTTTTCGAAAAGCTCTTCAATATTCCTACGAGAAAGTTCTCCGTAGTTCAAACCTCTTTTATTGTATTCTAGTACATCAAAATACACCGAACCATTACTCTCATAAGCATAACCTTTTTCAATAAGTTTTTGAGTAAGTTCTAACTGCTCAATAATATGTCCGGTTGCGGTAGGCTCAATTGTTGGAGGAAGTAGATTAAAAAGCTTTAAAACATTATGGAAATCAACTGTATACTTTTGTACGATTTCCATGGGTTCTAACTTCTCTAGTCGAGACTGCTTTACGAAGCGGTCGTTATTCACATCTCCGTCATCCGTTAAATGTCCTGCATCGGTTATATTTCGTACGTAACGAACTTTGTAGCCTAAATATTGAAGCGTTCTGAAAATAAAGTCAAACGAAAGAAAGGTTCTTACATTTCCTAAATGCACGTTACTGTAAACCGTCGGGCCACAAACGTACATCCCAACTTTACCATCATTTAAAGGTTTAAACAGTTCTTTCTCTCCCGAAAGAGAATTGTATATTTTCAGGTGTATCATATTCTAACTAATGATTAAACAACTCAATGCACTAACAAGCCATTAAAATTTAGTTTCTAACTTAATGTACTCTAAAAATTCTCTACGTGTTTCTTCGTTTTGAAATTTACCACCAAACTCAGCAGTTACCGTGCTACTTTCGATATCTTTTATTCCTCTAGAATTCACACAAAGGTGTTTAGCGTCAATTACACAAGCCACATCCTCTGTATTCAATACTTTTTGCAACTCTCTAACCACTTGTATCGTAAGACGCTCCTGCACTTGAGGTCGTTTGGCATAATAATCTACAATACGGTTCATTTTTGAAAGTCCTACTACGGTTCCGTTAGAAATATAGGCGATATGAGCGCGACCAACAATTGGAAGTAAATGATGCTCGCATGTTGAATATACCACTATATTTTTTTCAACGAGCATTTCGTTGTATTTGTATTTGTTTTCGAAAGTTGAAGAAGATGGTTTTCTTTTCGGATTTAAACCTCCAAACATTTCTTTCACAAACATCTTAGCTACCCGGTTAGGGGTTCCTTTTAGACTATCGTCTGTCAAATCCATTCCGAGAGTATTCAAAATATTCTCGACATCTTTTTTAATGCTTTCTATTTTTTGGTCATCCGAAAGCTCAAAAGCATCTTTGCGTAAAGGTGTATCATGAGAAGAGGCAACGTGATTATCCCCTATTTCCTCATATAATTCTTCGTTGGAAATCATTATTTCTAATTAAAATTTCAATTGACAAAGGTAGGGATAAAAATTTAATTTCCTTTGAAAAAATCCTTAATCATGAATTCCTTATCCTAATTAAAATCCTTATCTTTGTAGCTCATTACAAACACAACATTTTTTTATATTTTCCTAAATTTTCTTATGAAAACAGATTCATTTGCACTACGTCATTTAGGGGTTACTAACGAAAACGACCTAAATACAATGCTATCCACTATTGGGGTTTCATCAATTGACCAACTAATTTACGAAACATTTCCTGACGGAATTCGCCTTAAAAAATCACTTGAACTTGCTCCTGCTATGTCAGAACACGAGTACTACAATCACATTGTAGCACTTGGAAATAAAAACAAGGTTTTTAAAACTTATATCGGTTTGGGTTATCACCCTACTGTTCTTCCTGCTCCAATCCAACGAAACATCTTCGAAAATCCAGGTTGGTACACTGCCTACACTCCTTATCAGGCAGAGATTGCTCAAGGACGTCTGGAGGCACTCCTGAATTTCCAAACTACGGTAATCGAGCTTACCGGAATGGAAATTGCCAATGCTTCATTATTAGACGAAGGAACAGCAGCAGCCGAAGCCATGGCTCTTTTGTATGATGTTCGATCAAGAGAACAAAAGAAAAACAATGTTAATAAATTTTTTGTCTCTGAAGAAATCTTACCGCAAACCTTATCTATTCTTCAGACGCGTTCAACACCAATCGGAATCGAATTGGTTATTGGAGACCACACAAAATTTGATTTTTCAGAAGAATTCTTCGGAGCAATTCTACAATATCCAGGTAAATTCGGTCAAGTAAACGACTACAGAGAATTTGTAGCTAAAGCTCAAGAAAAAGGTATTAAAACTGCATTTGCAGCAGATATTTTATCACTTGTTAAATTACTCCCTCCAGGAGAATTCGGAGCAGATGTAGTAATTGGAACTACCCAACGCTTTGGAGTTCCGATGGGTTACGGAGGACCTCACGCTGGTTATATAGCAACCAAAGAAGAATACAAACGCAGTATGCCCGGTCGTATTATTGGAGTAAGTGTTGACGCTAACGGAAATCGTGCACTTCGTATGGCACTTCAAACTCGCGAACAACATATCAAGCGTGAAAAAGCAACTTCTAACATCTGTACTGCTCAAGTATTACTTGCTGTGATGGCAGGAATGTATGCCGTTTATCACGGACCAAAAGGACTGCAATACATCGCAAACAAAGTACACGCTTCTGCCGTAACCTTAGCCGAAGCTCTAACTAAATTAGGTTTGGAACAAACCAACACTTCATATTTCGATACTATTGTTGTAAAAGCTGAGGCTGAAAAAGTAAGAGCTATAGCTCTTGAAAACGAAGTGAACTTTTACTACATCGACAACAATCATGTACAAATCGCTTTGAACGAAACAACCAATATTGATGACATCAATCAAATCATTGCGATTTTTGCTAAAGCCTTAGATAAAGAAGCTTTAAAAGTTACAGAACTTTCTAAAACCTCGGCTATTGAGAATTCTCTGTTGAGAACCTCAACGTTTTTACAGCACGAAGTATTTAATTCTTATCATTCAGAAACGGCCTTAATGCGTTATATCAAAAAATTAGAGCGCAAAGACTTGTCTTTAAATCACTCTATGATTTCGCTGGGCTCTTGTACGATGAAACTAAATGCAGCTACCGAAATGCTCCCATTGAGCTTACCAAATTGGAGCAGCATTCACCCATTCGTTCCGAAAGATCAAGCAGAAGGTTATCAGATAATGCTTAAAGGTCTTGAAAATCAATTGACTGAAATCACAGGTTTTGCAGGAACAACTTTACAACCAAATTCTGGAGCAAACGGAGAATATGCAGGACTAATGGTTATTCGTGCTTATCATCAATCAAGAGGTGAAGGGCACAGAAACATTGCTTTAATTCCGGCTTCTGCTCACGGAACAAACCCAGCTTCTGCTGCACTAGCAGGAATGGAAATTGTTGTGACTAAAACAACTCCTGAAGGAAATATTGATGTGGACGATTTAAGAGAAAAAGCTATTAAACACAAAGACAATCTTTCGTGTGCAATGATTACTTATCCATCTACTCATGGAGTATTTGAGGCTTCGATTATCGAAATCACTAGCATCATTCACGAAAACGGAGGACAAGTTTATATGGATGGAGCAAACATGAACGCTCAGGTAGGGCTTACTAACCCAGGAGCTATCGGAGCAGATGTTTGTCACTTAAACCTACACAAGACTTTTGCTATTCCTCACGGAGGAGGAGGACCAGGAGTAGGACCAATTTGCGTAGCCGAACACTTAGTACCTTTCTTACCAAGTAATCCTTTGGTTGAAGTAGGAGGAGAAAAAGCGATTACAGCCATTTCTTCTGCTCCTTATGGATCAGCCTTGGTTTGCTTAATCTCTTACGGATACATTTCAATGCTGGGAGAAGAAGGATTGACCCAATCTACTAAAATCGCTATTTTAAATGCCAATTACATGAAGGCGCGCTTAGAGAAACATTTCTCAATTTTATATACAGGAGAAATGGGTCGTGCAGCTCACGAAATGATTGTAGATTTCAGAATGTTCAAACAAAACGGAATAGAGGTTGGAGATGTTGCAAAACGCCTTATGGACTATGGATTCCACGCTCCTACAGTATCATTCCCTGTAGCCGGAACGCTAATGATTGAACCGACAGAAAGTGAAAACTTAGAAGAATTAGACCGTTTTTGTGATGCTCTAATTGCTATCAAAGAAGAAATCGACCAAGCAACAGCTGACAATCCGAATAATCCTCTAAAAAATGCACCACACACTTTAGCGATGCTAACCTCTGACACATGGGATTTACCATATACACGAGAAAAAGCTGCATACCCATTGGAGTATTTACACGAAAATAAATTCTGGCCTTCTGTTCGAAGAGTAGATGACGCATTCGGAGATAGAAATTTAATATGTTCTTGTGCTCCAATCGAAGCCTACATGGAAGAATAATAATTCTTTTATAAAAT